>CATEFX010000039.1 GCA_949499105.1 Formosa sp. Hel1_33_131 | reverse complement strand
TTGCACACTTAGTGTCCTTCAATGGATTTTGAAAAACTTATGGAGAAAACAATTGACGAAACGGTTCAAGGCTCAAATTTAGCTGTTAGACCTAACCCAGAAAACACCAAGAAGCTTTTTATAGAAAGCTATGGATGCGCTATGAATTTTAGTGATAGTGAAATTGTAGCTTCCATCCTTTCAAAAGAAGGTTTTAACACCACTCAAGTTTTGGAAGAAGCGGATCTCGTATTGGTAAACACCTGTTCTATTCGTGATAAAGCAGAGCAAACCGTTCGTAAAAGACTCGAAAAATACAATGCTGTTAAACGCATCAATCCAAAAATGAAAGTCGGCGTTTTGGGCTGCATGGCGGAACGTCTTAAAAGTAAATTTTTAGAAGAAGAAAAAATCGTTGATTTAGTGGTGGGGCCAGATGCTTACAAAGATCTCCCTAACCTTATATCGGAAGTTGAAGAAGGCCGAAGTGCCGTAAATGTAATTCTTTCTAAAGACGAAACTTATGGTGATATCTCACCGGTAAGACTCCATACTAACGGCGTCACTGCTTTTGTATCTATCACTAGAGGCTGCGACAATATGTGTACGTTTTGTGTGGTGCCTTTTACAAGAGGGCGCGAGCGCAGTAGAGAACCTCAAAGTATCCTTGAAGAAATTAATGATTTATGGAACAAAGGTTACAAAGAAGTGACGCTTTTGGGACAAAACGTTGATAGCTATCTTTGGTACGGCGGCGGATTAAAAAAAGAGTTTTCGAAGGCTACAGACATGCAAAAAGCGACGGCTGTTGACTTTGCGTTACTTTTAGATATGTGCGCCAAAGCACAACCAAAAGTGAGGATCCGATTTTCGACTTCTAATCCACAAGACATGTCATTAGACGTCATTAAAACGATGGCTAAACATCAAAATATTTGTAATCATGTTCACCTTCCAGTTCAAAGTGGGAGCAATCGAATTTTGGATGAAATGAACCGTCAACATACCCGTGAAGAATATATTGAATTAGTGAAAAACATTAAAGGCATTATTCCAGACTGTACCATTTCTCAAGATATGATTTGTGGCTTTCCAACCGAAACGGAGGACGACCACCGAGATACCTTAAGCTTAATGAAGGTGATTAAGTATAGTTTTGGATATATGTATGCCTATTCCGAGCGCCCTGGCACCATGGCAGAAAGAAAACTCGAAGATGATGTGTCTTTTGAAACTAAAAAAAGACGTTTGGCTGAAGTCGTCGAACTGCAACGTGCGCATGGCTTGTACAGAACAGAACAATTTCTGAATCAAACGGTGGAAATCTTAATTGAAAAAGAATCAAAAAAATCTGCTTCTGAATGGTCTGGAAGAAGTGCGCATAACACCGTGGCTGTATTTCCGAAAGAAGACTATAAAATTGGAGATTTTGTGCTGGTTAAAATACATAATTGTACAAGTGCGACTCTGATTGGGAATGCCATTGGTTTATCTGAAAATAATTAATTATGGAAACAGTTCAATCTATAAAACAACGGTTTGGAATTATTGGAAATGACACGGGTCTTAATCGTGCCATAGAAAAAGCTGTTCAGGTGGCACCTACAGATATTTCGGTGTTAGTCACTGGAGAAAGTGGCGTTGGAAAAGAAAGTATTCCTAAAATCATTCATCAACTCTCGCACCGAAAACACGGCAAATACATCGCTGTCAATTGTGGCGCCATTCCGGAGGGGACTATTGATAGTGAGCTTTTTGGGCATGAAAAAGGGGCTTTTACAGGAGCCACTCAAACCCGTTCTGGCTACTTTGAAGTCGCCAATGGGGGCACCATCTTTTTAGATGAAGTCGGCGAGCTCCCATTAACAACCCAAGTTCGATTATTAAGAGTTTTAGAAAATGGAGAATTTATTAAGGTTGGCTCAAGCACCGTTTTAAAAACAGATGTTAGAATTGTAGCGGCTACCAACGTTAATATGTTTGAAGCCATTGAAAAAGAAAAATTTCGAGAAGATCTGTATTACCGATTAAGCACCGTTGAAATTTTATTGCCGTCTCTTCGAAATCGAAAAGACGATATTCATTTGTTGTTTAGAAAATTTGCAAGTGATTTTGCTTTAAAATACAAAATGCCCACGATTCGACTCGATGATAATGCGATAGATGCACTTATAAAATACCGATGGAGCGGCAATATTAGACAGCTCAGAAATGTAGCCGAACAAATATCGGTTTTAGAATCCTCTAGAATGATTGATGTGTTGACGTTAAAAACATATTTACCAAATATGGGTAGCAACTTACCAGCGGTTCAAGGAAAAGAAAAAGGGCAAAGTGATTTTAGTACCGAAAGAGAAATTTTATATAAAGTTTTATTTGACATGAAAAGCGATTTGAATGATCTCAAAAAACTAACGATGGAATTGATGAAACATGAAAATCACAGTGATGTTCAAAAAAATAATGAAGGTTTAATTCAAAAAATTTATAATAAAGACGACACCCTAGAGCCTGAAGAAAAACCCGAACTTCTGTCACTTCCTGCGAAAACACAAGAAGAAAATCCTGTTGAAATCATTAGTGATAACGACGAAAAATACACCTACACAGAAGCGATTGAAGAGGAAGAAGAGACGCTGTCACTACACGATAAAGAATTAGAACTTATTAAAAAATCGCTTGAACGTCACCAAGGAAAGCGTAAATTAGCAGCAGATGAATTGGGAATTAGCGAACGTACTTTATATCGAAAAATAAAACAATATGACCTTTAACGTTTTAAAATACAGCTTGGCGGTGAGTGCTTTTACCCTTATTTTAGGGTGTGGGGCTTACTCCTTTACAGGGATTTCGTTAAGTGCAGACACGAAAACCTTTCAGGTAAATTACTTTCAAAATACAGCAGCACTGATTGAACCTGGAATTGAACGGGACTTTACTTTATCGCTTCAGGATTTAATTTTAAATCAAACGAGTTTAGATCTTGTTAAATCAAATGGAGACATCGTTTACGAAGGTGAAATAGTAGAGTACAGAATATCCCCCACAACGGCTACTTCGAGCAATACAGCCGCCCAGAATCAACTAACAATCAGTATAAATGTGCGGTTTTTTGATAAAAATGATGAGGATGCAGAATTTGAAAAACGCTTCTCGTTTTTTTATAACTACGAAGGAAGTGCGCAACTTATTGGCGCCCAAAAAACAACAGCCATTGAAGAAGTTTTTGAACGAATTACTCAAGATGTCGTAAATGCCTCGCTAGCCAATTGGTAACAATATGAACACCTCTGAATTCACATATCTATTACACAACCCTTCGGCTTTAGACAAAGACCAAGTTGGTCATGTCGCTGCTATTATTGAGGAATTTCCCTACTTTCAATCGGCCAGAGCAATTTACCTAAAAGGACTAAAGGATCTCGGGAGTTTTAAGTATAATCAGGAACTAAAAACTACCGCCGCCTTTACCACCGACCGAAGTGTGTTATTTGATTTTATTACTTCTGAAATATTTGTACAAAATGATATTTCGACGCATATCAAACAAAATTTTGATCAAATCAAAACAATTAAAGTTTCAGAGTTTCAGGACATCTCTTCACAAACTTTTTTAGAATCTGATTTAGGTTTAGAGACCGCAGCGATCACGTCAAAAACTTTAAATGAAGGCTCTTCTGAATCAATATTAGAACTTGGGAAACCCTTAAGTTTTGAAAAAAACGAAACTTTTTCATTTTCGGAATGGCTTCGTTTAACACAGAAAAAAGCCATCGTCCGTTCCGAAGCGTCTGAACCAACGAATGACGCGTCTCGTAATAAAAAATTTGCGCTTATTGACGCCTTTATTTCTAATAAACCAAAATTAAAACCCGTCGACAAAAACTCAAAATTAATCAATATTGCTGAAGTCGTTCCCGTTGAAACTGAAGATTTAATGACCGAAACTCTAGCCAGAATTTATGTGGAACAAAAAAACTATGATAAAGCAATACAGTCTTACCGTATTTTAAGTTTGAAATATCCAGAAAAAAGTAGTTTATTTGCAGACCAAATTCAATCAATAAAAGTCTTAAAAGAAAAAAATAATATCTAATGAGTACATTTTCTATATTTCTAGTTCTTATCGTCATAGTAGCCTTTCTACTTGTCGTTGTTATAATGGTTCAAAATCCTAAAGGCGGAGGATTATCTTCTTCTTTTGGTGGCGGTGGAACCCAGCAGGTTGGTGGTGTTAAAAAAACATCTGACTTTTTGGACAAAAGTACTTGGGCACTTGCAACCTTATTACTAGCTTTAATTTTATTGTCTAATGTTGCTATAGGAGGCACTGATAACAGTCAAGAGTCAAAAGCACTTGATTTAGATGCTGCACCAGCAACGTCTCAGCCAATAGCAGTGCCTGTTCAAGACACACCTACAGAAGAGAACTCAACACCAGAAGCAACGGATTCAGAGTAATAGAAATGCTTCATAAAAATTACAAAATGTCAACGCCAACACGTTGACATTTTTTGTTTCTGAAAGTTTGTCAGTTTAGAAGGGTTGGCACACTTTTAGACTGGATCATATTATATAAAAACAACACTAAAAATTGAATCATATGGCTTTAAACATCAAACCATTAGCAGACAGAGTTCTTGTAGAACCATTGCAGGCTGAAACAAAAACCGCTTCTGGAATTATCATTCCTGATAATGCGAAAGAAAAACCTCAAAAAGGAACGGTCGTTGCTGTTGGTAAAGGCACAAAAGATGAGCCTACAACTGTAAAGGTTGGCGACTCTGTACTTTACGGGAAATATGCAGGTACAGAGCTTAAACTAGAAGGAACTGATTATTTAATCATGCGAGAAAGTGATATTCTTGCAATTGTTTAATTTTTAAAAAACTAAAAAATGGCAAAAGACATAAAATTTGATATTGATGCACGTGACGGATTAAAACGTGGCGTTGATGCGTTAGCAAATGCAGTAAAAGTAACCTTAGGCCCAAAAGGTCGTAATGTAATTATTAGTAAAAGTTTTGGTGCTCCACAGGTCACTAAAGATGGGGTCTCAGTTGCAAAAGAAGTTGAATTAGAAGATCCTTTGGAAAATATGGGCGCTCAAATGGTGAAAGAAGTGGCTTCTAAAACCAATGACTTAGCTGGAGATGGTACCACCACAGCAACCGTCTTAGCACAAGCAATTGTGAAAGAAGGATTGAAGAATGTTGCCGCAGGCGCCAATCCAATGGATTTAAAACGTGGGATTGACAAAGCAGTAACATCAATCATCACTGATTTAGAAAAACAAGCAAAGAAAGTTGGAAACTCTTCTGAGAAAATTCAACAAATTGCCTCTGTTTCTGCCAATAACGACAATACTATCGGAGAACTTATTGCCTTAGCATTTGGAAAAGTAGGTAAAGAAGGTGTGATCACTGTTGAGGAAGCCAAAGGAATGGACACTTATGTGGATGTGGTTGAAGGGATGCAATTTGATAGAGGGTATTTAAGTCCTTATTTTGTGACCGATGCCGATAAAATGATTGCCGATTTAGAAAATCCTTATATTTTATTATTTGACAAAAAAATATCAAATCTTCAAGAAGTACTTCCAATCTTGGAACCTGTAGCGCAATCGGGACGTCCCTTATTAATTATTGCAGAAGATGTTGATGGTCAAGCCTTAGCAACTTTAGTGGTTAACAAATTAAGAGGGGGTCTTAAAATTGCTGCCGTAAAAGCACCAGGCTTTGGAGACCGTCGAAAAGCAATGCTTGAAGACATCGCCATCCTAACAGGTGGTACCGTGATTTCGGAAGAACGCGGGTTTTCTTTAGAGAATGCCGATTTAACCATGCTAGGGACTGCCGAAACAGTAACGATTGACAAAGACAATACAACCATTGTCAACGGATTTGGAAATGCAAATGACATCAAAGCGCGCGTGAACCAAATCAAAGCACAAATTGAAACGACGACGAGTGACTATGACAAAGAAAAACTACAGGAACGTTTGGCTAAATTAGCGGGCGGTGTTGCCGTTTTATATGTTGGAGCAGCGAGTGAAATCGAAATGAAAGAAAAGAAAGACCGTGTCGATGATGCGCTACACGCTACACGTGCAGCCGTTGAAGAAGGGATTGTTGCTGGTGGAGGAGTAGCGCTTGTAAGAGCTCAAAAAACACTTGAGAAACTAACCGCAGCCAATTTGGATGAAGTAACTGGTATTCAAATTGTGTCAAAAGCCATTGAAGCGCCTTTACGTACCATCGTTGAAAACGCTGGTGGCGAAGGAAGTGTGGTCATTAATAAAGTATTAGAGGGCAAAGGCGATTTTGGGTATGATGCCAAAAACGATGCGTATGTAGATATGCTTAAAGCAGGAATTATTGATCCTAAAAAAGTAACACGGGTTGCTTTAGAAAATGCGGCTTCTGTAGCAGGCATGATTCTAACCACCGAATGTGCTTTGATAGACATTAAAGAAGATGCACCTGCAATGCCTCCAATGGGCGGCGGGATGCCAGGAATGATGTAATCTAACACAAACTAATTACAAAAAAAAGCTCCTGAAATTCAGGAGCTTTTTTTTGATATGATATTAATTGTGATCTTTTACAACTTCTTCTTCGCGATACTTACAACATGGATGAACGGTCTCATAAGCTTCCTTAGTAGCTTTTAGGTTTTCAGTATCATGACCAACAGCCAAAATATTTTTTTGGATGGTACTGAGGTCCGTTTTATGTTCATTAAAAATAAGTTTTAATTCGTGGCTTTTAACATTCCAAACAGCCGATTTAACACCCTTCGTTTTAATACACGCTTTTTCAATACGACTTTTACACATCATGCAGACCCCATCTACTTCAAAGGAGGCTTTGGCATTTTTGTTTTGACCAAAACTTAAGACACTAAAACAAAGCATTGTGAGTGATATAATTATTTTTTTCATAAATATTAATTTAGTTTATAACGTAAGCCCGCGTAATAAGTACTCCCAAATATGGGGCCATAAACAAATGTAGTATCAAAATTTGACCCAAAAGGGTTTTCTGAGCTAATTATTGGATTTTTTTGAGTTGAGTTGGTCATGTTTTCGGCACCAAGATAAACCTCAAAAGAGTTTGAAAAAACCTTGGTAACTTGTGCATTCAATGTAGAGATAGTTGGGGAATAAGACGGTAATTGATAGGCCTCAGGACTGAAAGCAGTCGATGAAAAACGCTGTTTCCCAAACCAGTTAAATGTGGTGTCAAATTTCCATATACCATCATTTTCTGTTTCACGAATTTCGTAGGATAAATTTGCGAATACGCGATGCTGGGAGGTTAAAGGTTTTTTTAGTTTTCCAGATTTATACTGTGTTTTAACATCGTAAAACTTATAGGCTGTTTTTAAATCTAAATACTTCAGAATATTTAAACTAAATTCTACTTGAAAACTATTGGCATAACTAGACCCTTCCAAATTATAAAAGTTTACCTCATAAGGATTTTCATAATCTACAACGGCTTGGTTTTGAAAATCAGTGCGATAAAAGTCCAAGGTCAGCTCCGCTTTTCGGTCGAAAAACTTAAAGCCTTGTAAAAAAGACACTCCATAATTCCATGCAATTTCAGGCTCTAATCCATAGAACTCTCCACCTGAGCTTTGGATGTTAATGGTTCTTGAAGTTGCAAAAAGTCTTTGGTTTTCGGCAAAAATATTAGCCGCTCGTTTTCCCCGTCCAACTGAAAATCTTAACGCTGATTTTTCCCAAGGCGTGTAACGTGCATGCAATCGAGGAGTCACAAAAGTTCCTAATAAATTATGGTGATCTACACGAATCCCCGCTGTTAAATTAAGGGCTTCTAAATTATCAAAACTGTATTCAAAAAACCCACCGACAGACTGCTCTTTTCTGCCATAAAATTTCGAATTCACGGCCTCATCATACCGATCATAGGTCACGGTTAGACCCGTCTTGATTTTGTGTCGGGAATCGCTAATAATAGAATTGTAAACGAAATTTGTGTACAAACTTTTATGGCGGATATCATATTGATTTAACCCAAAGTAGGACTCTTGATCATGATCGCTGTAAGCGAGTTGAAGTCCTAAGCTTTGGTAGGGGATCTCCGGGTTGACATACCCAAATTTACCAGACACTTCAAAACGCTTCGTCGCTACTTCACTCCCCCAGATAGAACTTGAGAGTCTATTTTTATCAGGATCGAAACTCAGTTGACCTGATTGTTTTTCATCATTCAAATACCGCGCACTCAAAAAACTAATGAGCCCTTTTTCAAGATTGGAATACTGCCAACGATTCATAACATTAATTTGTTTGGCCAACGGCATATCTAAAAAGGAGTCGTTGTTTCTGTCAAATTTTTTAGATCGATTATTCGCGTGGAGGTACAATCCAGTACTCCATCTTTCAGAAATATTTGAATTTAGATGTGTGTTTACCTCCGTTCGTCCATTCAAAGATCCATAGGCATTAAAAAATACACGACTGTCAGTAGATGGCTTTACAAGTTCTGCATTGATTTGTCCCGCAATACTTTCAAAACCATTAACTACACTTCCAGCCCCTTTAGTAACCTGAATGCTTTCGACCCAAGTTCCTGGAATAAAACTCAAGCCGTAGGCTTGCGAGGCACCCCGAATCGAAGGTATGTTTTCAGTAGTAATTAAAATATAGGGACTTGTGAGTCCTAGCATTTTAATTTGCTTTGTCCCAGAAATGGCATCCGTAAAATTGACATCTATAGAAGGGTTCGTTTCAAAACTTTCGGACAAATTACAACAAGCCGCTTTCAACAATTCTTTACTACTTATTGTAGAAATATTTCGGGATGAAAGGTAAGAGGTTGCTGTGGCTTTTTTACGCACAGACACGGTTACTTCACCAAGGTCGCTAGAAGCCTCTAACAAATGATGAATCATTTTTGGAGAAGCGATGGTTAAGGTGTCTGTTTTAAACCCGATGTAGCTAATGACAAGTTTTTTGTAGGAGGATTTATATGGCAATACAAAAGTCCCATCTAGCGTAGTGGTCGTTCCAATAGAAGAGTTCAACCAAAATACATTGGCACCAAACAGGGGAACGTGTTTGTTTTGGGGATTTAGTTCCATAACCATTCCTTTAAGTTCCGTTTGTGAACTCATGAAAAATGGAATGAATAAAATTAGATATACTGTAGATTTCATTGTGATTTAATTTATAATTAATACTATAATAAGGGAGGAGACAAAATTCACTTTTTTAATGAACATGCTTGTATAGTACTAAATCAAATTAAGAAAATTTGATGATCAACCAGAAAGTCAATCACCAAATCTGGAGGGGAATAGCTAGAGTAATAATCTGAATCCGAAAAATCAAAGAATAGCGGTTCGATATAAAATTTAGACGGTTCTAAAAAAACGTTCACAACGGGAAGTTCGATCGAGAGTGAAACAATTTTATAGTGTTTTAAACCTTTAACAGATAGCACCTTGTTTTTGCAACAGCTATTTTTGGTGAATTGAAATTCAGACCCCAAAGATGGTGTTGCACTGCAACAAGATTTAACGCTTGAAAAAACTGCTACATCTACTATTTTAGACCCACAAAAATGGGTTTCTATTTTGAATGAAAAAGCTGACACAAGCACTAAAAATGCTAGAGTCAATGAGAAAAATTTATGCGCTATCGTTTTTTGCATAATCCAAATTTAACAAAACTCATCCAACTTGCGGCATTGGTTACCAGAAAATTAACATAAAATAAGACCTCTTAGCTATCACTTTTATCAGATATATGGTATTTTTGTAAAAATATTTATAATGATTTTCGAGGCATTACAATCCAAAATTACTGACTTAATACGCCACTCAATAACACAAGATCAAACACTCCATTTGATATGTGAATTATTAAAAACATCCGTGCCACATTATGATTGGGTTGGTTTTTATTTCAGAAATGGAGACAAAGAGGAGCTGAAGCTCGGTCCCTACGCAGGAACGCCAACCGATCACACCACCATTCCGTTTGGAAAGGGAATTTGTGGACAAGTGGCTCTTAGTAATGAAAATTTTGTAGTGCCGGATGTAAAAGCTCAGGACAATTACATCGCTTGCAGTATGAGCGTCAAGTCTGAAATTGTAGTCCCATTATTTGTCAACGGTAAAAATATTGGGCAAATTGATATTGACTCAAATGCTATTGATCCATTTACAGAAGATGATGAACGTTTCTTAGAATTTGTATGTCGATCGGTTGCTACACTCATGTAGTTGTTAATAACTCCCTTGTTTCGTTAAAAAATAAAATTTTTTTGAGGAAATTCAATTCAATGTTTATAGGATAATTGACTATTTTTGAGGGATAAATTCAGACATCACCATGAGCCAAAATAAAACAATCAAATCTGCCTTAATTTCCGTATTCAGTAAAGACGGTCTAGAACCAATCGTAAAAAAACTGAACGAACAAGGCGTTACTATATACTCCACAGGAGGAACTCAAAAATTTATTAATGACTTAGGAATTAAAGTCGTTCCCGCAGAAGATATAACGGATTACCCAGCTATTCTTGGTGGCCGTGTCAAAACATTACATCCAAAAATATTTGGTGGCATTTTAAATCGGCAAGACAATGCCCAAGATGTGGAAGAAATGGGCGCCTTTTCAATTCCACAAATCGATGCGGTGATCGTGGATCTCTATCCATTTGAAAAAACGGTAGTTTCTGGAGCAAGTAACGAAGACATTATCGAAAAGATTGATATTGGTGGAATTTCTCTGATACGTGCAGCTGCCAAAAACTACAAAGATGTGATATGTGTGTCGTCTGTAGATGATTATTCAGAATTTTTAGCGCTCATTTCTGAATCCGAAGGCCGTGTATCTATTGAAGATCGTAAACGTTTTGCGACCAAATCATTTAATGTTTCATCGCATTATGATAGTGCTATTTTTAATTATTTCAATAGTAAAAAAGAAGAAGTTGTCTTAAAAATCAGTGAAACTCAAGGCACTGCACTTCGTTACGGGGAAAACCCACACCAAAAAGGCTATTTCTTTGGAGATTTTGAAGCGATGTTTACAAAACTTCATGGAAAAGAATTAAGCTATAACAATCTTTTAGATGTCGATGCTGCTGTTAACTTAATGAACGAATTTCATGATGAAGCACCAACGTTTGCTATTTTAAAACACAACAATGCTTGTGGCGTTGCCCAAAGAGACACCTTACACCAAGCGTATGTTGATGCATTGGCAGGAGATCCAGTCTCGGCATTTGGTGGCGTCTTAATTGCAAACTGCGAAATTGACTTAGCGACCGCCGAAAAAATTCATACTTTATTTTGTGAGGTTGTGATCGCGCCTTCATTTAACGCAGAGGCAGAAGCCCTTTTAAAAGGGAAGAAAAACAGAATTCTATTGATTCAAAATACCGTCAAATTACCTGAAACGAGCGTGCGAAGTTGCTTGAATGGTGTGTTGGTTCAGCAAAAAGACTCGATCACAGATGACCGAAATATGCTAGAGAACGCAACGACCTCCACGCCTATTGACAGTGAGATTGAAGATTTATTATTTGCTTCAAAAATATGTAAAAACACGAAATCAAATACAATCGTTTTGGCTAAAAACAAACAATTATTTGCGAGTGGAACTGGACAAACAAGTCGTGTAGACGCCTTGAGCCAAGCAATTCATAAGGCGAACTCCTTTAACTTTAATTTGAGTGGTGCTGTAATGGCTAGTGATGCCTTTTTTCCGTTTCCTGACTGTGTAGAAATCGCTAAAAATGCAGGGATTACGGCGGTAATTCAACCAGGCGGTTCAATAAAAGATCAATTGAGTATTGACTATTGTAACGCAAACAATGTTGCGATGGTTTTCACAAAAACACGTCATTTTAAGCACTAATTAATTTAAGTAAAACGCATTTCCAAACTAAAATTTATTTTAGTACATTTACAAAACAGCATTTTTACTTTAACACCCCCCAGTAATTTTTTATAGCATATGGGATTTTTTGACTTCTTAACTGAGGAAATAGCCATCGATTTAGGTACCGCCAACACATTAATAATTCACAATGACAAAGTTGTAATTGACAGCCCATCCATTGTGGCTAGAGATCGCATCTCTGGAAAAATTATTGCCGTTGGAAAAGAAGCCAATTTGATGCAAGGTAAAACGCATGAAAACATCAAAACGATCCGTCCCTTAAAAGACGGTGTCATTGCAGATTTTGATGCCTCTGAACAAATGATCAGCATGTTTATCAAAAGCATCCCTGCATTAAAAAATAAATTATTTGCACCTTCTTTAAGAATGGTGATTTGTATTCCTTCGGGAATTACAGAAGTGGAAATGCGTGCGGTAAAAGAATCCGCTGAACGCGTTAATGGAAAAGAAGTTTACCTAATTCATGAGCCCATGGCAGCAGCGATTGGAATTGGCGTAGATATTATGCAACCTAAAGGAAATATGATCGTTGACATCGGAGGTGGAACCACCGAAATTGCCGTCATTGCTCTGGGAGGTATTGTTTGTGACAAATCCGTGAAAGTTGCAGGAGATGTATTTACGAATGATATCATTTACTATATGCGAACTCAGCACAATTTGTACGTTGGTGACCGAACGGCAGAAAAAATAAAAATTCAAATTGGAGCAGCCACTGAAGATTTAGAAGTTCCGCCGGATGAAATGAATGTTCAAGGAAGAGATTTGTTAACTGGAAAACCAAAGCAAGTTCAAATTACGCATCGTGAAATTTCGAAAGCATTGGATAAATCCATTCTTCGAATTGAAGATTCTGTGATGGAAACACTCTCACAAACGCCGCCAGAACTTGCTGCAGACATTTACAATACGGGTATATATCTTGCTGGAGGAGGCTCTATGCTAAGAGGCTTAGACAAACGATTGTCTCAAAAAACAGACTTGCCTGTATATATTGCTGAAGATCCATTAAGAGCCGTTGTTAGAGGAACTGGAATCGTTCTAAAAAACCTTGCAAAATACAAAAGTGTCTTGCTAAAATAGATCTTAAGTAATGCAACAACTTTTTAATTTTTTCATCAGAAACAAAACGTTTGTATTGTTTTTGGTGTTGTTTACTTGTGCGCTTTCACTCACCATACAGTCGCATGAATATCACCGCAGTAAATTTATCCATTCTTCCAATCAAGTAACGGGAAGTATTTATGGAACTTTTCACGGCATTTCTCAATATTATAATTTAAAAAATGAAAATAAATTACTTTTAGAAGAAAATAGCCAATTGAAAACAGTAGTCTTCAATCATAAGAATTTAGCGCAAGTAGACCGTGTTTTAGAAAGCACCTACAACATACTTCCAAGTCTGGTTTATAAGAATAGTTTTACCCTTCCTAATAACTATTTAACCCTTAACATGGGCTCTAATGACTTTATCAAAGAGGAAGATGGCGTGATTACATCTAAAGGAATTGTAGGAATCATTGATAAAACGTCTGCCAACTATTCTAGAGTATTGTCAATTTTAAACACCAACAGTCGGGTTAATGTGAAATTAAAAAAAACAAATCATTTTGGAATCTTGAGTTGGGATGGTAAATCCCCCGAAATTACTCAATTAAAAGATGTACAAGATCTTGTGAAAATAGCTGTTGGAGACACGGTTGTTACCAGTGGGTACTCTTCCACGTTTCCTCCCAATATCCCTGTTGGAAGCATCCAATCCTACCGACTAAATGATACCGAAGATTTATACATTATTGACGTTAAATTGTTTAATGATATGACAAGTTTGGAGCATGTTTATATTATAAAAAATACAGATATCAACGAGTTAAAAGCCTTAAATATTTCCGATGAATAACATTGTATTTATACATATTTTACGTTTTTTGTTTCTGGTTTTGTTTCAGACGATTGTCTGTAGTAATATTAATTTTTTGGGGTACATAAACCCTTACATATATGTGCTTTTTATATTGCTATACCCCATTACAAACAATCGATTGTTGTTTATTTTTATAAGTTTTTTACTAGGTTTATCTGTGGATGTTTTTTTGGATTCTGGAGGAACCCATGCGGCAGCAAGTATCGCAATTGCGTACATCAGACCTCTTTTTTTAAAATTTTCTTTTGGAGCGGTTTATGAATATCACGCTGTTAAATTTAGTAATACCGATTTTAGCCAACGTCTTGTTTATTTTTTAATGCTCATTTTTATTCATCATTTCATTTTGTTTTCCCTAGTTGTATTTGATCAAAATGAACTGTTATTAATTATAAAGCAAACCTTTTACTCAGGGATATTTACATTACTTCTTTGCTTACTCCTTACAACATTATTTAGCAATAAAAAGACATGAGAAAGGTGTTGCTTTTTGGACTGGTTATACTGACAGGAATTTGCTTTGTTGGCCGCTTATTTTATTTGCAAATTTACAGCTCCGACGCCTATGACATCAATACTGACAATGCGATTCGAAAAGTGTTTCACTACCCAAAAAGAGGCTATATATACGATCGAAATGATAGCCTGTTAGTTGCCAATCAACCAAGTTATGATGTAATGGTGATTCCAAGAGACGTAGAACCATTAGATACGATTTTATTTTGTAGTCTATTAAAAATTAAGAAACTCGATTTCCTTAAATCTTATAATCGAGCGTATCGCTATTCCCCACGATTACCGTCTGTTTTTTTATCTCATCTTTCTAAAGAAAACTATGCATTTCTATCTGAAAAATTAAGAAAATTTAAAGGGTTTTATATTCAAAAAAGATCTGTTAGAGATTATCAGACTTCTATTGGTGCCAATGTCTTAGGATTCATCGCCGAGGCAAATACTAAAGAAATTGAAGCGGACCCTTACTATAAGCTTGGTGATTTGACGGGAAAACAAGGGGTTGAAATTTCCTATGAAAACACATTAAGAGGCGTTAAAGGGATAAAGTATATTCAAAAAGATATTTACAATAAAGATATCGGGGCTTACAAAGACGGCGTCTTTGACACACTTCCAATTCCAGGTAAAAATATTAAAATTACGATAGACTCTGAGCTTCAAGCCTATGGAGAATTATTAATGCAAAACAAAATTGGTGGAATTGTAGCGATCGAGCCAAGTACTGGTGAAATCTTAAGTTTGGTCTCTGCCCCCTCTTATAATCCAAACTTATTAGTAGGACGCCAGCGTTCCAAAAATTATACTAAGTTGTACCAAGATTCCATTCATCGTCCATTGATAGATAAGGGGCTAATACGAATGCATGAGCCGGGGTCCCCCTTTAAAGTGTTGGTCGCGCTCACAGCACTCGAAGAGCAAGTCATCGATACAAAAACAAATATTATTTGTTCTGGTAAATACATCTACGGTAAAAAGAAACGAACCATGATGTGTCACTGCGGGGGTGGGTTTCGAAATTTAAATCTAGGCATCACCTATTCTTGTAATTCGTATTTTGCGATGGCTTTTAGAAGTACCATTGAAAAGTATGGTAATGCCTCCCAGTCTATGGACCGCTGGAGTCATCATATTAAAAGTTTTGGTTTGGGGAGTTTTTTAGGAAATGATTTATCAGTCGGTAAAAAAGGGAATATTCCAAATGGAAACTATTATGACACATGGTATCCGGATTTTCAGTGGGGCGCTACCACGATCATTTCTAATGCCATTGGTCAGGGAGAAATTTTAGTGACGCCCATTCAATTAGCAAATATGACGGCCGCCATTGCAAATAAGGGTTATTATTACACGCCTCATATCATCAAATATATTGAAGGTGAGACGATGAATACTAATTTCACAACCCCTAAACAAGTGTCAATTAATCCAGACTATTTTGAGCCTGTTATTGAAGGTATGCATAATGTATACAAAAAAGGAACTGCTAGCTTTTTAAACGTCCCTGGAATAGAGATTTGTGGTAAAACTGGGACTGCTGAAAATTTTACCAAAATTGATGGTGTAAGACAACAACTCACCGACCACTCAATATTTATAGCCTTTGCACCAAAAAAAGATCCTAAAATCGCAATCGCAATTTTAGTAGAAAACGGACGCTATGGAGCGCGTTGGGCGGGGCGTATCGCAAGTTTAATGATCGAAAAGTATATAAGAGGAGCGATTAGCTTAAAAAGAATGGAACGGTTGGTTATCGAGAAAAGTTTAGAAGACGAATACTTAAAACCGTATAGCGGCAAACCGTTTAAAATTAATGAAGAATGAACCTGAACCGAAGCAATAGTTTTCAATTGGATTGGGTGACTGTAATTATCTTTATGGCACTGGTTGTTTTTGGATATTTTAATATTTTGTCTGCGTCTGCAGCAGGGGAATTTACTTCCTACTTTGACATCACTAAACCCTATGGGAAGCAACTAATTTTCATCTTATGCTCCATTATACTAATCATACTAATTTTATCGGTGGATGCGAAGTTTTACGAACGCTTTGCGAGTATTATATATATTGGTTCATTACTGTCTTTGGCGGGTCTATTTATTGCTGGAAAACAAATAAACGGGGCCACCTCTTGGTATGACTTTGGAGGAATTACACTGCAACCAAGTGAGTTTGCTAAATTTGCAACCATACTCGCATTAGCTAAATATATTAGCGATTTACAAACTAACATTAGAGACAAAAAAGATCAGGTTAAGGCAGCAATCTTAGTCAGTATTCCCGCATTTTTAATATTATTACAAAATGATGCAGGAAGTACCCTTGTGTTTGGCAGTTTGTTTTTTGTTTTTTACAGGGAAGGGATTCCTCAATATTATCTATTATTTGGAATGTTTGTAGCGATTTTAGCAATTGCTACTTTAAAGTTTTCAGCCACAATTGTATGTGTATCAATCGCCACATTGCTTTTAATATATCATTTTTTTTTTAAACGTAAAAAGAAAAAAATTGGTGGAGTCTTAACCATTTTAATTTTTAGTATTGGATTAAGTTTTAGTGTTCAGTGGGCCTATAACAATGTACTCCAAAAACACCAGCAAGATCGTATTGAGTTATGGCTGCGTTTAGAAAAAGATCCTGTAAAGTTGGAAGCTATGAAGCGTAATATTTCATACAACTTGAATGAGTCTGAAAAAGCAATACGTTCAGGAGGTACTTTTGGAAAAGGGTTTATGGATGGCACGCGTACCAAAGGAAAATTTGTACCTGAACAACATACCGATTATATCTTTAGCACGGTCGGCGAAGAGTGGGGCTTCTTTGGGAGTAGTATGGTTGTGATTCTGTTTGTATTATTAATTTTACGAATTCTGTTTCTATCAGAACAGCAAAAATCACAATTTAGTAGAGTGTATGGCTATGGAGTGGCCAGTATCTTATTTGTACATTTTTTGATTAATATTGGAATGGTTATGGGGCTCATTCCTACCATTGGAATTCCGTTGCCATTTTTTAGCTATGGAGGATCGGGGCTCTGGGCCTTTACAATATTGGTGTTTATCTTTTTAAAACTCGATTCAAACCGTTTAAATGAATGGTGATCTACTTCTTGACAAGCTCTAATTTTTCAGCAAAATAATCGCAAAAATCTTTCATTGTTGCGGTCATTTTCTCATCCTGAGTAGCACGCAAATAGGTGTCACTCATCGTCACTAATGTTTGGTGAAAAAATAATTTCATTTCGTCAACAGGCATGTCCTTAGTCCACAAATCGATCCGAAGGGTTTCCTGCTTTTTTTGATCCCATACAGAAAGCATCATTGCTTTGGCTTCTTCATTGGCAACCCCCCCATCTTCGGCAGTCCAGAATAAGTTTTCTGGAATTCGATTGTCATCTAATTCTACGGTCATTTCTATTTTTGAAGTATGCGTTTGAGCCATTATTTTTTTGGTTTAAATTTTGCGTTATTAAAAATTTCTACTGCTTCCATTTGAAGCATTTTAGACAAAGAAGTTGGATTGTTTTTCATGTACGACTTAACAATTTGCCAACCGATATATTGACCAACACGTCCAGGAGATTCACTATCGAGTTCTAAATTAAATCTAGAAAACGGAGCAGGCAATATAAAACGAGAGCTTAATTTTTTATCCGTTTCGTACAAGAGTTCTTTTTCAACAAAGTACTGCCATATATAAAACTCATTCGCTTCTGCCCATTGATAGTGTGCTGGAGAGTATCCGATTTTTTCGTTGTTCTCTTTGAAAGGAATCCATAAATCTTTCAAATACAATTGTTTACCAAAGTAAATTAATTCATCTAAAAAAACAGCCCGTTTGGATGGATAAATTAGTTGTTCTGCATAAGAAGTTGCTAAATCTGACACGATTTGTGATCGATCTAAATTTTGTTTTATATAATCATAAAAACTGGCATAAAATTCATGATCTTTTCCTAGATAGGTGTCCAGTGCAATAAGTACAATAGAGTCGGTGACAATTACTTTATTTCGATAATCAACATCCGAATGCACCGTCACAAGTCGCGGTGTTTTGAGGGCTTTATTATAGTATTTAAGATGCTGATAAAAGGCATGGATTTCAGCTTCAGTACTCGAAAAATCTTCAAAAACGCTATCAACTGCTCTATTTAAAAGCTGTTGGATCGGATCGTCCATTCGACGAATCCAAACCGAATCTTTAAATTTTTTAGAAAACAAAAATGGATAGTTTTGTTTTAATTCTGGAAGGTCAGAAGGTTTGGAAGCCCCAAACATTTGATCAAAACGTTCTATGTCCAGATCTATTTTTATGCTCGCTATTTCTTTCTCAATTCTGGAGGCGTCTTGGCATGAAAAAACACAACTAATCAACAAAAAAACGATGGCTTTCAGGTAAAAAAAGATTACTAAACGAGTGCTATTAAATTTCAAATGATGCGTTTAAAGTATGTTGAATGACAAAAGTAATTAATCTATTTTTTTAAAGTTGTGTTCTATCAAAAATAAATCATTAGTATTTAAGTGAAAAATGCCCTTGCGAGCTAAAAAACGTACCATCTAACTTCAAAAACTCGATTCGAAACCAGTAATCACTCGCTGTTAATTTAGTTCCGTTAAACGTACCATTCCATGAATTATTATGTATGGACATAGATTTTAACAACTTTCCATACCGATTAAAAATAAATATTTGACCTTTTTGATATTTTGAAGATTGAATTCCTTTAATTTTCCATTCATCATTATATCCATCGCCATTTGGGGTGATAAATTTTGGGAAATATAATACTGGTATCGTTATTGACACTTCTTCACAACGAAGATCATCGCGTACATAAAGCGTATAAAATCCGCCTGTCAAATTACCAAAATACCCTTCGTCCTGATAGCCAGATACCAAAACTCCACTCTCATCAACAAGCTTAAATTCATAATTTGCAGATCCTAAATTGGATTCAAATATCGTAATAGAATTAACGGAGGTCGCTTCTACTACGGTAATATCTTCCATTGATATCGTAGGACCTTCAGAAGCAAAAACTTCAAAGTTTTGAGTTGTTAAACAGCTTCCATCGAGGTTTGAGACCGTCACCGAATAGGCCCCAATTTGAGAGGCTAAAAGTTCTGGGTTCACAGACATTACAATACTCAGATCTGGAAGGACCCAACGATAGAGATATGTGTTTGATGGATATTCTAGATCCAACTCAATACGTTCGGAGGCACCATCACAAATCACAACATCATCCACTAAAAAATCCGTATTCGGGTGCACCACAAAATCAATATCTACAAAAGCATCCGCACAAAATGCGTTGGACACTATGGCTCTAATCGTTTGAGTTGACGTAGAAAAAGTGGAAGGAAAGGGGCTCTCAATTTTGATGCCATTTGAGTCCTTAAGTGGCAGTCCTGAACTGTCAAAATAATCAACTACCATAGTGGTTTGACCCTTAAAAACAGCGGCTTCCAAACCTGAAGTATCAAATTCAAAAACACCATCGTTATCCAAATCACAGGCCTCAAAAGGGGCTACAAAAAATGCTTGAGGGTTGTCTATAAAATCGATTATAAATGGATCGATATCGAAACAATTGGTCGTATTATTTTCAATTCTAACGAACACCTTTTGAGTCGCAGACGTATTTGAAACCGTGGTTAGAGGCGATAGTAATGTTTCAGCATTGTTTTTAGTTTCGTAATAGCGCACTGAGTACTGTATTGGAGATTGAGGTCCCAAAAGAGTCGCGTTAAATTCTGTTTCTAAGTTTTTTGTAAGGGACGTACCAACATCTACGCAATAATAGGGGTTGGCAACTGGAATAGTAATCGCTGGCAACGGATTAACAATGAGATCGACATAGGTTCCTAAGCCTATACAAGAATTATCGACATCTGAATCAATTCGTACCCATATGGATTGATTCGATCCTGTTGTATTGTCATAATTAGAGGGGTCTGTGATCATGGCCGTTTCAGACAATGCGGTCGCCTCTGTTTCGTAATAGGTTATCGTCAGGGATTGACTGGTAGGAAACATCCCACGAATATCTGCTTCAGAGTCACTAAAATCAAATGTTGTTTTACCATCAGATTTATCATAACATTCTTCGTAGGGCGAACTCGATGTTTTATAGGTTGATGGAATGGTTGTTGTTGAGACCACTAATTTTAATTCAGAAATACGCGTACAACCAAAAAGTGTTTCAACTCTCACAAACAATGTGTTTGGGTCTATGGCGGGGTCTGTTGAGGCATTTACATAGGATAAAGGATTTGGGATTGCGACTTCCAAATCTCCTAAAACAGCTTCCGCATTGGTATGGTAAAATGTAAACGTTTCATTCGTATGATTTGTTGAAATTAATTCGTTTGCTTCATTCAAGTTAAACGCTGTAATACCATCCGTATCCACATCACATTGAAAGAGTTGCACGATGGATTGAACTGTTGGTAGTGGATTTACAATCAACTCAATTTCATTTGTGAAAATAGGGCCACACGCATAGTCCAAACGTTCCATTCGAGCTCTAAAAATAGTGTTTGAAAGAGAAAGTGGTGTCTGTAAAATCTCAATGGTATTGGTCTTAACTCCTTCAAAACTGCTTGGGGTTTCTGGGACATTGGCCCAACTAACGCCTGCATCAGAACTCCACTCCCACTCAATACGGTCATAGGTAGCGGAATCCGTTTCCAGGCTCACTTTTATCGCGGTATCTCCCAACTCACAAACAGCTAATGGCGTGCTTATAGAACTAGGAATTATTAACGTATTTTCTTGGTAGTCAAAAACTCCATCCCCATTGGTGTCTTTGGCTGCTGTGTATCCATTACCTCCTATTATGAGACCTTTTGAGTCTATGCCTGTTCCATCCAAAATTCCTAAAGTGCCCTTAAAACCTGCTTCATCGACATCAAAACAGCCATCGACATCTGAATCTAATTGCACAAAATCTGGAATCAAATTGGCATCAGAATCAATTGGAATATTAGATTCCGCAGCATCGGACATGCCGTTCAAATTAGCATCTATAAATCCTATATCTATTTGCCCATCTGCATCAAGATCCAAAGTGCCAAACTCAACTCCGGCTTCAAACAAATCATAAAGCCCATCGTTATCAGCATCTAAATCTAAATAATCAAATACGGAATCGGCATCGGTATCAATGGCCACAACAGCGGCATCATGCCAGCCATCTCCGTTTGAATCATTTGATGTTATAGCATCCACAACCCCATCTTGATTTTGATCTAACAACGAATTTCCATTTTCAGTGACGTCATAAATCCCATCATTATCGCTGTCTAAATCTAAAGCATCGGATAATAAGTCGCCGTCACTATCGATCGGCCTACAGGCTAGAGTCAGTTGAAAAGCTGCTGCGTTTAGATCCGTTTCTAAAGTATTTGTATACTGAATACTAAAACGATCTGCTAAATTACTTTGAAATGAAAACGTTCCTGATCCCACTGAAAGCGATGCTGAATTTACTTTAAATCTAATTTCAAAAGCCGTAAATTCAGTAATATTACTGTCATAAATTCCATCATAATTCACATCAATTAAAAGCTGATTATCTGGATTTAGTACTGTAATCGTTTGATCGTAAGGAACACTGATTACATACAGTTCCTGATCGTCAAGATCCCCCACAACTCCCGAAATCACAGTGGCTTGTTCTATTTTAAAACTGGTGGGGACATTAAAATTGAGCTCATAAGTGGTGGTACTAAAATTGAAGGTAGTACTGTCTTCCGCCCGAAAGACCATCGATTGATTGCTAAAGCCTTCAAAAGGGGTTACGGCCGTATTATTTAAACTGGTTTGGATATTGGATGTGAAATTTGGATCTGAGACTTTCGATAAGTCAAAATTTAGGCTACAATTAGATTCTGCTGTATTAGGGTTTCCGTCATTATCCACATCTAAATCTACATCGTCATTGACGCCATCTCCATCCGTGTCTCCTGCACAGCTACTCACCGGAATAATGTCTGACAATACCATTTTACAATCTGTCAAAATTCCTTCCAACTGGTAATATCCCGAATCTGTAGGCGTATACGCATTCGAAGTCGCACCGCTAATTGGGGTTCCGTTAAAATACCACTGATAGGAGTCGTAGGTTTCAAATCCATTTATATTGAGTTCAATATTAGGAATACAAAGTTCTGTGACTGCAATATCTAATGACGAGGAACTAATTTCTGGTTTAAAAATAAACCCTGAATAAAAGCCCCCTAAAGAGGCTGGTCCATTGGCACCATAATACGATACATAAAGTTGCTTATCAGACACCAAACTTACATTCCCTGATAAACCAGTTAAGACATATGTTATATAATTTGCATTACCCGTCACACTGGCTGGAGCTACCGTAATTGGAGCGCCATTCACTTCGACTGAAGCACCCATTTCGGCCACAATCGTAATCCCACCAGCAAACGTCGCACTGCCAGTACCTGCATGTTGAATTTGAGGTATATTATCAATGACTCTTGGGGTTTCGCAGTTTAATGGCGGCACAAAAAACAGCTCTTGATTTGCTTCACTATTAGAACCTCCAATCCCTTGGTAGGCGAAAGCAGTTTTAGAGGTCCACACATACATATTACCGCCGGGATTTGAGCCAGAAACAGACTGTGTACTAAAATTCGAACCCTCAATACTAATATACTCTCCAGCTGAAAGCGTCGCTAATAAAGTACCTAATGTATTATCTCCATTCACATAGACTTCCGTATTATCTAAATGAGCAACAATCAGAGGACGTTCAATAGCATCAAATCCATTGGCCCTCACAAAAATATATTCGCTGTAGGATTGCCCATCGATTTGAATGGTTTCAAAAGGGGCAATTTGATCAATACCATAATCGCGGCCACCTCCTGTTGCATTACTTCCATTGGTAGAGCCGCAATTCACCACAATTGGCTTTGTAGAACGCACCAAAGCCCCAATTAAACCATCTCGATTTGCTGGGGCAACAGCAGGGTCAAGTGCTACAACGTAAGATTCTCCAGCGTTTAAGAGCACAGATAGAGGAGTGTTATTTCGAATGACAACGCCAGCGCTTAAATCTGAAAAATCAACTTGAGTGTTGTTTTCGGTCGCCAGCACAGTTACAAAGTTCAAGTAATCATTGTTAGATGTGAATGTTTTTAAATTTGTAAATGTTCCGACTCTAAATGTAGTTCCCAAACCCGCTAGGCCTTTGGAAACTATGGACCCTGCTTGGGCGCCAGCAACTAAGCGTATTGAAGCATAAACAGGCGCATCGGCTTGAATTGAATATCCTTTGTTATTTATTTTTGAGCTGGTGATTGACGCTGCTGCAATAAATGGGGTGTTATCGCCTGATCCAATAGAAATCTCAAGCGGGGAAGCGTTTGAAACGCTGTGCGACGTCACAGCACCACCCATTTGAGTCAGTGTTAAATTAACCACACTTACACTCGGAGTTGAAATGTGTAGATACTGGTTTTCTGGCGTTGCGTTTGAACCCGTTGAGACTGTTATCGGAGGGATATAATGCGTTCGACTTAGTTGCGCAAAACTAGCTTTGACACAAGAAAAGAGCACTAAAATGAATACAACTAATTTTTTATAACCTAATCCCACTAGTTTTAATTTGAGTCGGAATCTATTAGACCCGCTATTTTGTAATTAGTTTAAATCATGAAGATTACTAATTTAATAAAAGTAAAGAAATGAATTGTCTTAAAAGTAAATTATATTCACTTGGATAAAAATAAATTATTAAGAATAGTTTACTTTTGTAGAACGATTAAAAAATGGACGCTATGAAAACAAAATCGGTGATACCTTTCATTGTAGGATGGTTAGAAACGTATGCTAAAAACGCACAAGTAAGTGGGTTTGTGATTGGCATATCTGGCGGGGTCGATTCTGCCGTCACCTCTACGCTTTGTGCTATGACTGGACTTGAGGTGATGTGTTTAGAAATGCCCATTCATCAAGCAGAAAGTCATGTGACAAGGGCTCAAGAACACATCGATCAACTTAAAGAAAAATATTCAAATGTTCAATCGAGTCGGGTTGACTTAACTCCTGTTTTTGAAAGTTTTAAATCAGAGATAACCCTTGAAGGCGATACGTCTACGGTCGATATGGCCTTGGCAAATTCGAGAGCGCGTTTGCGAATGGCTACACTTTATTACTATGCTGGACTTTTGGGGCGACTTGTGGCTGGAACGGGAAATAAGGTTGAAGATTTTGGGGTTGGATTTTATACAAAATATGGGGATGGAGGCGTGGACCTCAGCCCAATTGCCGATTTAATGAAATCAGAGGTTTACGCTTTAGGAAACGCTTTAGAAATTCCAGAAAGCATTTTGAAGGCTGCACCAAGTGATGGCTTATTTGGAGATGCCAGAAGCGATGAAGACCAAATTGGAGCTTCTTATCCCGAATTGGAATGGGCTATGGATGCAGTTGATGCTGGGAAAACACCAGATGATTTTGAAGGAAGAGAACGGATTGTTTTTGAAATTTATAAACGCTACAACTCCGCTAATAAACATAAGATGAACCCAATTCCAGTGTGTGAAATTCCAGACAACTTAAAACACTAAAATCTAATGATTCGAGTCCTCGTAGCAGATCATCAACCAATTGTAAGTTATGGGATTCGTATGTATTTTGAAAACTCAACAGACATAAAAATTGTAAATACTGCCAGTTCCGCAAAGCAGCTTTTAGACTACCTCAAAAAATCGAATACAGATGTTGTACTCATGTCCATAGATCTTCCTGACACCAACGGAATCACGATGTTACGTACGATTAAAAAGGAGTTTAGCGATGTCAGCGTTATTATTTTTAGCATGCATCCTGAAGATATTTATGCGATCAGTGCCATAAAGGCTGGTGCTTCGGGGTATGTATCAAAAACAGTGAAAACTTCAACTATAAAAAGGGCGATCTTAAAAGTTTTTAAAGGGGGGATTTATGTAAGTAAGGAACTTGCTGAGACCCTTACTTTTGAAAAAAATAGCCTAGGAACGATGAATCTTTACAAAAAACTTTCGACGCGTGAAGTGGAAGTTTTAAAACTAATTTCGTCCGGGAAAAGAAATAATGAAATTGCGAGTCAATTAAACATTAACGAAAAAACGGTGAGTACCTATAAAATTCGTTTAATGAAAAAATTGAACGTTTCAAATCTTGTAGAATTGATTGATCACGGACGACAAAAAAAATAAAACTACAGGACTCTACTCAATTTTCTTGAAAGTAACATTTTTAAATTTGAGTAATTCAAAACATCTTCTAGAAGAGTTCTATGATCAATGGTGTCTTGGGTATCTTGTTTAATTTCATCCACTTTTCGGTCAATTAAATAACAACGAAGTGTCAATATGGTCTCACTCACTAACTGCGCAATACTAACATCTTTTCGTTTCGGAAAAATATTGTTTTTCTCCCAGTTATGAAGATTATACCGTTCTTCATTCATCAAAATATTGGTCACATCCGATGCTAACACAGGATCTAAATGATTCACAAACGATTCAATGACAAAGTCCTCGGTTTGATTTAAGCTGTCTATAATCGTATAAAATAGGGTTTTGAAATTTTCGTTCGTAAACTGCATTTCGTCCTCCTGCAAGTCTAGAAATATTTTCTCAAAAACTTTAACCTGATGAATCACGGGTTCTAGAACCAGTTCTGCTTTATCATTTTCTTTTAAAATTAAATCTTCAAAATCTTCAGTCCGACTTCCATAGAGCAATAATATTTCGATGATTTTTTGTTCTAACTCGTACTGAATATCCACTTTTATTGGAGCTGCAGTGGATTTAACAACTTCAAATGCTTTTTGTTTTTGAGTGTACGATTTGTTGGCGTCACTCTGCGCTTTTTTACCCATTTGGGCCAGCGTACTAAACAGGACTTCCTCACTTATATCCATGATACGCGAGCACTCGCGCACATATATTTCGCGTTGGATATTATCGGTTACTTTAGATATGCTTGTAACCATATCCCGAATCAAATTGGCCTTGGCGACGGGATCATTTTGGGCCTCTTCCATGAGTAAAGAGGCTTTGTAAGCAATAAAATCCTTCGCATTTTCTTTTAGGTAGGCTTGTAATTCTTCAAGCGTATTTTGTTTGGCAAAACTATCAGGGTCTTCCCCTTCTGGAAAAGTGCAAATTTTGACATTCATTCCTTGTTCCAATATCAAATCGATCCCTCGCAGTGCGGCTCTAATTCCCGCAGGATCCCCATCAAATAATACCGTTATATTTTTCGTCAGTCGATTAATTAATCGAATTTGATCGGGGGTTAAAGCAGTCCCAGACGACGAGACAACGTTTTTAATTCCTTTTTGATGAAATTGAATGACATCGGTATAGCCTTCTACCAAATAACAATTGTCTTCTTTGGCAACCGTTTGTTTGGCATAGTAAATCCCATACAATACTTTACTTTTATGATAAATATCGCTCTCAGGAGAGTTGAGATATTTAGCCGCTTTTTCGTTTTTGGCTAAAATTCTTCCACCAAAACCAAGCACACGCCCCGACATACTATGGATGGGAAACATAACGCGACCTTTAAAACGGTCAAACTGTTTGGTTTCCTTTACAATTGAAAGCCCAGTACTTTCTAAATATTTAAGCTGGTAGCCTTTTTTAAGTGCGGTATCAGTCAATCCACTCCAATCATCGGTGGAGTACCCCAACTGAAAGTCTTTGATTGTTTCCTCTGTAAACCCCCGTTCTTTAAAATAGCTAAGACCGATTGCTTTACCTGGGTCGGTTTTAAGAAGCGTATTTTGATAGTATTTACTCGCAAATTCACTAACTAAATACATACTTTCGCGTTCACCAGCGGCTTCTTTATCGGAGTCCGATTGCACGGTCTCCTCAATTTCAATATTATATTTTCGCGCTAAATACTTGATGGCTTCTGGGTACGTAAAATGTTCATGCTCCATTAAAAATGAAACCGAAGTCCCACCTTTACCCGTTGAAAAATCTTTCCAAATTTGTTTCACAGGGGATACCATGAAACTAGGGGTGCGTTCTTCACTAAAAGGACTTAAACCTTTAAAGTTACTCCCCGATTTTTTTAATTGTACAAAATCGCCAATCACTTCCTCTACGCGAGCAGTGTCAAATACTTGATCTATGGTGGCTTTTGATATCAATATAAAAAATTAAATGGATGCTGTAAATGTACTATAAAAGTAACTGTTTTTGGTTACTTATTTCGCTCGATTACATAATTAACCATCAAAATTAATGATTTTTTGTAAGGCGATTCTGGAAACGGCTGGAGTAACTTTAAGGCCTGCGCTTGAAATGCTTTCATCTGAGAAACCGCATACTCCAAGCCACCATTATCTTTTACAAAAGCAATCACTTCCTTCACACGTTTGGAGTCTTTATTGTGTTTTTTAACCGAATTTATGAGCCACTTTTTCTCTTTTTTAGAGCAGTGATTTAGCACAAATATAAGTGGAAGCGTCATTTTCTGTTCTTTGATATCAATCCCAGTCGGTTTCCCAATTTGTTGGGTGCCATAATCAAATAAATCGTCTTTAATTTGAAAGGCCATCCCAATAAGCTCTCCAAATTGGCGCATGGTTTCCACCTCTTCCGAAAGAGGTTTCACAGAAGCTGCTCCCAAACTACAACAAGCGGCGATAAGCGTGGCTGTTTTTTGACGAATAATTTCGTAATAGATGGCTTCGGTAATGTCTAAGTTTCTAGCTTTTTCGATTTGTAATAATTCCCCTTCGCTCATCTCACGAACAGCAACAGAGATTATTTTTAAGAGATCAAAATCGTTATTATCAATACACAACAAAAGGCCTTTTGATAACAAGAAATCTCCTACCAAAACTGCAATTTTGTTTTTCCAAAGTGCATTTATGGAGAAAAAGCCGCGACGACGGTCGCTTTCATCGACCACATCATCATGAACCAGAGTAGCGGTATGAATCAACTCGAGGACGGACGCCCCTCTGTAGGTGCGCTCGCTTACTTCACCGTTGGAAATCATTTTAGCCGTCAAAAACACAAACATAGGACGCATTTGTTTCCCTTTTCGATTGACAATGTAATGCGTAATACGGTTCAGAAGTGCCACCCGACTGGACATGGATAATCGAAATTTCTTTTCGAAAAGTTCCATCTCATAAGTGATTGGTTTTTTTATGGTTTCAATTTTCTTCAAACAGTCCTCATTGAATTTCAAAATTACACATATAAAACCTATTGTTTCTTAGAAATACGTTAAAAAATTGAAACTGTTAAATGCACAGTCTTTAATTTTTTAAATTGTATTTAAAACTAATTTTTTGGCCGCTTAAAACAGTTGGGAAGCAATGGCTTTGATATTATCACTTTTTCCCATCGAATAATAATGCAATACCGGCACGCCAAAGTCCAGCAATTCTTTGGACTGCTGTATGGTCCACTCCACGCCTACTTGTCGTATTTGTGCGTTTGAGTCACATTTATTGACTTCTTTAATGAGCGCTTCTGGCAAGTCTATTTTAAACACTTGTGGTAGTAATTGCAAATGTTTTTCAACAGCTAAGGGCTTAATACCTGGGATGATGGGAACGGTAATCCCCATTTCACGAGCCATTTTTACAAATTCGAAATACCGTTGGTTGTCAAAAAACATTTGGGTGACCACATAATCGGCACCTGCATCCACTTTTTCTTTTAATCGCAATAAATCTGAATGCAAGGACGGCGACTCAATATGTTTTTCGGGATAGCCCGCAACACCAATGCAAAAATCAGATTTGGTGTCAACCTCTACAACATCGTGTAAATACTGTCCTTTGTTTAATTTATTTATTTGTTGCACCAAATCTGTCGCATAATTGTGCCCACCTTTGGTCGGTTCAAAATACTTTTGATGCGGCATCGTATCGCCTCGAAGCGCCATCACATTATCAATCCCTAAATAATGACAATCCACCAATAAGTATTCTGTTTCTTCTTTAGTAAATCCTCCACAAAGCACGTGCGGAATGGTATCCACTTCATATTTATGTTTAATAGCGGCACAAATCCCCAAGGTTCCGGGACGCATTCTGGTTATTTTACGATCAAACAACCCCTCTTTATCAATATAGATATACTCTTCTCTTGAAGTGGTAACGTCAATAAAAGGCGGATTAAATTCTATCAACGGATCGATATTATTATATAGCTCTTGAATGTTTTTTCCTTTTTTAGGGGGAATAATTTCAAATGAAAATAAAGTCTTTCCGTTGGCATTTTTTAAATGATCTGTAACTTTCATAGTGGACTGTTTAGTTTGCTAAATTTGGGTTTAACCATTTTTGTGCATCTTCAATGCTAATATCTCTTCGTTTCGAATAATCAATCAATTGATCTTCGGTGATTTTTCCCAATCCAAAATACTTGGCTTCAGGATTTCCAAAGTAATACCCACTCACACTGGCTGCGGGCCACATGGCTAAACTTTCGGTTAGTTCTACTCCAATTTGTTCTTTGACCTCCAAAAGTTTCCAAATCGTTTGTTTCTCCAAATGGTCTGGGCAGGCAGGATAGCCTGGTGCCGGACGAATCCCTTTATACGTTTCTTTAATTAATTCACTGTTGGAGAGATCTTCATCGGCGGCATAGCCCCAGTGATTGACCCGCACTTCTTTGTGCAAATATTCGGCAAAAGCCTCAGCCAATCGATCGGCCAACGCTTTGATCATAATGGAATTATAGTCGTCATGATCTGCTTCAAAAGCTTCGGCAAGTGCTTTGGTTCCAAAACCTGTACTCACACAAAAACAACCCATATAATCTGTTTGACCTGTTGATTTCGGTGCGATGAAATCAGACAGTGCGATGTTGGGGACTTCCACCCGTTTTTTGAGTTGTTGACGCAATGTTAAAAAGGTCTGCTGTGTGTTTCCGTTCTCGTCATAAATTTCGATGTCGTCCTCATTAACCGCATTGGCTGGAAACAATCCAAAAATGGCTTTGGCACCCAATAACTTCTCTGAAAAAATGCGTTGTAAAAGCTCTTGCGCATCTTTAAACAAGTCGGTAGCTTGACTTCCAACAACCTCATCTGTTAATATGTTGGGGTATTTTCCGTGAAGGTCCCAACTTCTAAAAAATGGGCTCCAATCTATAAAGTCTTCCAATTTTGTGATGTCAAAATCTTGAATCACTTGAATCCCTAACTTGTTGGGTTTCACGATGGTCGTTTGACTCCAGTTAATTTTATATTTTTTGGAACGGGCTTCCTTAATAGAAATATATTCCTTTTGTTTGGTTCTGCTTAAAAATTGTTCACGAAACAAATCGTAAGACGTTCTCAAATCGCTGAGGTGTTGTTGATTATTTTTTTTGAGTAAAGCCCCTACTACCGTCACGGCTCTCGAAGCATCATTTACATGGATGACTGTATTGCTGTAATGCGGTGCAATCTTAACTGCCGCATGGGCTTTAGAGGTTGTTGCGCCACCAATCATTAGAGGAATGGTCAGTCCCTTTTTTTCCATTTCTTTTGATACATAGACCATCTCGTCTAAAGACGGGGTGATAAGGCCGCTTAAACCAATAATATCGACTTGTTCTTTGATGGCAGTTTCAATAATTTTTTCGGGAGGGACCATCACACCTAGATCAACGATCTCATAATTGTTACATCCTAAAACTACACTGACAATATTTTTTCCAATGTCATGAACATCCCCTTTAACGGTGGCCATTAAAATTTTACCAGCAAATTCAATTTTTCCGTTTTTTTCCGCCTCAATAAAGGGTTGTAAATGCGCCACAGCGCGTTTCATCACACGTGCCGATTTGACCACTTGTGGCAAAAACATTTTACCACTCCCAAACAGATCGCCCACCACATTCATACCGATCATTAAATTGCCTTCGATCACTTCAATGGGTTTTTGAGCAATGAGTCGTGCTTCTTCAACATCTTCAACAATAAAGGCATCAATTCCTTTGACTAAACCATAAGTGATTCGGTCTTGTAACGATTTATTTCGCCATTCTAAAACTGCAACCTCAACGTCATTTTTTTGTCCTTTTAAGGTTTCTGCCAAGTCCAAAAGACGTTCAGTAGCATCCTCTTTTCGATCAAACAAAACATCCTCGACACAAGCCAATAAATTTTTTGGAATTTCATCATAAATCTCAAGCATGGTTGGATTGACAATGCCGATATTCATTCCATTTTTTATCGCATGATACAGAAAGGCGGAGTTGATGGCTTCACGAACAATATTATTTCCTCGGAATGAAAATGAAACATTACTCACGCCTCCAGAAACATTGGCATAAGGAAGGTGGGTTCGAATCCATTTGGTGGCTTGAAAAAAGTCTAAAGCATTTTTTCGGTGTTCGTCCATCCCAGTAGCGACTGGAAATATATTAGGGTCGAAAATAATGTCTTGAGGTGGAAATTTAACGATCTCCACTAAAATATCATAGGAGCGCTTACAGATATCGATACGCCGTTGGTAGGTGTCTGCTTGCCCAGTTTCGTCAAAAGCCATCACAATGACAGCGGCGCCATAGCGACGGATTAATGTTGCTTGTCGAATAAATTCTTGTTCGCCTTCTTTAAGACTAATTGAATTAACCACACATTTTCCTTGTACAACTTTGAGGCCTGCTTCAATGATTTCCCATTTAGAACTATCGATCATAATGGGCACTCTAGAAATATCGGGCTCAGAAGCGATGAGATTCAAAAAAGTCGTCATTGCATACACGCCGTCCAACAGGCCTTCATCCATATTGACGTCGATAATTTGAGCACCTCCTTCAACTTGATCTCTAGCAACGGATAAGGCTTCCTCGTATTTCTCTTCTTTGATTAACCTCAAAAATTTTCTTGACCCTGTCACATTGGTGCGTTCCCCAACGTTTACAAAATTGGATTCTGGAGTCACCACTAAGGGTTCGAGTCCAGAAAGAGTTAGATATTTTTGACAGTCACTCTCCATTTCTAAGTGTGTTTTAATTGACGTGGTTTGTGATTTTGAGACGCTTCATAAATCGCTTTGATATGTGCTGGATTGGTGCCGCAACAGCCTCCGATGACATTGATCAAATCGTCTTTAAAATAGGCTTCAATAAATGCAGTCATTTCCTCTGGTGTTTCATCATATTCGCCAAAAGCATTTGGCAATCCTGCATTGGGATGTGCCGAAGTATAAAACGCTGTTTCATTAGAAAGGCGCTGCAAATAGGGCTTGAGTTGTTCGGCTCCCAAAGCGCAATTAAACCCAACACTCAGCAAGGAGATGTGTGAGATGGAAGTCAAAAATGCTTCCACGGTTTGTCCTGAAAGTGTACGTCCAGAAGCATCGGTAATGGTTCCAGAAACCATAATCGGAATGTTTGAGTTACGGGCTTCCTTGACTTCTTCAATCGCAAATAAAGCTGCTTTTGCATTAAGAGTATCAAAGATTGTTTCGACTAATAATAAATCGACACCGCCATCCATAAGCGCTTCGATTTGTAGTTTATACGAAATGCGTAATTCATCAAAAGTGATGGCACGGTATTCGGGTCGGTTTACATCAGGAGATAAACTTGCTGTTTTGTTGGTTGGACCGATACTTCCGGCGACAAAACGTGGTTTGTGGGGTTCAGATTTTGTGAATTCATCCGCAATATGTTTAGCTATTTTGGCAGATTCAAAATTTAATTCATATACTAAACCTTCCATATTGTAATCGGCCATGGCAATAGACGTCCCGGAAAACGTATTGGTTTCCACAATATCGGCGCCTGCTTCAAAGTATTTCCGATGAATGTCGGCAATAGCATCGGGTTGAGTCAAACTCAACAAATCATTATTTCCTTTTAAGGAAGTCGGATAGTCTTTAAAACGAGTGCCTCTATAATCTTCTTCCGAAAAATTATAGTCTTGAAGCATGGTCCCCATGGCACCATCTAAAATCAAGATTCGTTTTTGTAGTTCGTTATAAATGTTTGACATCCTAGTTGAGTATAATAAATTAATTAAGCTAAGGCTTTGACCACTGCTTTGGGAGCTTCTTTTCGACTGCCATCAAATCCATCGATCCCACTGACTGTGGTGTATTTTAAAACGTATTTTTTTCCTGGATTGAGTATTTTATAGGCAGCTTGACACATGAGGGTTGCTTCATGGAACCCACAAAGAATTAGTTTTAATTTCCCTGGATAGGTATTCACATCTCCAATCGCAAATATGCCCGGAATGTTTGTTTGATAATCAAAGGTATCCACCTTTATGGCATTTTTTTCGATTTCAAGACCCCAATTTCCAATGGGTCCTAATTTTGGAGATAATCCAAACAATGGGATGAAATAATCCGTTTCAATTAACAACGCTTCCCCATCTTTAGTTACCACTACATTTTCTACGTGGTCTTCGCCTCCGATTTTTGTCACAACGGCAGGCGTGATTAAATTAATTTTTCCTAATTCTTTAAGGGTTTGCACTTTTTCTAAAGAATCTAAGGCCCCTCTAAACTCATTACGTCGATGAATGAGGGTCACTTCTTTTGCAACATCTGCCAAAAAGATAGTCCAGTCTAAAGCAGAATCCCCACCTCCAGAAATCACAACGCGTTTGTTGCGGTACACTTCAGGATCTTTAATGAAATAATTAAGTCCTTTATTTTCATAGAAATCAATGTGTTCTAAATCTGGTTTCCGAGGTTCAAAAGATCCAAGCCCACCTGCAATCGCGATAATAGGCGCCGCATGTTTAGTGCCTTTGTTGGTGGTTACAATAAAGGATCCATCCTCTAGTTTTTCAATGGTTTCAGCACGCTCACCAAGTGTAAAACCTGGCTCAAATTGTTTGCCTTGTTCTACTAAATTTTGAGTGAGGTCGCCGGCTAATATTTCAGGAAACCCTGGAATATCATAAATCGGTTTTTTGGGGTATATCTCAGAACACTGCCCACCTGCTTGAGGAAGTGCATCTATAATATGACATCTCATTTTTAGTAATCCAGCTTCAAAAACGGTAAAAAGTCCTGTAGGTCCGGCGCCAATTATTAAAATATCTGTTTGAATCATTCTATTTATATTTTACGTATTAATCCTTTTGTAAATTCGTTAAGCGTTTGAACTTTATGTTCAAAATCGCCTTTAATTGTTTTTCTAAATTCATTTAAATTTTGGACCAAATCATCCACATCGTCAGGGATGACGTCTTCAAAAAATTGACGCAACCGTTTCGCTGTTGTGGGCGATTGTCCATTGGTTGAAATGGCTATTTTAACATGGCCTTTAGTGACAATTCCACCCATATAGAAATCACAGTATGGAGGGTTATCTGCAACATTGACTAAAATATGTCGTGCTTTACAAGCATTATAAACGGCAACATTTATTTCAGGGACATCAGTCGTGGAGATCACTAAATGTTTGCCTTCAAGGAACGATTTATTATATTTTTCTTGAATCAACTCAACGTCAAAAGCGGTGGCTAAGGCCAAAGTGCCTTCTCTAAACATTGGCGAAACAATTGTGACCCGCGCATCTGGACTCGATTTTAATAAGAAATGTAACTTCTCTTCTGCCACATTTCCGCCGCCGATAATAAGTACATGAAGCGCTTTGGCTTTCAGAAAAATCGGATAAAGGTTGTTTCTCGATTCCATTAGTTGTGTATTAAAGAATCGATTTGTACTTCTTTTGAAATTGAATTTAATGTAACGCGATTAGAAACAACTTCGCCAATAACTATAATTGCAGGAGAGCTTAACTGTTTTTCTGCGACAACAGCTTCAATGGTTTGGATCGTTCCAAAGCCCGATTTTTCATGACGGGTAGAACCATTTTGTATAATCGCTACAGGGGTGTTTTCTTTTCCAGCGTTGGAAAACACCTTAACAATTTCACTTAATTTACCCATACCCATTAATATGATAATGGTCGCTGTCGATTGTGCGGCAATCTTAATATCCGAAGAAAGTTCATGTAATTTTGTGGTTCCGGTGATGACCCAGAAACTTTCAGACACATGACGCATTGTTAAAGGAATTCCTTGACCTGCTGGAACTGCCAAAGCAGACGATATTCCTGGTACAACTTCGGTTTCCAGATGATGTTTTTGAGCAAACTCAAGTTCTTCAGAGCCCCGTCCAAACACAAACGGATCACCCCCTTTTAAACGCACCACATGGCCATAGCGGTTGGCTTTGGCTACAATCAAATCATTAATTTGTTCTTGTTGATAGGAGTAACATCCACGACGTTTTCCAACAAAAATTTTCTCAGAAGTACTTGAAGCATATTCTAACAACTCACTATTCACAAGGGCGTCATATAAAATAACATCGGCAGAACTGATGGCTCTAATGGCTTTTAGAGTGATCAGCTCGGAGTCGCCAGGGCCTGCACCCACAACTGTTAATTTAGGGCTCGGAATGTAGTGTTTTATGGAGTTAAGCGTCGAGATCATTTTTTCTAAATTCTTTTACAGTTGTTAAAAACTCGTTTGCAGTATTGATGTAATTCTTAGCAAATAACGCGGTAGGCGCATTGGAATTAATTTGATAAATAAGTTCCGAAAATGTAGACCCTAACGAAATTGAGTTTGTGGAGACAAATACCTCATCAAATTGCTTAATAATGGATGCTTGTGTATTGGTTGAATGGTTTTTTGATAATAACAATGCTTTCGCAGAATTGACCATTGAACTATACGCAAAGTAGATTGCGTTGTTATAGGCTTTTGATTGATAATCAGAGCGCGCATTCATTATTTTTTCATCACTCTCTAAAAATAAGGTCGCAATTAGATCAATGACAACCCCAGCGCATTCGCCAATCCCTATGGCCTTCACATAAGCTTGTTTTGACCCCCAATCAATATATTCATCTGCCGATAAATTGGTACTGTCTGAAAGAGTTTTTAATAAGTTATAGAAATACTTCTCCCCTCGAAAAGTGTAGTATTCATAGAAAGTATCTTGTTCCGAATTTTGTTCAAAATCATCTAATATATAGCGCAATGCTTCTGGGCCTCTTTTGCTCGGAATTTTGATCACTTTATCGGCAAACCGACCCTTTCCATTCCCGGAATTTCCACCGCCTAATAAGACTTGAAGTGCTGGCGCAACTAAATTATTTTTCGTTTTTATGGACATCCCCTGAAATCCAATATTGGCCATGTTATGCTGTCCACAAGCATTCATACATCCACTAATTTTGATAACTAAATCTTCATTATTTAAATATTGAGGATACTCGGATTTTATAATATTTTCGAGTTCTCTTGCAATTCCTGTACTGCTTGAAATCCCTAAGTTACAGGTGTCCGTCCCAGGACAAGCTGTAATATCAACGGCTTTATTATACCCTAATTCTGTAAATCCTAGTTTTTTTAATTCGGTATAAAAAAACGGAATCAATGCTTCTTTCACAAAAGGAATTACGATATTTTGACGCAAGGTTAGGCGCAGTTCACCCGCTGCATAGGTTTCAACTAAATCTGCTAAAAGTCTTGCTTTGTCCGTATAAAAATCTCCTAATAATACTTTGACCCCAATGGCTTTATAGCCGTTTTGTTTTTGAGGAATTAGATTGGTCGTTTTCCACGACTCAAATGTTTTTGGATCTGTAATTTCTACCCTCGGAGTTTCGATCTCCACCGGTTTAGAGATTGGAAAATTATCAGCATTTATAGCAACCGTCTGTTGCTCAATCGCTTTTTGTTCAGTTTCAATTAATTCTTTAAACGCTTCTAAACCAATCGATTTTAATAGGAATTTCATCCGTGCTTTTGAGCGACTTTTACGTTCTCCGTAACGATCAAAAACTCGTAATACACCTTCCATCAAAGGAATGATTTTATCACTCGGTAGAAAACTATAGAGTGCGTCGGCATGACGCGGTTGCGACCCTAATCCGCCACCAATCATGACTTTAAATCCTCGAATGTTGTTTTCAATTTTAGCAATAAAACCAAGGTCATGTATGTAAGACAAGCCCGTATCTGTATCAGAAGACGAAAAAGAAACTTTAAATTTTCGTCCCATTTCTTGACAGATCGGATTTCTAAGAAAAAATTTAAATAGGGCATCCGCATAAGGCGACACATCAAAAGGTTCGTCCACATCAAATCCTGCTGTTTCGGAAGCAGTGACATTTCTTACCGTATTTCCACAGGCTTCTCTTAAGGTAACCTGATCCCGTTCGAGCTCAGCCCAAAGTTCGGGAGTACGATCTAAATCTACATAATGAATCTGGATGTCTTGACGTGTTGTAATATGAAGACGCCCTCGAGAATATTCGTCAGAAACTTCTGCAATACGGCGCAATTGATGACTGGACACTTTTCCGTAAGGGAGTTTAATTCGAATCATTTGAACACCTTGTTGACGTTGTCCATAAACGCCTCTCGCCAAACGGAGGCTTCTGAATTTTTCTTCGTCAATTTGACCTTCTTTAAATTGCTCAATTTTATCAGCTAATTCAATGATGTCTTTTTCAACAATTGGGTTTTCTATTTCAGTTCTAAAACTTTGCATTTTGTGAGTTATTGGATGAATCCTGCGCCAGCAGTCGTATTTGTTTGCGGATCAATGATGATAAAGGACCCATTGGTTCTGTGATTTTTAAAAGCATCATAGAAAATTGGCTTGTTTAACTTAAAAGAGACCAAGGCGATGTCATTGATATCTAAGTGGTCTACGTTTTCTATAATTCCTGAATAATCGGTTTTGATGATGTGGTGGATCCGTTCTACTTTGGCTTGTACTTTATTCACACCATGCTGAATCACATATTTATTCCCCGTAGTCAGCGTATCGCGATCCATCCAAGCAATTGTGGCTGTGAATTGTTTATCGATCGTTGGAAGATTGTCTGTTTTTGTAATCATATCGCCTCGACTGATATTTATTTCATCTTCTAAAGTAATGGTTACCGAAGACCTTCGGGATGCCGTTTGCACTTCTTCATCATAAAAATAAATCGATTTGATTTTGGTTTTAGTTTTGGAAGGCAACGCCAAAACTGTATCCCCAATACTGAGTTCTCCACCATACACTTTCCCTGCATAGCCTCTAAAATCATGAAACGCATCTGTTTTTGGACGAATGACACATTGAACAGGAAATCTGGGGGTTCCTACATTATAAATATCTTTAAAATCTAAGGCTTCCAAATGTTCTAAAAGAGTTTCGCCATTGTACCACTTCATGATTTCAGATTTGTGAACAATGTTGTCACCTTTTAAAGCGCTCACCGGAATAAACGTAATTCTTTGATCTTGATAGTCCCGTTCTTTTAATAATTTTTGAAAATCCGTTTTGATGGTTTCATAAATTTCTTCGGAATAGTCAACCAAATCCATTTTATTAATTGCGACTACAACTTCCTTTATACGCAACAAATTATTAATAAAAAAGTGGCGTTTGGTTTGCTCAATCACGCCTTTTCTTGCATCAATAAGAATGATGGCGGTTTGAGACGTTGAAGCCCCAGTAATCATATTTCGTGTGTACTCAACATGACCCGGCGTATCTGCAATGATGTAACTTTTGTTGGCGGTTGAGAAATAAATATGAGCGACGTCAATCGTGATTCCTTGCTCTCTTTCTGCTACAAGTCCGTCGGTTGCCAGTGAAAAATCTAGATAGTCATAGCCCTTTTGTTTACTTGTTTTTTCGATGGCTTCAATTTTATCACTCGTGAGTGATTTCGTGTCATAAAGCAACCGCCCAATTAGGGTGCTTTTTCCGTCATCAACACTTCCAGCTGTTGCAATTTTTAGAACTTCCATATGCTTTTTATAAATTCCTAAAAAGGAATGTTTACTTATTTACTATTGTTTTATGAGGCTAAAAGTAGCCGTGTTGTTTTCGTTTTTCCATGGCTGCTTCGGAGCGTTTATCGTCAATACGCGCACCACGTTCTGAAATTGTTGACTCTCGAATTTCTTTGACAACCGATGAAATATCACTTGCTGCGGAGAGCACCGCTGCCGTACAACTCATATCGCCCACAGTTCGGAACCTAATAAGACGTTCTTTCACTTCTTCTTCTTCATCTCTGAAAACGATGGCATCATCATTGGTCCAAATCATCCCGTCTCTGATAAATGTTTTTCGAAGGTGCGCAAAATAAATAGAAGGGATTTCGATTTGTTCTTTTTCGATATAAGACCAGACATCCAGTTCGGTCCAATTTGAAATTGGAAACACACGCACGTTTTGACCTAATTCAATTTGTCCATTAAGCATGTCAAAAAGTTCTGGTCGTTGGTTTTTTTCATCCCATTGTCCAAAATCATCGCGTATAGAAAACATCCGTTCTTTTGCGCGCGCTTTTTCTTCATCGCGTCGAGCGCCTCCAATACACGCGTCAAATTTAAATTCTTCGATGGCATCGAGTAAAGTGGTCGTTTGTAAAACATTTCGACTCGAATAGCGTCCAGATTCTTCTTTTACTTTTCCTTGATCAATTGAATCTTGAACATTTCTAACAATCAATTCCAGACCAAGCTCTTTGATTAATTTGTCTCGAAATGCAATCGTTTCAGGGAAATTATGCCCTGTATCTATGTGAAGTAATGGAAATGGAATTTTAGACGGATAAAACGCTTTCTGAGCCAATCTTACTAGAGTGATAGAATCTTTTCCTCCAGAAAATAATAATACAGGTTTTTCAAACTGTGCGACGACTTCCCTGAAAATATAGATCGCTTCGTTCTCGAGTGGATTAATATGGGATGTATTTTTAATCATAATCATTTATTTATTTGTGTAAACCACATTCTCTATTGTCTAATTGTTTGGTTGGATCAAAATAATTGAATTCATTGGGCAGTTGGTGGTCGGTGATATATTGATCTAAATCTGCATCAGAATAATGATAAAATGGACTAATTTTTAAAACGCCGTCGGCACTTTGTGATAGTACGCCAATGCTATCTCTAAAAGCCGTTTGTCCTTTCCTTAGGTTGGTAAACCAAACATCTGGACAGTGTTCTGTCATCGCACGTTTAAAAGGTTCTAGTTTCACTTGCTCTGTAAATAGTCGATGTTTTGGATCTTCTACTTGAGGGATTCCTAACACTACATCCCGATGCGCTGCGGTTTGTTTTGGGATATAGAGTTGAATGTCTAATGCTAATAATTTTGTTAATTCTTCGGCATGCTTGTAGGTGCTTGGGGTATTGTAGCCCGTATCGCACCAAATAACTTTTATAGATGGATTGACCGTTGTAACTAGATGTAAAATAGCAGACTCATAAGGTCTGAAATTGGTGGTTAGGATTGGTGTTTGCGCATTAGTGATCGCCCATTGTACAATTTCAAGAGGGGTTTTAGTTGCAAGTTCTATATTTATTTTTTCTATATCCATAATCTATTATTATCGTCCCCATTTGATTTTAGCCCACGCTCGTTCATGTAAAAAGTAGAGCGCCATTTTGGTGATTAATTCTATAAGTCCAATTGAAAAGGCCAAACTAAGTGCCCCAGTAATGAGCCATGAAATTAAGATGGTATCCAACGTTCCTATAATTCGCCAGCTAATGGTTTTTAGCAAGCTTCTTTTAATGTTATCCTCCGGAAGTTCTGATGGATTAGTTGCTTTTGATTTGGGTTCCAAAACTTTATCTATAATCACGGTTAAACTATTTTATATTTATTTAAATTATGACTAATTCAGAGTTAATCTAAAGCCTGTTTCAAGTCATTAATAATATCTTTATGATGCTCCAATCCCACTGAAACCCGAATCAATCCGTTGGTAATACTGGCTTCTAATCGATCTTCTTCAGACAATTTACTGTGCGTTGTGGACGATGGATGCGTGACAATGGTTCTAGAATCTCCCAAATTTGCAGATAAAGAGCATAATTTGATTTTATTCAAAAAAGCTTGACCTGCTTTAATCCCGCCTACAATCTCAAAGGACACAACATTACCGCCTTTACGCATTTGTTTTTTGGCAACTTCGTATTGTGGATGTGACTTTAAGAATGGATATTTCACCACACTTACTTTGGGATGTTTTTCTAAAAATTTTGCTACTTTCAATGCATTCTTACAGTGGCGGTCCACTCGAACGCCTAAGGTTTCTAAACTTTTAGATAGAACCCATGCATTAAAAGGAGACAATGCTGGACCTGTATTTCGAGAAAATAAATAAATCTGATGCATTAATTCCGCAGTTCCTACGGTAACGCCTCCTAAAACTCGACCTTGACCATCCATTAACTTAGTAGCAGAATGGATGACTAAATCCGCTCCAAATTTGATGGGGTTTTGTAAATATGGAGATGCAAAACAGTTATCTATAATCAGAACTAAATTGTGTTTTTTGGCGATTTTCCCCAGTGCTTCTAAATCCAGAATATCAACTGCTGGATTGGTTGGGCTTTCGGCATAAATAATTTTCGTATTTGGCTGAATCAAACTTTCGAGTATCTCTAATTGATCGACTTTAAAATAGGAGGTCTCGATGTTCCATTTTGGGAAATATTTTGTGAACAACGAATGTGTCGAGCCAAAAACCGATTGACAAGAGACAATATGATCTCCAGAATTTAACAAGGCTGCAAAAGTCGAAAACACTGCGGCCATTCCGGAAGCGAATGCAAACCCTGCTTCGGCACCTTCCATGGCAACGACCTTATCAACAAACTCTGTGGTATTTGGATTTGAAAATCGACTGTAAAGATTTTGATCGTTTTCTTCCGCAAATGAGGCGCGCATATGTTCGGCATCATCAAAAACAAAGCTCGATGTTAAAAACAAAGGGGTTGAATGTTCTCCATAGGGAGTGCGATCTAATTGTTGTCGAATCGCGTCAGTTTCAAAATTTTTGGGGGTCATGTTTTTGAAAAGTTAATTTGGTTTAATAGTCTATATCGACCACTTTTTGATGTTTAAAAACGGTGGCTAATATGGCTTCCAGCTGTTTAAATTCGATTAAAAAAGCATCATGCCCATGAATGGATTGAATTTCTGAAATTGTGACATTGTCTTTATGTGTTTTTAAATCCACATAGGTCGCCCAGTTTTCGTCTGCTTTAAAAAATAAATCCGTGTTAATCGTAATGATGTGTATATTAGATTTTATTTTTGAAGCTACTTCAATGAAATTCTCTTTTCCTTGAGTGATATCAATTGTTTTTAGCACTTGATTCATCATCTTATATGCCGCTAATTGAAACCGATCATTGAGCGTTTTGCCATGATAATTCAGCCAGCTTTCAACTGCAAAAATATCTTCATCTTTCTGTATAACCCTGTCAAACTTTTCTTTAAAAGATTCTGGAGTTCTATATAACGACATGGCGTGCATACGCGCATCGACCAAAGGCTCCGATGAATTGTTTAAGATTCGATCTTGGATATGACAATTGGCGATGAGCCAATCGGTCGATTTCCAATCGGATGCTACGGGAATAAGATGTTCTATTAGTGTTGGCTTTAAAGCGGCAAGCTCCCAAGCTAACCCACCACCAACAGAGCCTCCTATGGCAGCAAAAAGATGTGTGATTTTTAAATGATCTAGTGAAATTGCAAAAATTTCTGCAATATCTCTGGCCGTAAAATCCTTGTAATTTTCAATGAGATTTTCAGTCTTTTGGTCATACCCATTTCCTGGAATATTAAAAGCTAAAACGGTATATAAATTGGTGTCTATGACGTTGCCATTTCCAATAATTTCGTTCCACCAACCATCATTCCCAATGACTGTAGAATTCCCTGTCAATGCATGATTCACAAGGACCACAGGGGCCTCATGAAGTTTTTGACCAAAAAGCTGGTAAGACAAATTGATTGGGTTTGTCTTACCATTTTTGGTTGTATACTTAAAACTTATGCTTTTCAAATCACTCATTGGGGTCAAAAAATTATGCGAAAACTGTTTTTACAACTTTGAATGCTTCCGTTAAATCGGATTTTAAATCCTCTATATTTTCTAATCCAACTGATAAGCGAATTAAATCTTTAGTCACACCCGTCGTTTCTTGTGCGGCATCATCTAATTGTTGATGCGTTGTACTGGCAGGGTGAATAATTAGAGATTTTGTATCTCCGATATTCGCTAGTAAAGAAAATAATTTAGTGGTGTCTGCGATGGTCTTAGCAGCTTCAAAGCCGCCTTTAACACCAAAAGTTACAATCCCACTTTGTCCATTTGGCAAATATTTATCTGCTAATGCTTTGTAAGGGCTTGATTCTAACCCTGGGTAATTTACCCATTCGACGTCTTCTTGTTTTTGTAACCATTGTGCTAACTCAAGAGCGCTTTCACTGTGTTTTTTGATTCGAATTTCTAGCGTTTCTAACCCTTGAATAATTTGAAATGCATTAAACGGACTTAAAGCTGCTCCATAATCTCTTAATCCTTCAATTCTCACTTTCGCGATAAAGGATGCAGCCCCAATTACATCATTATAAACAAGACCATGATAACCTGCAGATGGCTCGGTAAACTCAGGAAATTTTCCACTCCCCCAGTCAAAAGTTCCAGCATCAATGATCGCACCGCCTAAGGCTGTCCCATTACCATTGATATACTTGGTAAGGGATTGAATTACAATATTAGCACCGTATGCTATTGGGTTTAATAAGTAAGGAGTCGCTACCGTGTTATCAACAATTAATGGCACTTTGTATGCTTTTGCTTCTTTTGAAATTGCTTCAATATCTAAAACATCTAACTTTGGATTTCCAAGTGACTCTATAAAGAAAGCTCTGGTGTTTTCTTGAGCAGCTGTTTTAAAATTTTCAGGATTTGATGGATCTACAAAAGTCGTCGTAATTCCATGTCTTGGCAGTGTAACGTTTAGTAAATTGTAGGTTCCCCCATATAAACTACTAGAAGCGACAATATGATCGCCCGCTTTCAATAGGGTTAAAAGACTGGTAGCAATCGCAGCCGTTCCTGATGCAGTAACCACTGCTGCAATACCACCTTCTAAGGCAGCTAAACGCTGTTCTAATATATCGTTTGTTGGATTGTTTATACGTGTATAAATATTCCCTGGCTCAGCTAATGCAAATAAATTAGCTGCATGGTCAGAGTTATTAAACACATAGGCAGTCGATTGGTAAATTGGCACGGCTCTGGTGCCTCCGTTTAGTGTAACATCATGTCCGGCGTGCAACGCTTGGGTTGCGAATTTTTGTGTACTCATTTTTCTAGTTTTTGAGTTAATAATTAATTAAACCAAAAGTCAAATGCACTTCGCTAGAAGCGTACCTAATAGAAAAATGTTATAAAGAAATCATAATTACAGAACTGCAATTATGGTTAGTTATCTATCTAATCCCCGATAAATGAATCGAAAATCAAGTAGAATTTAGCACCTTCTTTAAATGATAAAGGGTTGCTAAGGTTTCAACGGGTCTAATCCCTCCACCTTTCTTGATAACATCTCAGTAAGTTATTGAACTTTGTTACTGCAAATATTCAATAAATAAATCATAATAACCAAATTATTTTCGGTAAATATTAATTTTATTTATTTATACTTAAAAATTTTCTGCGTATTATCATTTCAACAGATTTATTTTCTATTTTACTTTCAAGCCACGATATTACATCAAGGTATAGAAATGCCCGCTTTTCATAAGGATCGTCTTCAAACACTTTAAGTTTGGCGTGTAATTGCTTAAATGCTGCTTTAATGTCTTGCGGATAGAGGTCTCCCAGCCCTTTTAAAAACGTAATCATTTCCCTTTGTACCTTGTGAAGGTCTTCCATTTTAATCAAAAACTTAAACGTGCTTTTGATTAAGGTGTCTAAATTATAATCTAAACCTGCCTCATAGTGGGCTACCAAATTTAAAATTCTTGAAAAACACAAAAGGTCTTCCCGCATTTGAAGCGATTTGTTACTGATAATTTTAGATAAAAACTCAATACATTTATGATGTTCGCCAATGCCAAAATATAAACTTGCAATTTTATAATAAAACACCATGATATGATGTTCGTCGATACGCGATTTATGTTTACGAATCCCTTCCAAGGTTTCCGCAACTAAGGGCAAGCCTTCCTGAAATTTCCCTTCCATAAAATGACTATTAAACTTATTTGAACCAACGTACAAAAAAGTAAGACTTTGAACATTGTCATCTTTTGGAAACCAATCTTCATTGGTTATTTCAATTAAATTGGTGAGTGTCTCTTTGAACTTATCGTGCTGTCTTACAAAAAACAACGCCTCTAATAAATTCTGATTTCCGTTCAGAAAAAAAACAGGATTGAGGCGAATCATTCCAGGGTACTCGTGGAAAAGATTTACCCATTTTTTAGAATATTTATAACAGGCTAAAAAATCTTGGGTCAAAAAACTAAACCATAAATACGACTTATAAAGCCACAATTTCTCTCTAAATCCTAATTCCGAAATTTTGTAAACAGGCAATCGATCGTTAAAATACTTCGTTACCTTTTCATGTTCGGAAGCGTCCTTTACATAGCCCGTTTTTAGAAACAACCCATATAACTGGAGTGATAAATTGGATAATTTGCTTGCCAACACGTTTTGTTGACTTAGTTTTTTTGCCTGAATGGTTAATTCATCGGCTCGACTGCTAATACTTCGAGTGATGTACTGAGCCTCAATTACTTTTTCTAACTCGATAATCTCGTAAGCACTATTTTTTTCTTCATTGGCGATGGCCAATGATTTCGCTTTATCTAATATTTTTAAACCTTGCGTATAGAGTCCTTTATGGTATAAAATGGTTGCGAAATCTAACTGTTCTCGAATTTGGATTCTAATATTTTGATGGGATGGATTTAATCGTAAACTAATTAATATTTGTTTGTATAAATGCGCTTTTAAATTCGATAATTGTTCTTTTTTAACAAATCCATTTTTCAAAATAGCCGATTCATTATAAACCTTGAGTTTATGTAACACATTAAAAAGCAATAAGAATTTTGAATCCTCATTCACCCCTAAACGCCCCACATAAAGTTTGAATTGCCTTTTTTCAGATTTGGACAACGACTTTATTAGCACAAATAAATTATCTTTTTGCTCTTTAGTCATAGTATAAATATCGACATATAATGTTGTTTATTAGACGCTTAGTTAAAATTAGGTGTTGTTATACATCGTAATGCAATTATGATAAACCCCTCATTTGAAAGAACCAAAATATAAATTCGTATAACAATAGAAAAATATATTCCGATAAATGTCTAACACACACATTCAAATTTTTGACACAACGCTTCGCGACGGCGAGCAAGTCCCTGGCTGTAAGCTTAATACAGATCAGAAACTAATTATCGCCAAACAGTTAGATTTATTAGGGGTCGATATCATTGAAGCTGGGTTTCCTGTTTCAAGCCCAGGCGATTTTAAATCTGTTGAAGAAATCTCAAAAATTGTTAAAAACGCAACCGTATGTGGCTTAACGCGGGCGGTAGAAAACGATATTAAGGTCGCTGCTGAAGCTCTCAAATATGCCAAGAAACCTAGAATTCACACGGGTATTGGCACTTCTGATTCTCATATCCTTCATAAATTCAAATCAAATAAAGATGCAATTATAGAACGCGCTGTAAGTGCTGTTTCGTATGCAAAATCCTTTGTTGAAGATGTGGAGTTTTATGCAGAAGATGCAGGACGAACTGACAACGAGTATTTGGCGCGTGTTTGTGAAGCCGTTATCAAAGCGGGGGCGACTGTATTAAATATTCCAGATACTACAGGCTACTGTTTACCACATGAATATGGGGCGAAAATTAAATACCTAAAAGAAAACGTTAAGGGCATTGAAAAAGCGATTATCTCTTGCCACTGTCATAACGATTTAGGGCTTGCTACAGCTAATTCTATAGAAGGAATTATTAATGGCGCCCAACAAATAGAATGTACAATTAACGGCATTGGAGAACGTGCTGGAAACACCGCTTTGGAAGAAGTCGTGATGATTATGAAGCAACACCCCTATTTAAATTTAGACACCAAAATTGACACTACCATGCTCTATGGAATAAGCCAATTGGTCTCTGATAGTATGGGGATTTATACACAACCCAACAAAGCGATTGTCGGGGCAAATGCCTTTGCACATAGCTCAGGAATACATCAAGATGGGGTGATTAAAAATCGTGAGACTTATGAAATCATTGACCCTAAAGATGTTGGTGTGACAGAATCGGCCATCGTGCTTACCGCCAGAAGTGGCCGTGCTGCCTTGGCTTACAGAGCAAAAAACGTTGGGTATGAACTCACCAAACTTGAGTTAGACATCGTATATGCAGAATTCTTAACCTTTGCTGATACTAAGAAAGAAGTGATTGATTCTGATATTCACCAAATTATTAAAACTTCTAAGATTTATAAATAGATCGAATCCTCCGTTATGAAAAAAACATTATTTGATAAAGTTTGGGACGCACATGTCGTTGATACCGTCCAAGACGGTCCCCAAGTTTTATATATTGACAAGCATTTAATTCATGAGGTGACAAGTCCACAAGCGTTCAATGAATTAGTCGACCGAAACATTCCTGTTTTTAGACCGGATCAAATTGTTGCAACTGCCGACCACAATACGCCGACCCTAGACCAACATTTACCGGTCAAAGACGAATTGTCGAGAAAGCAACTTGCACAACTTTCTAAAAACTGTGATAAAAACAACATTACCCTTTACGAATTAGGCCATAAATACAATGGGATCGTCCATGTAATGGCGCCCGAACTGGGCATCACTCAACCAGGAATGACGATGGTTTGTGGCGATAGTCATACCTCTACACATGGCGCGTTTGGAACGATTGCGTTTGGGATTGGAACCAGTCAAGTCGCACAAGTGTTTGCGAGTCAGTGTTTACTACTTTCAAAACCAAAAAGCTTAAGAGTTACGGTCAATGGAACGCTTAAAAATGGCGTCCTTTCAAAAGATGTGATTTTATATATTATTTCAAAATTAGGTACTAATTCTGGAACCGGCTATTTTTGTGAATATGCGGGAGATGTTTTTGAAAACATGAGCATGGAAGGTCGTATGACCGTTTGTAACATGAGTATTGAAATGGGGGCTCGAGGTGGAATGATTGCACCAGACGACACCACGTTTGAGTATGTAAAAAACCGTGAGTTTGCACCTAAAGATGCAGCGTTTGATGCTAAGGTTGCCTATTGGAAAACACTTCCAACAGATGATGGCGCAACATTTGATAAAGAATATTATTTTGATGCCGAAGACATCGAACCGATGGTCACTTACGGAACGAATCCTGGAATGGGCATCAAAATTTCCGAAACAATTCCTCTCGATTCCGATCCTTCGTTTAAGAAATCTTTGGAATATATGAATTTTGAAGCAGGCGCATCCTTGCTTGATACTCCTATAAATTTTGTATTTATTGGGAGCTGTACCAACTCTAGAATCGAAGACTTTAGAGTCGCTGCGGACTATGTTAAAGGAAAACAAAAAGCAGAAAATGTGACGGCTTGGTTAGTACCTGGTAGTAAACAAGTGGAATCTCAAATCATTGAAGAAGGACTTAAAGAAATTTTTAATGCCGCTGGGTTTGAATTAAGACAACCTGGATGTTCGGCCTGTTTAGCAATGAATGACGACAAAATCCCACAAGGCGAATATTGCGTTTCTACGTCCAATCGAAATTTTGAAGGCCGTCAAGGGCAAGGGTCAAGAACCATTTTAGCGAGTCCTTTAGTAGCTGCCGCAACCGCCATTGAAGGTAAAATTATAGACATCACAAAACAATTAAATTAATGGAAAAATTTACCACACATACCTCACAAGCAATTCCATTAAATATTGCAAACGTCGATACTGATCAAATCATTCCAGCACGTTTTTTAAAAGCGACGGACAAAAAAGGATTTGGCGATAATGTATTTAGAGATTGGCGATTTGACAAACTTGGAAATCCAAATTCAGAATTCACACTCAACGACGCACGATACTCTGGAAGTATTTTAATCGCAGGCGATAATTTTGGCTGTGGTTCCAGTCGTGAACATGCCGCATGGGCGCTTGTCGGCTTTGGATTCAAAGTAATCGTTTCTAGTTTTTTTGCAGACATATTTAAAGGCAATGCCCTCAACAATGGCTTATTGCCTGTGCAAGTGTCAGAAGGCTTTTTAAACGCACTCTTTGCCGCGATTGACACGGATGCATCCACGTTATTTGAAGTGAATTTAGAAACGCAAACCATCAGCATTCAAGGCACGGACCTAAGTGAAGGGTTTGAAATTGATCCTTACAAAAAAACATGTATGATTAATGGCTATGACGATATTGATTATTTATTAAGTAAAAAAGAACTCATCGAAGCCTTTGAGCTTCAAAAACCCTATTGATATGA
>CATEFX010000038.1 GCA_949499105.1 Formosa sp. Hel1_33_131 | reverse complement strand
GGTTGGCACGTACCAAGTAATACGGAGTGGATCACTTTAGAAGAACACTTAATAGCCAACGGCTATAATTACGACGGTACCACTACAGGAAACAAAATAGGTAAAGCGATGGCTTCTACTACAGGTTGGAACAGTTCAACAGAATTAGGAGCCATAGGCAACGACCAAAGTTTAAACAACAGCAGCGGCTTTAACGCCTTCCCTGAGGGTGGCTGTCTCAACGATGGTTCGTTCAGCAATGAGGGTAACAATGCGATCTTTTGGAGTTCCACTGAGAGCAATGCAGATGGCGCGTGGGGCCTAGGCCTGAACGGCAATTACTTTCCCCTAAGCACGGGCAAAGGCTTAAAGCAGCAAGGCTTTTCAGTGCGTTTTGTAAAAGGCAATCATCCTGATAACATTGATAATGACAATGACGGCTACACAGAAAACCAAGGGGATTGTGATGATGATAATGCTTCAGTAAGTCCAGGAGCAGAAGATTTGACAGATGGAATTGACAACAATTGCGATGGCATCGTCGATAATCAGATAGATGAAATTTCAAATTTATTAACAGGTGCCTCCACAGTTGATGACATTGGAAGTTCACAAACCTGGTATTGGCAATCCGATAAGTATCTGCATATAGGTCTAGGTCCTGTTACAGATGACTACGGCAATGGCGAATTTGCATTTCCAGCTTGGTATACAATACAACCCAATGATCCAGAAAAATCATGTATGTACACCAACGAATTTGTTTTTACAACAACAGCAAATGGTCTCACTTTTGAACAAACAGTAGGCCCTGCATATATTCCAGGAGCTTATGCGGATGTTATAGGATTAACTGGTGATATTTGCCACGACGAAACAGTTGCAACAACGATGTTTGGAATTAAAAATGTAGCATTCTCACCATCCACATCTAAAGCAGCAGTTGAAGGATCTTATGGCGACGTTCCTTACACAATGACGAGTTTTCAGTTATCCGACGGTGGATTTATGGGCTGGTACATTGGTGAAACAGTCTATGATATCATTTCAATTAGCGCTACAGAACTACATGTGAGATTTATCCAAGAAGGCGGAGAATTTGCATGGTACGCCAAGTACCAAACAGAAAAACCTATTGCACATTTGGACATTGACGATGACAATGATGGCTTCACGGAAAATGAAGGCGATTGTGATGATACAGATGCTTCTATAAACCCAGCTGCCACCGAAATAATAGACGGAATCGATAACGACTGTGATGGGGAGATTGATGAAGGTTTTTTAGTTTGTGATCCTGAAACCACTGAATCTTACAGTGCTTCAAACCTAAACATGACGTTTCAATCGGATCCATCTGAAGATTTTATTTCTGATGGCGCTAATTTTTCATGGGTAGACAATCCCGATTTTGACAATGCAGTAAACACTTCTTGTAAAGTAGGAAAAGTTGTTAAGGCGAATATCAATCCGTGGGATTATAATCAATACGATTTAGATGCAAAATTAGATTTTGTGGCAAACACTGGCTTAAAAATTAAAGTATGGTCTGCAAGACCAAATACCGAAGTTCGATTAAAGTTAGAAGAGATTGGAAATGCAGGTAATTATATTGATAAGTTTTTCACTACTTCAGTAACCAGTGGTTGGGAAGAGTTAACATTCCCTTTCTCAGCAGCTGATAGTGGTAAATTTAATAAAATAGTAATTTTCTTTGACTTAGGAGCAAACAATACCGACACTTACTATTTCGATGACCTAAAACTTTACGGCGATGGCGGTGTAGGTAATTGTCCTGTAGTTCCAGCAGGTGAGTTGTTAGCCAATGGTGATTTTGAAGCAGGCAATGTTGGTTGCTGGCAACTTTTTGATGGCGTAACAATTTCTACGACAGTTAGTAATGGTGGTACGCAATCCGCTGAATTGCAAGGTTCAACTGGTGTTGCTGTTGAACTTAGAATGGAACGTTTTGGAGTTGGTTTAGTTCAACCAAATACCTCTTATACGGTTCAGTTTGATATCATTGCTTCTGATGGATTGGGCGAAGGTGGAGTTGTTAAAGCATATACATTTTCTGAAGGTCCCAATGGTGGAAATGTCGCAGCAACCAAACACACTCTTACGGATAATACAACGTCTATATCAACAACATCTTGGGAAACGAAAATATTTACCTTTACAACGCCTGTAAATGCAAATCAAGTAGAAGGAGGTTTAACTTTCCTTATTGAAATTGTTAATAGTGCAGCCAGATTGAATGTAGATAACGTATCTGTAAGACTAACCCCTTAATAATCGTTTATTAAAATAAATTTGAATAGTTTAAAAAAAAGGTTAGGATATAGTTTACGTTTTATCAGGAATTAACACTTAAAGTTATCACCATATAATCCCTTAAACAGGATTCATTTTTAAGTTAGTTAGTCAAAAAAACCCGATACAGTATCGGGTTTTTTTGTGTTTAAATCTTAGCGATGGTTACAACTCATAACGCACACTTCAGGTTTATCTGTTTTTAGTTAAAATAGTTCAATAAAAAAAATTCCGAAAAGTAAGGGTGATTTAATTGCGTACTTAGATTGGTATAGGTCTTTTTTATGAGCTTCTTTTTGGTGACCGTTTTAGTCGTTCCAAATAAATAAACTTGATGTAAAATTGTGATAAAATCTTCATAACTATACCGACACGCATCGATACTAAAAAGTCGGTTGTATTTCTTTTCTTCAGTGTTGTTTTTGGTATATTTAAAATAAAACATACACATTAAGTAAAAGGAGTTTAAATGGTATTTTTGATAGTAAAACTCGATCTTGGTGTCCAGGTTTATTTTTTCAATAAGATACTTCATTAGCAAAAGATTCTTGGTTAAAATCGCCGTAGTAAACAACTCATAAGAATAATCTAATAAAGTCGATTTTTTTGAGTGTACATCAAAATAGGTATTTAAAACTTCTGTCGTGTTTAATGCGTGATCTGTCTCATTAACCAATAGTTTTAGGGCTAATAATCGGCTGCATAAAATAGGATTTAACTGGTTTGAATAAATTAAATCACCCTTAGGCTCTTTCACGGGCTTTTGATTTAAAAAATTCCTAAACTCAAGTATCGAAAAAGTGAATATTGAGATCTCACTTTTAGGATGGGTACGATCGATATTTTCGGTCCACTCTCCATAATACCCATTTAAACTAGAGTAGTCTACAAAAGTTAGATAGACACACGCCAAAAAATTTGTGTTATTTAATAACACAGGATCAACTTTAGCCTGTTTTCGAAGTAGAAGTCCAATAGAATTCCCAAGGTATAAGGCTTCTGAATATGAAAAACGACTATAACTGAGGGCTTTTAATTTAAATAACTCATCTAATAAATGATAGTCTTGGTTGTGAAATAACTCCCTTGTTAACAAGACGATAAAGCCTATAAAATTTTCAGGACTTTTTTTAGTTTTTTGGACCAACTCTAAAATAGCTTGTTCATCTCCAACAGAAACAGCTTTGTAGGTGATTTGTGACAAATCAATCTTTTCTCTGTAAGCATCGTTTTGAGAAAAATGAGCATAGTTTTTATACCCTATAAATTGTGCTAAGATGTTTAGTGTTTTGCTGTTTGGTTTAGTGTAAGGGGCTAATCCGTACAACCGTCTAAGAGTGCTACAGCTAATATCGACATCAAGCGTTTCTAAAATTGCATTCGACACCAAATCACAATCCCCTCGAGTTTCTACTGGTTTTCCAATTTTTTGTTCAATTCTTTTTTTTAGAACATCAACCATAGTTATTTAGTATTATGAATCAATTATGAACCAAATATAAACTTTTTATAGATTATATTTGAGTTAAAGACACTAATCAAATTAAATAAGTGGCAAAAGGTGTTACAAAATACGCCGTTAATGGCATCGCAGAAAACCTATGTAAAGCGAGGTTGGTTCAAAAAATAGTAGAAAATTACATTGAAAAATCTCAAATGAGTTTTAGTGTGTTACAAAAAGTCTGGTTTGATGACTTGCAAGGTCGCAAAGGGGTCATTAAAAAATTGAGTGATATTGATAGAGAAAATGCGCAATACTACTATATAGATACCCCAATCACTTTGAGAGACGGCACTAAAATTTCCGTTTGCAATCAGTGGGGGATAGAAAATTTATCAACTTTTATTTTACATGCTGGATTATTAGGATTTGAAATCAAATCGGAAGGAGCTATGACAAATGTCGAACATGCTCGATTCATTTTATGAACCAAATATGAACCAAATTTAAGGGTTTGTTTGCCTAGCTCAGTGAATTATTAACCAATTAGTTTTTATGAAATATATAACATTACTATGTGTGTTGTTGAGTATGACTGTGTCTTCTCAAAGCATTTCCAAACAAGTGATTGGCCCTAGTGGCGGCACTGATGATAATGGCACCAACAAATTGAGCTATACCACCGGTGAAGTGATCGTGGGCGCGATGACTACCGAAGATGGTTCCATACAACTCGGCAATGGCTACTACCCTTCCTTAGGTTTAGAAGCCTTGAGTACTGAAAATCCTGAACTCCAACTCAACCTTAAGTTGTTTCCCAACCCCGTAACGGAGGTCTTTTATGTTTCGCATCCTACGGCGACACAGTTTAAGTTGAATATCACATCGATAAATGGCAAACAGCTGTTTTCAGGAACGCACCAAAAAGAGCACTTTTAAACTAGCGAGACAATAGACGTTTAAAACATTACAATTCCTTAAACAGGATTTATTTTTAAGTTAGTTAATTAGTTAAAAAACCCGACACAAAGTCGGGTTTTTTTTATTTAAATAGTTAGCATTGGTTACAATTCATAACGCACGCGAAAGGTCACATAACGAGGTTGGATGAAATATTCCGTTGCACTCACCGAAATGTTGGAGGCGCTGCTCTGATTTTGAGAACGAGTATCTAAAAGGTTGGTCGCTTTGATCTCGTACTCAAATTTGGCATCTTCGTCTTTCCGGTAGGATAAAGACGCATTCCAAAATTCGTAGGTATTAATCGTGCGGTCTTCGTCACTAAAATCGTTGTAAGAAAAATCGGTTTTAAAGGTAAACGTTTTTAAAATCAACGCATCCACTTCTATAGAGGGGCTTTTTGTAAAAAACTTAGTGACGTTACTCCCTAAATTATTATCCTGAATAGAGTGCTTGTAGCTTAAATCGACATTCGGCGCTGTTTTAAAATTGGTTCGTAAACGTGCGCGATACGTTTGTGTGAAACGCTCATTAAGCGATGGCATTTGCTGGACAAATTGATTAAATTTTGAGTAGTTAAAATTGGCGTTGACCGATGCTCTCAGCCGTCCAAACGTGCGTTGAAACCGCCCCCTGGCCGTTAAGGTTTCATCAGCAAAATCAGAGTTAAAAGGCGTGGACACGCGAATCACACTCTGGGGCACAAATGCAGATACATTTCTAACGTTATCAATACTTTTGTTATAGTTGATGTTGGCAAACACATTGGTATAATTAAACATATTGAAACTGTAATACGTTAGATTGATATTATGCGAAAGTGCACTTTGTAAATCGGGTGATCCCGAAAATAGTGAGTTATAATTATTAAGCACTAAGCCACTCGCAAACTTCGACACATCGGTGAACTGCGTTTGCATGCGGTAACTTAAATTCAAAGTTTCACTTTTTTTAATTTGAAAGATGACATTCATGTCCGGTAAAAACCTGAAGAAATTATCGGTAGTCTTCGTCCCAGTCTGCGTGTTTGAAATTGTATAGCCATGGGCCGCTACGCCGGGTGTAAACGTGAATTTTCCAGATTTTAAGCGGTAATGAAATCCTAAATACAGATCCGAAAATCTATAGGCGATGTCATTGGTTGCTGCACCATTAGCGATGGAAGGTGTTGGACTAATTTGGGTTTGATTGTCCAAATATTGAAAAATATTAGAGTCGAATTGTTGATGACTCAAAATGGTTCCAAGAGTCAGGTTGATGTTGCTTTTTTTATTTAAGATGTTCCAATAATCGAGTTTCGCATCTACTTGATTCGACTGCACACGCTTGTCCTGACCAAAGTTGTAATCCACTTGAGCGCCGTCTAAACCAAGGGTATTAGCGGTGTCTTCATAATTCGCTTTATCTTCGAGAATGGCATTATAAAAAGGATCTTCATCTTTGATGAGATGCTGGGCTTCGAATGCAAAAATATTGGTCTCGTTCAACGTGTAATAATAATTCAAACTCTGATTAAAGCTAAATGGATTGGTGGTTTCCAACTGATTTATATCGCCGTTTAAAGAAGAATTGAAACGTTGGTCTTGTGTACTTTTTGACATGTTTCCAAGGGCTTCATACTCGAGCTGATTGCTAGCGTTTGGCTGATACTTCGTGGTCAACTTAAGCATGCCTAAATCGTTGTCCTGGGTGGTATTACTTTCCGTGTCCTCATCTGAAAACCCAGCAGGTGCATCTGTATACTCTACACTTCTATTTTCTTGTAATTCATTTTTACTGTTTGAAAAAATAGCAAACCCACCAATATCTAAGGTCTTTTTTGGCGACCAACTAAAATTGGCAGCGCCAAACTTTGTATTGATGTCTTTAGCGCGGTTATTTTGAAGCAATAAAAATCCGATGTCATTATTACCTAAACTCAGACTGGTTCCACTGCTTTGACTTGGGGATCGAAAGCCACCCGAAAAATTAAAATAATCCCGTCGCGAAAAGGCAACTTCTCCAATATTATTTAAGTCTCCTATAAAATTAACGCTGTATTCTGGACTGTAATAAAATAGTTTTGGCTGGGCTAAATACAACGAGTTTACTTCTGAATCTCCCGCTCCAACAGTCACATTTCCAAACCAGAAACTTTTCTTCCCCTCTTTTAACTTGATGTTTATTGCGATGTTATCTTGGTTATTGGTCACACTTCCTAGCTGCCCAACTTCGGAATAATTTTTTAAAACCTGCACCTTATCTACGGCACTAGACGGAATGTTTTTGGTGGCTAATTTGGTGTCTCCATCAAAGAAATCTTTACCTTCAACCATCAATTTACTCACCACCTTTCCCTCTACTTCGACCTGACCATCTTCGTTAATTTCGACGCCAGGTAAATTTTTCAACACGTCTTCTAATTTTCGTTCAGTGCCCGTATTAAAGGAATCGGCATTATACACCAAGGTGTCACCACTAATGGTGACGGGCATCTCATAAACCAATTCAACTTCGTCTAAAGAATTATCTACAAAAAGTGTGAAGTCTTTATTTATATTAACTTCTTTTGTCTCGATTACCTCGTCTAAAGATTTCATTCCAATATAACTGGCTTGAATCGTATAGATGGTGTTCTTTTTTAAATCCAAACGAAACCGACCGACGTCGTTAGTAATTCCATAGGAATCTAAGGACTTGGTGGCCTTATTAATCGCAATAACATTGGCTAATTCTAAAGGGCTTCCAAGACTGTCTTTAATAGTACCTTCTAACTTCACCTGGGAAATTCCAATAACACTCATGCAAAGGAAAATAACTGTAATATAATATCTCATAAATCTTTCGTTAATTTGGACGCCCTTAATTTCTGCGTTTGTTTCGGCGACCCTCATACATGGTGCGCATTTCTTCCATTTTTTCCTTAACCGTGTCGTTATACTCTGATCGTGAAATCGATTGGCCTTTTTGAGGCGCTTCAATGGCCTCTTTCTGTTCCGGATTCATTATAATTTTAGAACATAAAATAATGGTTTTATCAGTATTAATTTCGAGAATTAACCCCGGAAGCCCCCAATAATCTCCTGGTCCTTGGCTCACAGGAATCTGTGGCGTATACCAAGCTGTGACTTCAATTTCTTTAGGAATTTCGATTTCATCCGTAATTGCTGTTGTGGTCGAATCATTTTTAACAGCAGCTGTTTTAGAACGATTTCGTCGTCGCATACTCCGCCAATCTAAGGCATCCGCTTTTTTCATGGCGGTGGCTTTCATACAGAGGTATTGACCAATTTGTTTTGTTTCAGTTCCTAATTTCCAATCGAGCTTGGGCAAGGTGTCTGTAATCAGAAATTGTTTTCCGAAAAATTCTTGGTCTTGAAGAATCTGCTGAGATTTGATGTTTTTATATTGCAATCCTGCAGAAAAATTACGTCCTCGTCTTCCAAATCCGCGTTGGCCTGTTGGTGCCTCTAAAACCTCCTCTTCTTTATAAGTCGAGGCTTCTCTGTCAAACGTCAAAACATAGGTTTTTTCAAACATACTCCGCATGCGGTCTGCAATCTGCTTTTTTTGATCTATACTCATTTGGCGACTCCCTATGTTAGCCATATCAAACGAGGTTTTAGAAAAATAATAGGCTTTTCCTTGGAAGTCCTGAGCAGTGGTTGTTATTGAAACAAACAACAACAAAAGTGCTATATGGAAACCTCTTTTTGTAAGAATCATAATTAAATGTTTAATTAATATCTAATCTATAGACCTACGAAACTACATATAGTTTAAGAAACAAGTCTTAAAATGTTACAAAATCTATCCTCCAATTTTGATCTTAACCGAATTTTCATCGTCATGGTCATCGTATTGAGACTCCATTTCGTTCATTTTTTTGGTCCTAATGGCATCAAATTCTGACTGTGTTACTGACGTCCCCTTTGTAGGGGGCTTTATTGTTGACTTGTTTTTTGGGTTTAACGTCACTTTACTACATAAAATAGTTTGAGAGTCATAGCTTAATTCTAAGATGAGACCTGGAAGTCCTTGAAATTCATCCGGACCATTACTCACAGGTATCTGTAGGGTGTACCATGCCGTAACCATGATTTTTTTCCCTGAAGCATCCGCTTTATCTAGCTCAAAAGCTTCTAGCTCTTGTTCCATGGTCGCTTTATAACAGGTGTATGTGCCAATGTTTTTGGTATCGCTATGGAGTTTCCAGTCCGTTTCTTTCAATTTGTCTTCAATCAGAAAAAGCTTCCCAAATAAATCACTTTTTCTAACATAGCGTTGCTCTTTGGTGTTTTTATACAATTCTCCAGAACCGCCCATACCGCTAATAATGACCCTAGCGCCGCCCATAGACGGGGGCGCCAGAGACTCCTCTTCTTTATAAATAGATTGCGCTTTGTCAAAGGTTAAAATATATGTTTTCTCAAACTGTTTTTTGAGCATTGCCATAATTTGATCCTGCATACCACCTACTTGAGTACTGTCCATTTTGATGTCTAACTTCCGCTGGGTTTTATAGGTTGCAACCCCTTGAAAATCTTGGGCAATTAATGTGACAGAACTAAAAACCATTAGCACGACTATTTTGATGTTTGTATTCATGATATTGGATTTAATTTATGTTTATCACTAGTATAAAGACGGTTAACTTTATAAAATGTTACAAATAAATACCAAAAAAATTGTACTTTTCAAATCAGAATGAAACAGCCTCTTTATTTTATACTGCTTTTCAATTGTTGGCTTTTTGGTCAAACCAATATGCGTGCCGATTTGCTGGTATCCACGCCTGTCGCATGGGACCAATTTGTTGGAATGGATCAATTTGAATCTCTTTATTTCTTAAACTCGAATGTGCTTTTTAAAAAAAATAGCCAAGGTCTACAAAATTATAGCGATCTAAATAAAGGTGCTATTAGTGAAGTCTCGGTGTTTAATGCCCTAAAATTAGCCTTATTTTATAAAGACTTTAATTCCGTTACTCTTTTAGACAACCGCTTAGCTGAACTGATCGCCGTTGACTTTAATACGCTGAGTCCCTTGCGAACAGTGTCCAACATTTCTTATGGAAATGATACGAGCTTTTGGCTGTTTGATTCCAATACATTACAGTTAGAATTATTTGATTACAGCTCTTCTAAAACAAAGGTTAAAACAGCACCGCTCTCTGGGGAAGTTCTCGCCTTAGAGAGTGATTATAATTATTGCTGGGTTTTGCTCGATACTGAGTTGCATTGTTATAATTATACGGGAAGCCTCATTGCAAAACTACCGCATCAAGGGTATACAGATTTAAAACTTTGGAATGGTGTGTTGTTTTTAAAGAGAGGAAATGACCTTTATTATAAACCAAAAAACGCTGAAACCTTTTTGATGTTAAACTTAAACAAAGTTTTAGTAAAACAGTTTTTTGTAACCAACCAAAGCTTGTATATTTATGACGAAGAATTTCTTCACCACTACCAACTTTTAAACAATTGATATTATGCATGTTGCTATTGCCGGAAATATTGGGGCAGGAAAGACAACCCTAACCCAGTTGCTCGCCAAACATTACAAATGGGAAGCTCAACTCGAAGATGTTGTTGACAACCCTTATTTAGATGATTTTTATAATCAAATGGAACGATGGAGTTTCAACCTTCAAGTATATTTTCTAAATAGCAGATTCCGTCAGGTGTTGCAAATTCGCGAAAGTGGGAAAAATATCATTCAGGATCGTACCATTTATGAAGACGCTAATATATTTGCGCCTAACTTACACGCTATGGGCTTGATGACTAATCGTGATTTTGAAAATTATTCGTCTCTTTTTGGGCTTATGGAATCCTTGGTGCAAAGTCCGGATCTTATCATCTATTTGAGGAGTTCGATTCCAAACCTTGTGTCTCAAATTCATAAACGAGGACGTGATTATGAAAACTCTATCAGTATTGACTACCTCAGTCGTTTAAACGAGCGTTACGAGGCTTGGATTCATGGCTACGCAAAAGGAAAGCTACTTATTATTGATGTGGATAATTTAGACTTTGTAGAGAACCCCGAAGATCTTGGTTTTATCATTAACAAAATTGATGCTGAAATAAACGGTTTGTTTTAATCGACCCTTTATATAAAGACAAAAAAAATCACCTCAATGAGGTGATTTTTTTATATATAATCCCAAAGGGTTAATTTATTTTAAGAAGTTCAACTTCAAATACTAACGTTGAATTAGGTCCAATCTTAGCTCCTGAACCTCTTGCTCCATACGCTAATTGAGAGGGGATGACCAAACGCCACTTGTCTCCAACAGACATTAATTGTAGAGCTTCTGTCCAACCTGGTATTACTTGTGAAACCCCAAATGTAGCTGGCGTTCCACGCTCAACTGAACTATCAAAAACAGTCCCATCAATCAAAGTTCCTGTGTAATGTACCGTCACACTGTTTTCAGCACTTGGTGAGGCACCATCGCCTTTAGTAAGTACCTCATACTGTAGGCCGCTATCAGTCGAAGTTACGCCCTCTTTTTTGGCGTTTTCAGCTAAAAAAGCAATGCCTTCTTGTGCTAAAGCTTTAAACTTTTCAGCATCTTTTAACTGTTTTTTAGCTTTAAATTCATTGAAATAAGTTTGTAAAAACTGTAAACTTTCTTCTTCAGTAACTTCTAAATTATTACCATCAAATACATCTTTAAAAGATTTTGCAATGGCTTTAGAATCGATAGACTCTATCCCTTGAGACTTTACGCCTGTAGCCACATTGACTCCTAGACTGTAGCTAAATTTTTGTGTCTCTCCATTAGATTCGTCGGAGTGACCTCCTAAGATTGGTGCAATCACTAGTCCAATTAAACACGTAAGTTTAATCAAAATATTCATTGATGGTCCAGACGTATCTTTAAATGGATCTCCAACAGTATCCCCTGTCACGGCTGCTTTGTGAGCTTCAGAACCTTTGTAAGTCATGACGCCGTTAATCTCAACACCAGCTTCGAAAGACTTCTTAGCGTTATCCCAAGCACCCCCTGCGTTGTTTTGGAAAATAGCCCAAAGTACACCACTTACAGTGACACCTGCCATATAACCCCCTAACATTTCGGCAACCAGCATGTTGTTATCTTGATACACTAGTTTACCTACTAACACAACAGCTATAGGGAATCCAATGGTTAATAACCCTGGTAACATCATTTCTTTTAACGATGCTTTTGTAGATATTGCAACACATTTATCATATTCTGGTTTTCCAGTTCCTTCCATAATTCCTGGAATTTCTTTAAACTGTCTTACCACTTCATTTACCATTTCCATGGCTGCTTTACCAACTGCATTCATTGCAAGTGCAGAGAATACTACTGGCACCATTCCACCAACAAATAACATGGCTAATACCGGCGCTTTAAAGATGTTAATTCCATCGATCCCAGTAAAAGTTACATAGGCAGCAAATAAGGCCAATGACGTTAATGCCGCTGAAGCAATTGCAAATCCTTTTCCTGTTGCAGCAGTTGTATTCCCAACAGCATCTAAAATATCGGTGCGTTCTCTTACGATTGGATCTTGCTCACTCATTTCAGCAATACCACCTGCATTATCAGCAATAGGTCCAAAAGCATCAATTGCTAACTGCATTGCAGTTGTGGCCATCATTGCAGAGGCTGCTAAAGCAACTCCATAAAATCCTGCTAGAGCATAAGAGGCCCATATGGCCGCTGCGAATAATAATACAGAAGAGAATGTAGAAATCATCCCCGTCGCTAAACCAGCAATAATGTTGGTTCCAGCGCCTGTACTTGATTGTTGTACAATTTTTAAGATTGGTTTTGAACCGAGTCCAGTGTAGTATTCAGTAAATGCTGAGATTCCAGCACCTACGACTAAGCCTACTAAACACGCATAGAATACTCTTATTGAAGATATCTCTTGCAACCCTTCACCAAAGAAATCCATTTGCATGGTCGCTGGCAACATCCAAGTTACTAAACCATAACATGCTACAGCAACCATTAAGATTGAAGCCCAGTTCCCTATGTTTAATGCTTTTTGTACGTCCGCTTCTTTTGCATCGTTTGAAGAAATTTTAACTAATAAAGTTCCGATAAGAGAAATAATAATTCCAACGCCAGCAATCGACATTGGTAATAAAATGGGTCCAATTCCACCAAAAGCATCCGTAATACTTCCGCCCATATCTTTAATGACATAGTTACCTAATACCATGGCTGCCAAAACAGTGGCTACATACGAACCAAATAAATCGGCTCCCATTCCTGCAACATCTCCAACATTGTCACCAACATTATCAGCAATTGTCGCTGGGTTTCTTGGGTCATCTTCAGGGATATCTGCTTGAACTTTACCTGCTAAATCAGCGCCTACATCGGCTGCTTTTGTATAAATTCCACCACCGACTCTTGCAAATAACGCAATAGACTCCGCTCCTAAAGAGAAACCAGCTAATGCTTCTAATACAATCGTCATATCAGTCGTGTTCGTCCATTCACCGCCCATAAACGTATGAAAGAATATAATAAAGAAAAGGGTTAAACCTAAGACCGCTAAACCCGCAACTCCAAGTCCCATAACCGTTCCACCACCAAAAGAAACTTTTAGTGCATTTGGTAAGCTTGTTTTAGCAGCTTGCGTTGTTCTTACATTTGTTTTAGTGGCTATTTTCATTCCCATGTTTCCTGCAAATGCAGAAAATATAGCACCGATAACAAAGGCAACTACAATTAAATAGGTGCTCTCCATGTAAAAAGCAATTCCTGCTAAAACGATACTTGCAGCGACTACGAAAATTGCTAACAACCTGTATTCAGCGTTTAAGAAAGCTAAAGCACCTTCGTAGATGTGGTCAGATATTTCTTTCATCTTCCCATCCCCTGCGTCTTGCTTCATTACCCAAGATTTTTTAACTAGCATATATGCTAAACCTAAAAGTGCCATTGCAATTGGCATATAAATCATCATTGATTCCATAGTGTAATTTTGTTTATTTTTAAGGGCGTAAATGTAGTAAATTGAATAGAAACTAAAAAGCCTATTTTAACATAATTGTAACAGACTGGTTTTGAGGTTTCGCATAGACAGAACCCAACAGATAATTTTCGCTGATATACCTCTTAAAACACTGGTAATAATCCGAGTCGAATTCCAAAGTTAGGAGCGTAATTATTTGGGTTTGCAGATTCTGAACGCCAAATGAAGTCGACTCGGAATATTCTTAGGTTCCCAAAGCCAATGTTTTCAAAACCAAAGCCATACTCATAGTAAAGATCTCTTGGCGCATTATAAGCAATTGAGGACCGATTGATATCCCTGTTTTGATCTGAAATATTACCGATGACGCCTCTAAAAACTGCGACACTTCTAAGTTTTAATTTTTTGATTAAGGGGATTCTATTCAAAATAAAACCGTTAAAATGATGTATAAAGTGGCCAACAACAAATTGATCGACGACAAAATCATAATAATTTAAAAGTGAAAAAGTATTTGGTACAAGTGAATACGTTTGATTAGCAGGCACGGGACTTAGGACCGACAATTGCGTCGCTCCAAATATCTTACCAGTTTCAATAGTGGTGTTAATGATCCCTATTTTCCCGAGTTTGATGAATTGGTTGTAGGAAAATAAAAGCTTGCTGTAATTCGTGTCTCCGGAGCCAATTTCTAGCCCTTTTTGAAGGCTTACTAAAAAGGAGGGATATAAATTTGTGCCAAATTGTCGTTTAACTCCGTATCCAAATATATTTCTTCCTGGAGTATATAAGAGAAATAACTCTGCATTATTATCCACTAAATTGGATTGTATTTTTTGTTGCTTTTCATCGAAATAGTCAACTGAAAACTCATCAGGAGCAGCCGATTTTATTCGGTTGTTCGAGAAATTAGCACCCACCAAAAAATTTCTAAAAACCTCAACATTTATATTTGCAGATACTTTTTTGATCCGTGATAAAAAATAATTTTCGCCTCTACTAAAAAGTGAGGTCGTTCCAAATCCACTAGGCGCATTTCCGAGGCTGTTCAGGATTCGACTTCCCAATTGTTCGGTATCGTTTAGGTATCCGACTCCAACTGACACCCTTGGTTTGTAACTCAACAGGTATTTTGTATCAACTAAATATTTGAATTGTTTATCCTTAAATCCATAGGCTAACTTGCCCTTAACTCTAAACCGATCGTCTAAGGTTTTAAAGGATCTAAATCCGGCAGAGACTTTATAACCTTCAACATCATTGACGGCGAAAGTGCTCCAAACGGACCCAAATTCAATAGAATTAGAAACTTTCAGATAACCACTTGACAATGTTCTTAAGAGGCCTGTTATGTTTTTTATTTTCTTATTTCCATTCAGGTTTTCGAGGACGGATTCGGTATCACTATTGTTTATACTGCTTGGTAAATTTTCACCCCAATATTCTTCACTTTTCTCAAACTGATCTTGCTTGTATTTAACCACTTTATTATCATAAAATTCGGCGGTTCTACTCGTGTCAAAATCATAGTTGTCAAACGTTTCAATTCGTTTCACATAAAGCCCCTTTTCTTTATCGTTTTTTGTCAATACGGTGAAATCGGCTTCGTAGCTGTTGTTTTTAGGCAAAAATACACTGTCATTTTCTATTGAATATGTTTTTTCAAAATATAGATTACGAACAAGGTTCAGGTTGATTTTGGGATTGACATGCAGACTTATAGAATTGACTGCATACACGCTGTCTGTGACTATAAAATTTCCTTCAAACACTAAATCACCTTCCCTTCTAGGGAAAAAATAGATGCGGTATTTGGTTTTAGCATCGGATACAATACTATCTTGTAATACATATTCATAAGAACCAAAACCTTCTGTCGATAGCGGGCTTACAAAGGTTTTATTTAAGAGTTCAATATTATTATCATACACATTAATCTCTTTAAAAACATTACTAATGCGATCAAACACATATCCATCTTGTTGGATTCCGATTTGTTTTTCTGCTTCCGTTAGTTGAAGTGTTTTATCTAAGGAGTTATCGCCATATACTTTCTGAATTATTTCACTTAAGTATATAGGTACATAGAATTTTTTATTTCGTTTGTCTTGTTTTATGATAGAAATAATGGAATCATAATCCTCTTTTAGAAGACGTTTTAAAAACTTCTGGTCCATATTATTAAGCCCTATCTCGGTGGATGCATATTTTTTGTACGCATAAGCTTCAACAAGGTTTAAACCATTTCTTTTTTTATGAGCCCAAATGCCTTTCATTATTTTATAGGCAGGGTTTTCTTTCTTTTTAAGTCGTTTTTTAGGTCTATTTACAATTAACACCTCATCGAGTTCAAATCCGGTTTTTAAAACAATTTTGAGATTAGAGTTTGTCTTGGTTTTAAGTTCTATTTCGGTAGTTTCAAAACCAACGTAGGAGACGACAAGTGTTGAGTACTTGGTCTCTGATTGTATTAAAAATTGACCATCAATGTCTGAAATCACCCCTTCTAAAGAGCCTTTAAAGAAAACATTTGCAAACGCAACTGGTTGCTTGTCTTCGTCGTAAACGGTGCCAGTAACCTTGGTTTGGGAAAAACCATAGGCAGACAGTGTCAATACTATACATAGTAGGATGTATCTCATTTTTTGTTTTTTATTAAAAATCAATCTAACTAGAAAGATAAGAAATTATTTATATAATACTTTCTTAACGGCCTTTACAACATCATTGCTATTTGGCAACCATTCTTTTAATAAGACCGGAGAATAAGGAGCGGGGGTATCTGCAGTATTAATCTTTATAATAGGAGCATCTAGGAAATCAAACGCTTTTTCTTGAACTTGATATGTAATTTCAGTAGAGACATTTCCAAATGGCCAAGCTTCCTCAAGAATTACCAAACGGTTTGTTTTCTTTACAGACTCCAAAATAGTATTGATATCTAAGGGACGGACGGTTCTTAAATCGATCACTTCACAAGAAACACCTTCTTTAGCAAGAACATCTGCTGCGACGTAAGCCTCTTTGATGATTTTACCAAATGAAACGATGGTGACATCTGTTCCTTCGCGTTTAATTTCAGCAACTCCAATGGGCAAGATATATTCACCTTCTGGAACTTCGCCTTTATCGCCATACATTTGTTCGCTTTCCATGAAAATTACTGGATCGTCATCTCTGATAGCAGCTTTTAGTAAGCCTTTTGCATCGTACGGGTTAGAAGGTACAATCACTTTAAGTCCAGGGCAATTAGCGAACCAGTTTTCAAAAGCTTGTGAATGCGTCGCCCCTAACTGTCCTGCAGATCCTGTTGGACCTCTAAAAACAATTGGGCACTTAAACTGACCACCAGACATTTGTCTTATTTTGGCTGCATTATTTATGATTTGATCGATCCCAACCAACGAAAAGTTGAAAGTCATAAATTCAACAATAGGACGGTTGCCAGTCATTGTAGACCCAACCGCAATTCCAGAAAATCCTAATTCTGCAATTGGTGTGTCAATAACACGTTTGGCACCAAATTCGTCCAACATTCCTTTTGAAGCTTTATAAGCACCATTATACTCGGCAACTTCTTCTCCCATTAAATAAATGCTTTCGTCGCGACGCATTTCTTCACTCATCGCTTCGCATATTGCTTCTCTAAATTGAATTGTTTTCATTAATTGAATTTTATGAGGGACAAAAATAAAGAATAATACTCAATTATAATTACAACATTTCACTAAAATTTCCTATGCATGCATAGGAAATTTAAAGTTTTTTATTTACTTTCGTATTCTAATTAAATGAGAACGTACAAATGAAAATATTAGTCTGTATTAGTCATGTTCCTGACACGACTTCTAAAATTAATTTCATCGAAGGAGATACGAAATTTGACACGAATGGGGTGCAATTCGTCATTAACCCAAATGATGAGTTTGGATTGACCCGCGCCATGTGGTTTAAAGAAAAGCAAAACGCAGCCGTCGATGTGATCAGTGTTGGGGGTGCAGAAACCGAGCCTACGCTTCGCAAAGCGCTTGCTATTGGCGCAGATGCAGCAATTCGGGTGAATGCTGAAGCTACAGACGGCCATAGCGTTGCCACATATTTAGCCGCTGCCGCAAAAGAAGGTCAATATGATCTTATTATTGCGGGTCGTGAATCCATTGATTATAATGGAGGCATGGTTCCTGGAATGCTTGCAGCGATGTTAGATGCGAATTTTGTTACAAATTGTATTAGTTTAGAAATTGACGGCACAAACGCAACAGCGATTCGTGAAATTGATGGTGGAAAAGAAACTCTTTCTACAGTGTTGCCACTTGTGATTGGAGGACAAAAAGGATTGGTAGAAGAAAGTGACTTAAGAATTCCAAACATGAGAGGAATTATGATGGCACGAAAAAAACCACTCACCGTTGTAGAACCCGCCACTGAAGCTTCAAAAACGCATTCTGTTTCATTCGAAAAACCAGCTCCTCGAGGCGCTGTTAAATTAGTCGAAGCGGATAACATTGATGAACTCATCGACCTTCTTCACAACGAAGCAAAAGTTATTTAATTAATTTAAAAAAAAAAGCATGCCCGTTTTAGTATATACAGAATCCGAACAAGGAAATTTTAAAAAAGCAGCTTTAGAAGCTGCGTCCTATGGGAAAGCCGTAGCAGATGCTATGGGAACCACCCTCATTGCATTGACATTTAAAGTTAGTGACGCCTCCGAACTAGGGAATTACGGCGTAGATAAAGTTTTAAATATTAATTCTACAACTCCCTTTAATGCCAAAATATATGCGGATGCCATCAAACAAGCCACAGAAAAAGAAAACGCTACGGTCGTGATTTTAAGCGCGAGTGCCGACAGTCGTTATTTGGCTCCTTTAGTGTCTGTAGGACTGTCTGCCGGTTACGTCCCCAATGTGGTTGCAGCACCATCAAGCTTAAGTCCATTTACAGTGAAACGAACGGCATTTACCAATAAAGCTTTTTGCAATACTGAACTTTCAACAGCTATAAAAATCATTGGAGTGTCTAATAATTCCTTTGGATTAGTAGAAAACAAGGCTGCAGCACAGATCGAAGCGTTTGCACCAAGTTTAGCAACCTCATCCACAAATGTGACTTTTACAGACAAAGCAAGTGACAAAGTGACCATTGCGGATGCTGAAGTTGTCGTCTCTGCAGGTAGAGGCTTGAAAGGACCCGAAAACTGGGGTATGATAGAAGAGCTCGCAGACGTTCTTGGTGCCGCAACAGCCTGTTCTAAACCAGTTTCGGATTTAGGGTGGAGATCGCACAGCGAACACGTAGGGCAAACGGGAAAACCGGTCGCCGCTAACTTATATATAGCCATTGGGATTTCTGGAGCCATTCAGCATTTAGCAGGCATTAATTCGTCTAAAGTTAAGGTCGTGATAAACACCGATCCTGAAGCGCCATTTTTCAAAGCAGCGGACTATGGTATTGTTGGAGATGCTTTTGAAGTCGTCCCTAAATTGATTGAAAAACTAAAAGTTTTCAAAGCTCAAAATGCTTAACCATTTTAACTTGCAGTTCTATTCGAGACAGTGATCATTCGTTTATTTTAATCCCAAACTTATTTGTAAAGGGTTTGGTACTTTACTAATTAAAACTGTTCTTTGTCTTATAACTTATGAGTTTAGTTCGTCTTAACATAAAGGGTATTTCATACAGTCAAACACAGAGCGGTGCTTACGCTTTGATTTTGAGTGAAGTAGATGGAAAACGGAAATTACCAATTGTCATTGGTGCTTTCGAAGCACAGTCCATTGCCATTGCTTTGGAAAAAGAAATCCAGCCACCAAGACCATTAACACACGATTTATTTAAAAATTTCTCGGATCGCTTTGAAATTACTGTAAAGCAAGTGATCATTCACAAACTTGTAGACGGCGTTTTTTATGCCTCTCTTATATGCGAACGCGATAAAATTGAAGAAGTGATCGACGCTAGAACTAGCGACGCCATTGCATTAGCGTTGCGTTTTTCTGCGCCTATATTTACCTATGAAAATATTTTAGAAAAAGCCGGTATTATCTTAAAAACGGATCCGAAAAAAGAAGATTCTGAAGCGCATCCTGAAGACGTTTTATTTTTTGATGATATCGATACAGAAACTGAAGAAGTTGAAACGACCAACGACAATTATCAAAATAAGACCATTGACCAATTAAGTGAATTACTAACCAAAGCAGTTGCAGACGAAGATTATGAAACTGCTGCCAAAGTTAGAGACGAAATCTCTAAACGCTAATACCAACTTTTATGAAAAAATTACTCATGCTAGGGCTTCTGTTGTTTTTTAATATACAAACAGCAATAGCACAAGATAACGTGCCTCAAATTGTATCGAGTCAAGGGTTTACCGCTCAAAGTTTTTTAAGAGGCGTTCTAGGAATGTTTGTGTTAATTTTAATCTCCTACATCTTAAGTGCTAATAGAAAAGCAATCAACTGGAGAACTGTTGGACTTGGCTTAGGTGCACAAATCATTTTAGCCATAGGGGTTCTTAAGGTTTCATTTGTTCAAACATTTTTTGAATGGGTTGGAAGTTTATTTATTGCGGTCTTAGATTTTACCATGGAGGGAACAAAGTTTCTATTTGCCTCCTTTTCTACAGGCGAAATTGAAGCACCACTAGTCACGTTTGCTATTTCAATTTTACCAACCGTTATTTTCTTTTCTGCTCTAACCTCCGTCTTATTTTATTTAGGCATTATTCAGCGTGTTGTAAAAGGATTAGCTTGGTTACTTAGCAAACTTCTTCAAGTTTCTGGAGCCGAAAGTTTGAGTGTGGCTGGAAATATATTTTTAGGACAAACAGAATCGCCCTTAATGATCAAGGCGTATTTAGAAAAAATGAATCGTTCTGAAATCTTACTCGTCATGATTGGTGGAATGGCCACTGTTGCTGGTGGGGTTTTAGCAGCTTATATTGGGTTTCTTGGTGGCGAAGATGAAGTGCTGCGCTTGTTTTACGCCAAACATTTATTAACGGCTTCCGTCATGGCAGCCCCGGGTGCGATCGTCATTTCTAAAATGCTATATCCGCAAGTCGGAGCGATTGATAATGAAATTAATATCACTCAAGAAAAAATTGGTTCAAATATTTTAGAATCCATTGCAAACGGAACCACCGAAGGCTTAAAACTAGCATTAAACATTGGCGCTATGTTATTAGTATTTTTGGCATTTATCGCCATGATCAACGGCATCCTAGGATGGGTTGGAGACATGACAACACTAAACGACTGGGTCGCGTCAAATACATCTTATAAAGTATTTTCATTAGAGTTTATATTGGGATATGCTTTTGCACCACTGATGTGGCTCATTGGAATTGCTAAAGAAGATGTGGCTTTGATGGGACAATTGTTAGGAATAAAGTTAGCAGCGAGTGAATTTGTCGGCTATATTCAATTGGCGGATTTAAAAAACCCTTTAAACCTCTTGCATTTAAAATACGAAAAATCGATTATCATGGCCACCTATATGCTTTGTGGTTTTGCTAATTTTGCATCGATAGGAATTCAAATTGGTGGCATTGGGTCCTTAGCACCTGGGCAGCGAAAAACACTTTCTGAATTTGGAATTAAAGCTTTGATTGGTGGAACCATCGCTTCGCTTTTGTCTGCGACTATTGCAGGGACAATTATTGGCTAAATAGTTAATAACTTTTAAAATTATTACAAGCTTCAATTTCTTAATGATTGAAGCTTTTTTTATTTTTAAACTTCAAATAAATCAACTTAAAATGAAACAATACTTAGACCTTGTATCTCATGTGCTAGAGAATGGAAATGAAAAAGGAGACCGTACCGGTACAGGAACAAAAAGTGTGTTTGGACATCAAATGCGGTTTGACCTAAGTGAAGGGTTTCCAATGGTGACCACCAAGAAACTGCATCTTAAATCGATTATATATGAACTTCTTTGGTTTTTAAAAGGCGATACAAATATTGATTACCTGACCGAAAATGGCGTCAAAATATGGAACGCTTGGGCCGATGAAAATGGGGACCTAGGCCCTGTTTATGGGCATCAGTGGCGCAACTGGAATAGTGATGAGATTGATCAAATCACAGAAGTTATCGAAACTTTAAAAACCAATCCAAACAGCCGACGTATGTTAGTGTCTGCTTGGAATCCTTCGGTGCTTCCTGACACCTCAAAGTCATTTAGCGAAAATGTTGCCAACAACAAAGCAGCACTCCCTCCCTGTCATGCCTTTTTTCAATTTTATGTCAATGACGGCAAATTATCCTGTCAACTTTACCAACGAAGTGCCGATATATTTCTAGGCGTCCCATTCAATATTGCGTCCTATGCTCTATTTACAATGATGATGGCGCAAGTTTGTGGGTACGAAGCTGGCGAGTTTATCCACACCTTTGGAGATGCACATATTTACAGCAACCATATCGAACAATTGGAGTTACAACGCTCAAGAGACCTTCGTACGCTTCCAAAAATGAAACTCAATCCTGAAATAAAAGATATTTTCGAGTTCACCTTTGAAGACTTCACTCTAGAGGGCTATGATCCGCATCCACACATCAAAGGGGCCGTTGCCGTTTAATTTAATGGAAACCCTTACTTTTGTGTCCTAAGTTTATTCTATTGAAAACAAAAAAAAATACATCAAATTTAACGCTTATTGTCGCCGTCTCTGAAAACGATGTGATTGGAAAAGACAATGATTTAATTTGGCGTTTAAAAGCTGATCTTAAACGATTTAAAGCGCTCACTTCTGGGCACTGCATTATCATGGGGCGGAAAACATTTGAAAGTTTCCCCAAGCCATTGCCGAACAGAACGCATATCGTGATTACAAGACAGCAAGATTATAAAGTTCCTGAAGGGGTGATTGTCGTGAATTCTTTAGAAGCTGCTATTGAACAGGCTGAACAAGATACTAATCCATTCATTATTGGTGGAGGCGAAATTTATAAACAAGCCTTAAATAGTGTAGATACGCTTGAATTTACTCGAGTGCATCACACTTTTGAAGGCGATACATTTTTCCCTTTAATACGTGAAGATATTTGGGAAGAAACCGGGCGAATTTATAACGAAAAGGACGAACTCCATTTGTATCCCTTTTCATTTATAACTTATAAAAGACGATAAATAATCCTATTTTAGCAGCTCAAAAAAAATAAACACAAACACATGAAGGCATATATATTTCCAGGACAAGGTGCTCAATTTTCGGGGATGGGTCAACCACTTTATGAAAGTTCAGCACTTGCAAAGTCACTATTTGACCAAGCCAATGACATTTTAGGGTTCAACATTACCGCAACGATGTTCGAAGGCTCTGCTGAAGATTTAAAGGAAACGAACGTCACACAACCTGCTATATTTTTACATTCTGTAATTTTAGCAAAGAGTTTAGGAGAGGCCTTTCGACCGGATATGGTTGCAGGACATTCTCTTGGTGAATTTTCGGCCTTAGTCGCCAATGGCACACTCGATTTTGAAGACGGGCTAAAACTGGTCACTCAGCGTGCTCAAGCAATGCAAAAAGCATGTGATTTGACCAAAGGAACCATGGCTGCTGTGTTGGGTCTAGAAAATGAAATTGTAGAGGAAACGTGCGCTGCTATTGACGGTGTTGTAGTGGCAGCAAATTATAATTGTCCAGGTCAATTAGTGATTTCTGGTTCCGTTGATGCAATTCATGTTGCGTGTGAGCAACTCAAAGAAAAAGGAGCGCGACGAGCGCTTGTATTACCAGTTGGCGGTGCGTTTCATTCTCCATTGATGGCGCCTGCTAAAGAGCAATTAGCAGCGGCAATAGAAAATACCAAATTTAATACTCCGAGTTGTCCTATTTACCAAAATGTAACTGCGATGGCCGTTTTAAACGAAAATGAGATCAAAATGAATTTAATTTCTCAGCTAACAGCCCCTGTAAAATGGACGCAATTGGTTCAGCAAATGATACAGGACGGTGCTCAAGAATTTATAGAAGTTGGCCCCGGAAATGTACTTCAAGGGTTGGTTAAAAAAATAAATAGAGGAATGGATACAAAAGCAGCAACACTTGAAAACTAAATACATGAACCTTAGAACACTCTTAATCCTTAGTCTTGTTGTTTTTAATATTGGCTTAGACCAATATTCTAAAGTTCTGGTGCGAGAAAAAGTCGTCCCTGGATCGAGAACTGAACTCGTAGGAAAACAATTACAACTAATGAATGTTGAGAACACTGGGGCCTTTTTAAGCATGGGTAGCGATTCAAATCCGACCGTAAAACTCATCTTTTTACTCATCGTCCCCGTCATTGTTTTAGGGGTTGTTTTGTATTATGTGCTAACAAATAAGTCTCTTGACCGCATGTCTGTCACAGGACTCAGTTGTGTTGCCGGCGGAGGCATTGCCAATATTTATGATCGGTTTATGTATGGTTCTGTCACCGACTTCCTATATATGGACTTTGGAGGCATGCTCAAAACAGGTGTTTTCAATAGTGCTGATTTATCAGTAACCACGGGAATGATTTTACTACTACTCGCCTCTTTTATAAATCGCCCATCAAAAAATAGCGAAGTGACTAAATAACCTTATTTAGATAAAAAATCAATCACAGTTGAAGTAATAAAATCTATCTGGTCATCGTCTAACTCGGTATGCATTGGTAATGAAATTACTTCATCAATCAAAGCATTGGTGACTGTAAAATCCGCATCATTATAACGATCATCCACATAGGCTTTTTGCTTGTGTAATGGAATTGGATAATAGACTCCGCAGGGAATCCCTTTTTCTTGTAAATGCGCCGCTAATGCATCTCTATCAGCGTTCTGAATTTTTAAAGTATACTGGTGAAATACATGGCAATCGCAGTTATCGCAAATGGTTTCACAACCGTTGCCTGCTTTTGGGGTGCTAATGTTTTCATGATTTTTAAAAGCAGCGTTGTATTTACGAGCCGCCGATTGACGTGCTTTATTATACGAGTCGAGCTTGGGAAGTTTTGCGTCTAAAACGGCCGCTTGAATAGAATCTAATCGGGAGTTAACACCCACTACATCGTGGTGATAGCGCTTATACATCCCATGATTGACAATCCCTCTTATGGTGTGAGCTAGCTTGTCATCATTGGTGAAAATTGCACCACCATCGCCGTAACAACCTAAGTTTTTGGAAGGGAAGAAAGATGTAGAAGCCACATGACCGATGGTTCCTGCTTTGGCTTTTGATCCATTTTTAGAGGTATAGGTTGCCCCAATTGCTTGAGCGTTATCTTCAATGACATATAAATTGTGTGCTTCTGCGAGTGCCATAACAGCATCCATATTGGAGCATTGTCCAAACAAATGCACAGGTACAATTGCTTTTGTTTTTGGTGTGATGGCTTTTTTAACCGCTTCAATATCGATGTTAAATTTATCGGGGTCAACATCAACTAAAACAGGCGTGAGCCCTAATAATGCAATCACTTCAACAGTCGCTGCAAAGGTGAAATCCGCGGTAATGACTTCATCACCGGGTTTTAGACCAAGGCCCATCATCGCAATTTGTAAAGCATCTGTCCCATTAGCACAGGGAATTACATGTTTGACTCCTAAGTAAGCCTCAAGATTTGCTTGAAACGCTTTCACTTTTGGACCATTGATAAAGGAAGCATTATCAATTACTTCTTGAATAGAAGAATTTACAACGTCTTTTATAGCGGCATATTGACCTTTTAGGTCTACCATTTGAATATTTTTCATGTCTTAAAATTACAAGTTACTAGCAATAACAATTGCGAAAAACAAAAATACAAAATTAGCAATGCTTAGTCTTAAAATTAATATAAAGAATGTATTTTAGCTACAAATAAAACTTATTGAGACTTTTTTATAACATCATCATTGAACTCGCAGCTGTATTAGTGCGTCCTTTTGCAGGTTTGAATAAAAAAATTCAACAAGGGCAACTGGGGCGAAACGAAAGTCTTCAGATTTTAAAACAAGCCGTTCTTGAAACGGATAAAGTAATCTGGCTACATTGCGCTTCTTTAGGCGAATATGAACAAGGTCTACCCGTCTTTCAAGCCCTTAAAAAACACTATAAAGACCACAAATTTGTAATGACTTTCTTCTCACCTTCGGGCTATGAGATCCGAAAAAACAATCCTATTGCAGATGTTGTTATCTACCTTCCACTAGATCAAAAATCGACTGTAAGGTCCTTTTTAGACCTCACACACCCAGAATTAGTGGTGTTTGTGAAATACGATCTTTGGCCCAATTATTTATTGGAATTGAAACGTCGAACGATAACCGCTATATTGATTTCGGCTTTGTTTAGACCGTCCCAGCCCTACTTTAAATTTTATGGTAGCTGGATGAAGCAGTTGTTATTTTCGTTTGACCATATCTTTACACAGGATACAGCTTCAGAAACATTGTTAAATTCGATCGGTTATCATGCCGTCACCGTTTCTGGAGATACGCGTTTTGATCGTGTTGGCAATCAACTAAAAACAGATAACACCTTAGAATTTATTGCTGAATTTAAAAACAATCAAACTTGTATTGTGGCTGGAAGCACATGGCCCGAAGATGATTCGTTACTGATCAATTATATCAATCATTGTAAAGAAGACACGAAGTTTATAATTGCGCCTCATAATATCGATGTTAATCAGATTAATTCGATGGCAAAACAGTTACAAAAACCGAGTGTTCTCTACTCTAATTATTCAAACGAAGTGCTAAATAACAAATCTGTGTTTATCATTGACACTATTGGCCTCCTCTCTAAAATCTATAAGTATGCAGATATTGCATACATCGGGGGCGGCATGGGCAGTAGTGGACTTCACAACACGCTTGAAGCGGCTACATTTGGCATTCCGATTGTCATAGGTAAACACTATAAAAAGTTTCCCGAAGCGATCGCGATGCGCTCCCAAGGCGGTTTGTTTAGTGTCGCAACGAATGATGCGCTAGATTCCATCTTATATGAATTGGTTAATAATCCACCTCAAAGAAAAGATATAGGGCAAAAAAATAAGGATTATATAGAAACGAATAAAGGGGCTACTGAACTCGTCATGGCCAAAGTAAAAACGATATTTAAGTCGTAATTTACTGGTAAACTTTAACGTAGTCAATTATAAATTCTTTTGGGAAGATGGAGTCATCCACCTCAGGCCCTCCAAAACTACCACCAATAGCAAGATTTAGGATCAAATAAAATGGCTTATCAAAAGGCCAGGTTTTATCATTTTTAACTTCTGGTGAGAAGGTATAAACTAAGGCGTCGTCAATATAAAACTCCATTTGATTGGCGTCCCATTTCGTTTTATAGATATGGAAACCCGCTTCAATGCCTTCTATAGAGGTCACTTTGGTGTTTATCGATTTACCAAAACTGTCTGGGGTGTGGAGTGTGGTGTGAATTTCTCCAGGTTGTTTTCCAACATACTCCATAATGTCAATTTCTCCACAAGCCGGCCATGTGTTTGAATCGATATCATGACCTAACATCCAAATGGCTGGCCATAATCCGTTGCCACGTGGAAGCTGCGCCTTAACTTCAACGGTGCCGTATTTAAATTCAAATTTATCTTTTGTACTTATACGTCCTGAGTAATAGTTGTCTCCTTCTTTGGTTGCGGTTATGACCAGTTGTTGGTCACGAATTGAAATGTTTTTTTTAGTATAAACTTGACGCTCATTATTTCCCCAGCCACAGATGTTAGGGCACCCATCTCCAAGCTCATAATTCCAAGTTTCTAAATCCAAAGACTCTGTATTAAAATCTTCTGATAACAAAAGTCTCGGTTTAGAGAAGTCGTCAATCTCCACCATTGGGATTAAAAACAATAGTATTAAAATTCTGACAATCATTTTAAAGTAATTTTAGTGTGAAGTTTTGCGTTAGAATCGCTGCCAATAAATATTGAGAAGTCCCCTAGTTCAACTATGAAATCACCTTCATTGTCATAGAACCCGAGTTCTTTTTCCGTAAGTGTGAATGCTATTTTTTGACTTTGATTCGGTTCAAGACGGACCAACTCAAAACCTTTTAATTCTCTGACTGGACGCGTCACACTCGCATAATGGTCTTTAATGTAGAGTTGTACCACTTCTTTACCTGAAATTTTACCTGAGTTTTTGAGAATCACCGAAACTTTAATTTCATGATTGGAAACCACTTTTGCTTTAAGCGCAGTGTATTCAAATGTTGTATAGCTTAGACCATATCCAAACGGATATAAAGGGGTGTTTTGCACGTCTTGAAAATGGGACCAAAACACAGTATTTGATGCTGGAATCGAAGGACGACCAGTATTTTTATAATTATAATAAATCGGTACTTGACCAACGGCTCTTGGAAAACTCATTGGCAATTTTCCACTTGGATTATAATCACCATAAAGAACTTGCGCAATGGCATTTCCACTTTGAGTCCCTAGCTGCCACGCTTCTACAATGGCGGGTAGGTGTTCCTGATGCCAGTTTAATACGAGTGGTCTTCCGTTGTTTAAGACTAAAACAATGTTTTTATTAACCTTGTAGATAGCTTCAAGAAGTTCTTGCTGAACGCCTGGTAATCCTAATTCTGTACGACTTCTAGCCTCTCCACTTTGATATCCAACTTCACCCAATACCATCACGACCACATCTGCGGTTTTGGCCACAGCAATAGCTTGCGGAAACTCACTCCTATTGGTCGTGTTTATGTTTAGTTCGGCTGTAAATTTAGTTTTACCCAAACTTACATCGGCTCCTTTGGCATAGGTTAATTGATTGTCTTTATAGGCTTGCATTCCCTCTAAAACAGAGACTGCTGTGCTGTCTTTCGCAGCAATCCTCCAATTGCCTAAAGGACTTGTTTTGTCGGACGCTAGAGCTCCAATTAATGCGATTTTTTGGCCTTGTTTTTTAAGTGGTAATAATTGATTATCATTTTTTAAAAGTACAATTGACTTTTTTGCCATGTCTAAAGCCGCATCATGAAACGCTTGTTGTCCAATCACTTCTTTTTCGCGTTGCAAATTACAATATTTGTAAGGGTCCTCAAAAAGGCCTAATTCAAATTTAACACGCAAGATACGTCTTGCTGCAGCATCAATATACGCTTCTTTAACGTTCCCTTCACGAACTAAATTAGCCAATTCGGTCACATACAGATACGATTCCATATCCATGTCTGAGCCTGCTTTGGCGGCGATTTCTGCGGCATGTTTGCCGTCTTTCGCATGTCCATGAGAGATCATTTCTTCAATAGAGCCCCAATCGGTGACTATAAATCCATCAAATCCCCATTGATCTTTAAGAAGATCTCTTTGTAAGTATTCATTTCCAGTTGCAGGAATCCCATTCAATTCATTAAACGAATTCATAAAAGTTCTTACACCAGCATCAATAGTGGCTTGGAATGGTGGGAATATAATATTGTTTAAGGTTGAGGTTCCTACATCAACTGTGTTGTATTCTCTTCCTGACTCGGCAAATCCATAGCCTACAAAATGCTTGGCACAGGCAGCAATGGTCGTATGTTGAGATAAATCAGACCCTTGAAAACCTTGAACTCTTGCAAATGCAATTTTAGATCCCAAATAAGGATCTTCGCCAGCACCTTCCATGACACGCCCCCATCGAGCGTCACGAGAAATGTCGACCATGGGCGCAAAGGTCCAATTGATTCCAGCCGCCGCCGCTTCTTCTGCTGCGACTTGTGCTGATTTTTTTATAGCTTTTAAATCCCAACTCGCTGATTCTGCTAAAGGAATTGGACTGATCGTTTCATAGCCATGAATGACATCAAACCCTATAATTAGGGGGATGCCTAAGCGCGTTTCTTCGACGGCGATCTTTTGAACTTTTCGAACATTTTCCACGCCTCTTACATTGAGCATCGACCCCACATAGCCTTTGCGGAGGTGTTCGTGTTTTTTTGCAGCAGCGCCTGTACTTGGTGCTGGGCCGGTAAGGTCCCAAAAGCCATTGTATTGGTTCATCTGACCTATTTTTTCTTCAAGGGTCATTTGCTTCAACAGAGCCGTAACTTTTTGTTCAACCTCTAAAACAGAGGATACTGATGGTGAACTGGTTTCGGGGTTATTTGTATTAGAATTTTGGCAGGAAATAAATCCTAAAACGCAAAACGCTACTACTATTAAATTTATTTTTTTCATTTTATTGGTAAACTCTCACATAATCAACTTCCATACTGTCCGAAGTAAAATTAGGATCTATCGTGCCACCATTGGACCCACCCATGGCAAGATTAAATATAAAGAAAAAGTTCGCATCAAAAGGCATCGCACTACTTGTTGATAGTGAGTAAAATTGTACTCCGTCTAATAATGCTTTGATGCTGCTAGCATTCCATTCTAACGAATACACATGAAATTCTGTAGGGGTCGCTAAATCTATAGGAAGTCCATAACTAGCGGTAGAATTATTGTTATTCCAATGACAAGTTGATTGGATATACGTCTTATCTTCGAATTGCTCCATAATGTCAATTTCGCCACAATAGGGCCAGCCTAAAGATCCAAAATTTGCACCAAGCATCCAGAGTGCAGGCCACGTTCCGGCAACAGAAGGAAGTTTTGCACGTATATCAATACGGCCATATTTAAAATCTACTTTATTTTGAGTTGTAATACGACCCGAGGTATAGGTGCCGTCTGTTTCTTTAATGGCTTTTATGTTTAAAATTCCGTTTTCAATAAATACATTTTGAGAGTTGCTGGTGTATTTTTGGACTTCTTGATTCCCCCAGCCTCCAGCGCCAAGTTCATAATTCCAATCGCTGGTATTAATGCTGCCGTTTCCGTCAAATTCATCGGACCACACAAGCGTGTCGTTATTTCCAGAACCTCCCGTCGTGCCGCCTTCTACAAAAACAGTCAGTGTTTTACTGGTACTTATTTTTTCATCATCTATTGAATAGGCATAAAAAGTAACCGCCAATTGGTTGGTTCCTGAGGAGTTAACGGTGTAAGAAAAAACACCTGTTGTGTTTTTAGTTTCTGTTCCACTGCCAACTTTAAATCCATAATTAACCGCATCGGTTGCTGTGACCGTACCACTAAAAATACCCGAACCATCGCCTTGAGGATTGTCAGCATCTTGTCCTTGGATGTCAATTGTGGCCACAATATTCGTGGGAACGATCCCTTGTTCATTTCCGTCGTCGCCGTTCCCTTCGCCTGAAGAACCGTCATCGCTAGAAGAGCAGCCAGCAAGAGAGAATCCTACTAGAAGCGTAAAAAAAAGAGTTAAAATAGTTGAGTGTTTCATGAATTCAAATTTAAGAATTAAAAAAAAAGAGGCGAAATTTCGCCTCTTATTTTTTAATTTACTAATTTAATTAATTTGCAACCTTGTATTTAGCATACCATGCAAATCCTCCACCTTCTTGGATAGATCTCACATGTAGTTCTGTAGCGCTAATTGAAATGATATCATAGACTGTTTCGCCAATGTACCAGCCCATAAATCCGCCATCGGATAACTGAAAACTGGTCATTCTGTAAGGGACATCGTCATAAGAACCCTCAACTGCGGCTTTAGAAGAAGATGGTGAGAATGCTACATTTTTAACTCCAAACATAGTTGTTGCAACTGTTTCGTCGTGGCAAGCATCGCCCCCGACGCCTATAATTGAGGCATAGGCTCCTGGCACAAAAGCAGGTCCAGCTGTTTGTTCAAATGTTAAACCATTTTCAGTATTCGTAAATACAAATTCATTAGTATACATACACGATTTTTCTGGATCGTTAGCTTCAATCGTATTCCACCAATTTGGCCATGCAAATTCACCTCCGCCGTAGTCATCCGTAACCGGTCCAAGTCCAATATGCAAAGGAATGTCCGAAGCCCATACCCAAGTTTTCGTATCGCCTTCATTAGCTCCAGCTAAAAAACTTAGTGCTTCCAAATCTTCGAAAGAACTAAATACACGAACGTCTACAGAAGTGCTAGACAACACGCCTCCAGTTCCAACAGCATTAATAATTACAGTGTAATCATTCACACCCGTTTTAGAATATCGATGCGTTACAACTCCAGAAGCTGCCACCTCTGAGTTGCCATCTCCAAAATTAAATTGATACGTAATTCCATTTTCAGCGGTGACTGTAAAAGTCACAAAACCATCACCATCCCCGTTAGGGTTGTCTGCATCTTGACCTACAATCTCTGCAGATACTTGTACATTTGTTGGAGTCGTAATAGCCCCAAACTCATTGTTGTCATCCTCGCAACTTGTAAAAAGTGCTATGGTGAGACATAAACTGACAATATATTTTATTTGTTTCATAATATTATTTTAAAATTTTAATTGTGATAGTTGAAATCGTCGATATATCCAGTGACATTATCGCTGTTACCCTCTGAATTTAATTGAATCACCACTCTGTTTAAATCCGTTCTATCAACAGGTGCGTCCGTAATTCCAGCCCAGTTAACAAAAGTGTCATTTGCAAAGTCAAAAGTGATTATTTGCCACTGATCTAAAACAATCGTTTTGATGATCTCAGTTTGAGTGGTCCAAGGTTCTCCAGCAGTTCCGTCTTGCAACTTCAATGATATTTGATTTGTTTGACTTCCTGTGATGCTTGAAGAAGGCACGTAGAGCTTTAAAGTGTATTTACTTTTAGCGGTTAAATCAAAATTAGGTTCAACATCAAATCGTACATTTGAATATGCTCCTCCAGTATCTGCATATTCTAATACTGTACTTGAAGTATTAATCCCTTCAGAATAAGGATTTGAAAATTCATTATCCATCCCACAATCGTCTCCAAACCATGTCGTGATCGTTCCAGCTCCTTCAAAATCATCGGTTGCAAACGGTGCCGTATCGGTTGATACAGATCCGTAAGAAACATCATCTAAATAAGCGATTACAGCATCGCTGTTCCCTTCTGAGTTTAACTGAATAACCACTCTGTTTAAATCCGTTCTTTGTGAAGGCGTTTCAGCAATTCCAGCCCAGTTAACAAAAGTGTCATTCACAAAATCAAAGGTTACTATCTGCCAAGCATCTGTAATTAGCGGCTTAATAATTTCCGTTTGAGTGGTCCATGGTTCTCCTGCAGTCCCATCTTGCAACTTCATTGATATTTGATTTGGCTGACTGCCAGTAATCCCTGAAGAAGGTACATAAATTTTTAGACTAAAGGTACTGTTAGTTGCTATGTCAAAAGCAGAATCTGTGTCAAATCGTACATTTGAATAGGCACCTCCGGTATCATTATATTCTAATACAGTACTTGATGTATTTATACCTTCTGAATAAGGATTTGAAAATTCGTTATCCATTCCACAGTCGTCACCAAACCAAGAGTCAATGTTACCATTCCCTTCAAAATCATCAAAGATAAGTGGTGCTGTTCCTGAAGGTTCCTTGTGAAAATAAAGATTATCTATATACACAATTGCATTGTTACCCGTGGTATCAAATAATAGTTGAGTGATTCCAGACGTATCATTTAAAAAGTTTTCTAAAGGAATGTCTACACTT
>CATEFX010000037.1 GCA_949499105.1 Formosa sp. Hel1_33_131 | reverse complement strand
TTATTTAGCAATTAATTTTCAGCTCAACTTATAGTCTTTTTAACATTAATTTTCAATTACATAATGTAACAAAGTTTAGTTTTGGCAGTCTAACTAACATGAGTGAACAAAATTAAATCCTATGCTAGAAATCAATCAGCTTCATAAATCTTACGCCATTGGCGATTCTAGCCTGCATGTTCTTAAGGGCATTGATCTTTCTGTTGAAAAAGGCGAGATGGTGGCTATCATGGGATCTTCAGGGTCCGGAAAATCCACACTTCTCAATATTATAGGGATGCTAGATGAGGCGGACAGTGGTGACTATATATTAGATAACGTCCCTATAAAAAACCTCACAGAAAAGAAAGCTGCGATCTATCGTAACAAGTTTTTAGGTTTTATATTTCAATCGTTTAACTTGATTAACTATAAGAACGCTCTTGAAAATGTGGCTCTCCCTTTATATTATCAAGGCCTCAAACGAAAAGAGCGTCAAGAAAAAGCGCGTTTTCATCTTCAAAAAGTTGGGCTTCTAGATTGGCAAACTCACTTGCCAAGTGAGCTGTCAGGAGGACAAAAACAACGTGTTGCCATTGCCCGGGCTTTGGCATCCAATCCTAAATTATTATTGGCAGATGAACCTACAGGAGCTTTAGACACAACAACTTCTGGCGAAATAATGGCTTTTTTACAGCAACTCAACGATGAGGGTAAAACCATTTTGATCGTCACCCACGAAGAGGACATCGCTGCCATGTGCAAACGCGTTGTACGCTTGCGTGATGGCGTTATTATGGAAGATAAAAAAGTAACCCAAGTTAGAGCAGAATCCCATGTTTGATATCGATCTTTGGCGCGAAATTTTTCAAAGCATCAACAAAAACCGTACACGAAGTTTGTTGTCGGGATTTACGGTGACCTTTGCGATTTTGTTATTCACCATATTGTTTGGGCTGGCCAATGGATTAAACAACTCCTTTGCAGAAGCCTTTGTGGACGATGCTGCCAATTCGGTATTTATCCGTTCTGGAGCAACCACCAAAGCTTATAAAGGTATGCAGGCAGGACGGCGTATACAATTTAGGAATGAGGACTATAAATACATCAAAAAAGATTTTGATGATAATGTAGAATTTATCACTTCTCGGATTTATAAAAATGTGGCCGCCTCCTTTAGAAATGAAAAAAACAACTACTCCTTACGCGCTGTACATCCTGACCACCAGTATTTAGAGAAAACCAAAGTGTACCAGGGACGCTATATCAATCAGCGCGATATGGATTTAAAAACCAAAGTGGTCGTGATCGGCAAGTTGGTCAAAGAAGATTTATTTTTAAAAGTGGATCCCCTAGGGAACTATATTAATTTAAGCGGAATTCCCTATAAGGTAGTGGGTGTTTTTGCAGATGACGGTGGCGATGACGAAGAACGACTGCTGTATATGCCGCTCTCGACGGCCCAGCAAGTTTATGGGAACAATGATTATGTCGATCAAATCAATCTTACTTACAAACCCGAACTAGATTTCAATCAAGCCATCGATTTTGGGCTGGATTTAGAAAAAAAATTAAAAGAACGCTTTTTAGTAGCTCCTAACGACCAACGCGCGGTACGTGTTTTTAATATGGCAATGCAAAACAAAAACATTACCCAAATGACATCGGTTCTGGGAATTCTAATCTTAATTATTGGAATGGGAACTCTGATTGCTGGAATTGTTGGAATCAGTAATATTATGATCTTTATTGTCAAAGAGCGCACCAAAGAAATAGGCATACGTAAAGCTTTAGGCGCGTCTCCAAAATCTATTGTTGCTATTATTTTGATTGAATCTATCTTTATAACAACCATTGCAGGTTATTTTGGACTCCTGCTAGGAGTAGGAATTTTAGAGTGGGTGGGTCCAAGTCTAAAAACCTATTTTATTACAAATCCTTCAGTGAGTACAACCCTTGTGGTTTCAGCAACACTGACCCTAATAGGAGCCGGAACACTTGCGGGCTATTTACCCGCCAAAAAAGCATCAAAAATTAAACCCATAGTAGCACTAAGAGACGACTAGATGATAAAATTTTTATTTGATAGAGACACATGGCAAGAAGTCTATGATAGCATGAGCAAAAATAAATTGCGCACAGTCATCACTATGGTGGGTGTCTGGTGGGGAATTTTACTACTCATTACCCTTTTGGGAGCTGCCCGTGGAATGGAAAATTCGTTTAACCGTGCGTTTGGCGATTTTGCAACCAACAGTGTTTTTGTCTGGGGACAAAGCACCAGCAAACCGTTCAAGGGATTTCAGGAAGGTAAAAGGGTGCAGCTCAAATTGTCACATGCCAAAAAAATAGAAGAAAACGTAGAAGGCATCGAATTTGTAGTCCCTCGAAATCGAAACCAAGCACTGGTTGTACGTAATTTTTTATCAGGGTCTTATAGTGTAAATGGCGACTACCCACTACTAGATAAAGTACAAAAGAAGAAATTATTAAATGGACGTTTCATCAATCAAAACGATATTGATGGCAAAAAGAAAGTGGCAGTTATATCTGAAGACATCTATAAACAACTGTTTGAAAAAGATGAAAAAGCCATTGGGCAATACATCCAAATGAACAGTATCAATTTTACCATCATAGGGGTGACACAAAATGGCAATGCCAATATGGGTCCAAGCAGCGATATTCACATCCCTTTTACAACCTTTCAACAAATTTACAACCAAGGCGAAACGATTGGATGGCTAATGATCACTGGTAAACCCGAATATAACATCAAGCAAATTGAAGAAGATGCCAAATTGTTGTTGCGTAACTTGAATAAAGTTCACCCTCAGGATAAGCGTGCTTTTGGAAGTTTTAACTTGGGAAAGGAATTTGCTAAAATCACAGGGTTTTTAAAAGGCATGCAGTTTTTAACCTGGTTTGTTGGCATCGCAACCCTCATAGCAGGGGTGTTTGCCATTGGAAATATTTTATTAATCACCGTAAAAGAACGCACCAAAGAAATCGGAGTCAGACGCGCCTTGGGAGCAACGCCTTTTGAAATCAAACGTCAAATTGTGGTTGAAGCGGTGTTTTTAACTTTAATCGCAGGCCTATTTGGAATTATTTCAGGCGGCTGGATTTTGATTGCGGCAGACAATACATGGGGACAAGGCGACGACGCCACACTCGTAAACGCCTCCGTATCCATAGCCGTCGTTTTTGTAGCCCTACTGCTCCTTGTCACCCTCGGAACACTTATAGGACTCATCCCTGCATTTAAAGCTACAAGCGTTAAACCAATAGAAGCATTAAGAGAAGAATAAAAAACCAAACAAATGAACAAAACAGTAAAAATTATTTTAGGAATCGTCTTACTAATATTATTAGTATTTGTATTAAAATATTTTAAAGACTCCAACGCTAAAGAAGTTGTAGACTATAAAATCGAACTCCCATTTTATAGCACACTCGACACCAAAATCGTTGCTACAGGAAAGTTAAATCCTGAAGAAGAAATTGAATTGAAGCCACAAATTTCAGGAATTGTAGATCAGATTTTTGTTGAAGAGGGAGATCTTGTGAGAAAAGGCGATTTAATTGCCAAAATTAGAGTCGTTCCTAACGAACAAGCTTTGGGAAGTGCTAAAAGCCGTATCAATACTGCGCGACTATCATTTGAAAATGCACAAACCTTATTCAATCGAAATAAAACCCTTTTTGAAAAAGGAGTCATTTCTAAACAAGATTTTGA
>CATEFX010000036.1 GCA_949499105.1 Formosa sp. Hel1_33_131 | reverse complement strand
TACCATTTTCCATTGGTCACCAGCACTTCACCAGCAGGGCAGGTATAAGTATCTTCTATTGAGTTGTAGTCAAAAATTTGCATATCAAACAAGCCATTTTTCTGACTGGAGTGTTCTTTGCCTAAAGTCTGACTCCAACCGCTATTTTCAATTGTTTTGACACACGCTATAAGTGCCTTATCATAAGAAAACTGAATCACAATAATGGATTCATTCCTCAAAATATCCGGTCTTAATAGTATGTTTTTCATTCAATTTTGCACTAATAATGAAACTTTTTCTTTTTTGTAAGCGAGTCACAGCTTCGCTAATGAGAGTCCCATTTATAAAATAAAAAGGCCACTGCAAAGAGGTGTAATTAACAGTCCCCTTTATTTATCTTTTAATCAAATGGTTTTATGAAGATTCAGATTTGGGAACCAAAATCATTATAAACTTAAAAAATAGTTTGTAAAACCCAAAAAAATCATCAAATTTTAACATAAATAATTGATAATGTTTAACGTATAATTTAAATATTAAAACAAAATTGAATTAAAACACAAATCGTGCGGTGGTTTTCATTTTAAAATCCGTAGATAATTTTGTTCATAATTAAAATAATTTACAGGCCTCAAACGCCTAAATAGTTTTATATTTAGAGTTCTATTTTTTATTTCATAACACACCTATGTATTTAATCTTTGATACCGAAACAACTGGTTTGCCCAAGCGTTGGAAAGCGCCCATTACCGATGTTGATAATTGGCCCCGTTGTATTCAAATTGCCTGGCAATTGCACGACGATATGGGGCGTTGTGTGGAGCATCAAGATTATCTAATTCGTCCGGACGGCTTTAATATTCCGTATGATGCCGAAAAAATCCACGGCATCTCCACCGAATTGGCCGCCGAGCAAGGATTGCCATTGCATGCGGTGTTAGAATTGTTTAATACCGCCCTTTCCAAAACCACCTTTGTGGTTGGGCAAAATGTGGGCTTCGATTTAAATATTATGGGCTGTGAGTTTCACCGTCTGCAAGTCCAATCGCCCTTAAATCAACTCCCCGTTTTAGATACTTGTACCGAAAAAACAGCGTTCATGTGTCAAATTCCAGGGGGACGTGGTGGAAAATTTAAGCTGCCCACACTGACGGAATTACACCAGTTTTTATTTCATAAACCCTTTGGTGAGGCGCACAATGCCACCGCCGATGTGGAAGCCACCACCCGTTGTTTTTTGGAATTAATCCGTCGTCAGGAATTCACCATTGACCAGCTTCAAGCGTCTAATGACTATTACCAACAATTTCAGTCTGAACATCCCGCGGAAATCACCCCGATAGGTTTAAAACATATCAATCTTAAAAAAGAATCGGCCAAAATAGCGGCGCGCATTCAACAAGAAAAAGAAGCGGTCACACCGCAGCAAATCACCACAGAAGTTCCAGATATCCTGAACGATGCGCAAGTCGTCCATTTGCATAACCATTCGCAATTTTCGGTACTACAATCGACCATAAGCATTAAAAATTTAGTAGCGGCTGCCTCCGATAATGAGATGCCAGCCGTGGCGATTACCGATCATGGAAATATGATGGGTGCCTTTCATTTCGTCAAAGAAATAGGCAATTATAATAGAGACGTTCGTCAAAAAAATAAAGAAGCGGAAGCCGCCAATGAACCTGCGGATGCTCAGGAAATTAAAGGGATCGTGGGTTGTGAGTTTTTCGTCTGTGAAGACCATACCAACAAGTCCCAGAAAGACAATGGTTATCAAGTCGTGTTTTTAGCAAAAACCAAAAAAGGCTATCACAATTTAGTAAAAATGTCGTCCAAGGCTTACACCGATGGCTTTTATTATTTACCACGAATAGACCGTACGATCGTCGAAACCTATAAAGAGGATTTAATCGTTCTGACCGGGAATTTATATGGCGAAGTGCCGTCCAAAATATTAAACGTTGGCGAGCGCCAAGCCGAAGACGCCCTTTTGTGGTGGAAATCCATATTTGGGGCCGATTTGTATGTGGAGCTGATGCGTCACAATCAAGAAGATGAAGATCGGGTGAATCCGGTACTGATCACGCTTGCTCAAAAGCATCAAGTGAAATTAGTCGCGACCAACAATACTTATTATATCGATCAGGAAGATGCCAATGCGCATGATATTTTACTCTGTGTAAAAGATGGCGAAAAGCAAGCCACACCCATTGGACGGGGGCGTGGGTATCGCTACGGACTTCCCAATCAAGAGTATTATTTTAAGTCCTCTGAGGAAATGAAATCGCTTTTTAAAGACGTTCCACAAGCCATTGTAAACATTCAAGAGGTGGTCGATAAAATCGAACCCTTTGAACTAGCACGGGACGTTTTGCTTCCCAAATTTGACATTCCTCAAGAATTTGTAGCACCCTCGGATGCGATTGATGGCGGTAATTTAGGTGAAAATGCGTACTTGAGACATTTGACCTATATCGGAGCCGAAAAACGCTATGAAACCCTAACCGATGAAATTAAGGAACGCCTCGATTTCGAATTAAAAACCATTCAAAATACAGGGTACCCTGGGTATTTTTTGATTGTAGAAGACTTTATTCGTGTGGCCAGATCCATGGATGTGTCGGTGGGTCCAGGTCGGGGGTCAGCCGCCGGTTCGGTGGTTGCCTATTGTCTGTGGATCACCAATATTGATCCCATTAAATACGATTTACTTTTTGAGCGTTTCTTAAATCCAGATCGTGTGAGTATGCCCGATATTGATATCGATTTTGATGATGAAGGTCGTGGCCGTGTGATGGATTATGTGATTCAAAAATATGGTGCCAATCAAGTGGCGCAGATTATTACGTATGGAACCATGGCGGCCAAATCGTCGATTCGAGATACGGCCAGAGTGTTGGATTTACCCTTAGGAGATGCCGATCGGATTGCGAAGCTAATTCCGAACATGGCCAAGCTGAATAAAATTTTTAATACCTCCGAAAAAGAGCTCAAAGCGAAATTCAGATCCGAAGATATGGAGCTGATTAATCAACTGCTCAATTTATCGGAAGGCGATGATTTAGAAGCCGAAACCATCAACCAAGCACAAGTTTTAGAAGGGTCCCTTAGAAATACCGGAATTCATGCCTGTGGGGTCATTATCACCCCGGGAGATATTACCAATTATGTACCCATTGCCACCGCCAAAGATTCGGATCTTTATGTGACGCAGTTTGATAACTCGGTAGTGGAAGATGCGGGACTGCTAAAAATGGATTTCTTAGGGTTGAAAACCTTAACATTGATCAAAGATACCGTCAAAATTGTCAAAGCCAAGCACGATGTTTTGCTGGATCCCGATACGTTTCCGTTGGATGATGAATTGACGTATGAGTTATTCCAAAGAGGGGAGACGGTTGGCGTTTTTCAATATGAATCGCCAGGAATGCAGAAGCACATGCGGGACTTAAAACCGACTGTTTTTGCCGATTTAATTGCCATGAATGCCTTGTACCGTCCAGGACCAATTGAGTACATCCCGAGTTTTATTCGCCGAAAACAAGGCGATGAAGAAATTAGTTATGACCTTCCAGAAATGGAAGAATATCTCAAAGAAACCTATGGGATTACGGTCTATCAAGAGCAAGTGATGTTGCTGTCTCAAAAACTAGCAGACTTTACCAAAGGTGAGGCCGATGTTTTGAGAAAAGCGATGGGTAAAAAGCAAATTTCGGTCCTCGATAAAATGAAACCGAAGTTTATAAATCAAGCGGCCGCAAAAGGCATGCCGGCTGATAAGTTGGAGAAAATTTGGACGGATTGGGAAAAATTCGCCAGTTATGCCTTTAATAAATCACACTCCACTTGTTATGCTTGGATAGCCTATCAAACGGCGTATTTAAAAGCGCATTATCCTGCTGAATACATGGCAGCGGTATTGTCCAATAACATGAACGATATCAAGCAGGTTACATTCTTTATGGAGGAATGTAAACGCATGAAATTAAATGTATTAGGGCCCGATGTGAATGAGAGTTATTATAAATTTTCGGTCAACCAAAACAATGCCGTCCGCTTTGGAATGGGCGCCATAAAAGGTGTGGGTCATGGGGCTGTAAAAACCATTGTTGAGGAACGAAAAAATGAAGGAAATTATAAGTCTATTTTTGATTTAGCAAAACGAATCGATCTTAGAGCCGCCAATAAAAAAGCATTTGAAAATTTGGCCAATGCGGGCGGATTCGATTGTTTTCAAAATACCCACCGTGCCCAGTATTTTCAGGATGAAGGGGATGGGGTTACCTTTTTGGAAAAAACCATTAAATATGCCAATCGGTTTCAAGAAAATAAAAACTCGTCACAAGTCAGTTTGTTTGGAGAATCGAGTGATGTACAGATTGATGAGCCCGAAATTCCGCCTTGTGAAACCTGGGGCACCATGGAAAAATTAGCCCGTGAAAAAGAAGTGGTGGGGATCTATATTTCTGGCCATCCCTTAGATGATTTTAAACTAGAAATGCAGAATTTCTGTAATGGCGATATTTCAGTTTTTAGAGATATGCCCACCTTTATAAATAAAGAAATTTCCTTTGGTGGTGTCGTCACAGATGTACAACATCGCGTGAGTAAACAAGGAAAAGGCTGGGGCACGTTTTCCATCGAAGATTATATGAACACCCACGAATTTCGGATTTTTGGCGAAGAGTATTTGAAGTTCAAACACTTTTTGATGCCGAATAATTTTGTCTTTGTGCGGGCCTTAATTCGGGAAGGATGGACCAATAGAGATACCGGTGCTAAAGGCGATCCACGATTGCAATTTAATAGTTTTCAGCTGCTTCATGACATCATGGAATCCTATGCAAAAAAACTATCTATTCAATTAAATATTAAAGAAATCACCGAAGAAAAAGTACAAAGCATCAAAGAGCTTTTGCAAATGCATTCGGGAAATCACAACTTAAAATTTGTCATTTATGACGATGATGAGGAGTTAAAATTAGAAATGAGTAGTCGCTTGCAAAAAATAAAAATCTCACAAGAACTCTTAGAAGAGCTCAAAGAACAAGAGGTGTTTTATAAATTAAATTAAGGACGTATAATTTTCAACAATCTGATTATAAACAAAACAAATCACAAGGGGTATTGATTTGGACAAATTTTTAATTAATTTTGTAGCTCAATAATTAATAAATAGCATTTAAAAAATAAAGAGTATGGCATTAGAAATCACAGACGCAAATTTTGAAGAAACCGTCTTAAAAAGTACGAAACCAGTTTTAGTTGATTTTTGGGCAGCATGGTGCGGTCCGTGTCGAATGGTAGGACCTATCATCGAAGAAATCAGTACCGAATACGGCGATAAAGCGGTAGTAGGAAAAGTAGATGTCGACGCAAATCAGGAATTTGCGGCTAAATATGGCGTGCGAAATATTCCAACCGTATTGGTATTTCAAAACGGTGAAGTCGTAGGACGTCAAGTAGGCGTCTCTCCAAAAAATGTATACACAGAAGCGATTGACGCATTGTTGTAAACATATCTTTTAAAAAGAAGTTAAAAAAGGTTTGTCTTATTGACAAACCTTTTTTAGTTTAGGACCTATGGATATTCAAAAGGAATTACAGCAGGCCTCCGGGTTTTTAAACTTTGATTTATTAGCCAAATCCATTGTAGAGGGTTTTATTTCAGGCATGCATAAAAGTCCTTTTCATGGGTTTTCTGCCGAATTTGCCGAACATAAAATCTATAATAATGGCGAAAGTACCCGCCATATCGATTGGAAGTTGTTTGCCAAAACCGACAAATTGTACACCAAACGCTATGATGAAGAAACCAATTTACGGTGTCATTTGATTATCGATAATAGCAGCTCGATGCACTATCCAAAATGCGATCGGCCATCTATTGGTCATTTAAATAAAATTAGTTTTTCGGCCTTAGCCGCCGCAGCTATGATGCAGCTTTTAAAAAAACAACGCGATGCTGTCGGTTTAAGCGTCTATTCGGATGCCATCGACTCCTATGCCCCAGAAAAGGGGAGTGAGCGCCACCATCAAATGCTTATGAACCGTTTAAACACGGTTGTGAGCCGTCCTCAAAAAGAAGTGGGAACCCAAACGTTTGAAGTCTTACATCAAATCGCAGAAAAAATGCACCGTCGTTCGTTGATTTTTTTGTTTACAGACATGCTTCAGCCCGACCAAGACGCCCAAAAACTATTTGAAGCATTGCGCCATTTGAAACATAATAAGCACGAATTGGTTTTATTTCATGTGTATGACAAGGCCACAGAATATAATTTTAAGTTTGATAATACCCCAAAACGCTTTGTGGATGTCGAGTCTGGTGGGTCAGTAGATTTATATCCGGAAGCATTGCAAGCCAATTATGAAGCCGCTATAGCATCCTATTTCAGCGACTTACGTTTGAAGTGTGGGCAGTATAAAATCAGTTATGTTGGCGTCGATATTCAAGAAGGTTTTGATAAAATCTTGACGACTTATATGGTAGAGCGACAGAAATTTATTTAATTTTTTATTAATGTTGAAAATAAAGTGAAAAATAGTTGTGTAATGAAAAATGCAGTGTATATTTGCAACCGCAATAACGCAACGGTTTGGTAGTTCAGTTGGTTAGAATACCTGCCTGTCACGCAGGGGGTCGCGGGTTCGAGTCC
>CATEFX010000035.1 GCA_949499105.1 Formosa sp. Hel1_33_131 | reverse complement strand
GACAAATCAATAAGCTCAAAATTAAAATCAGTTATCGCCTTGTTGGTTACGGTAAGTGTGGTCTTAGATACTTTTTCAAGGTTTTTTCCAGACATTACCATGTATCCGTTTTCATAAGCTTCTCCATATTCACCGTTGGTATGTCCTCCGATAACCAAATCCACAAAAGAATAAGTCTCTAAGATTTTACGATCCTTGTAAGAGCCATAGTGGGTCAGAGCCACCAAAAGGTCTGCGTCATTATCTGCTTTTAGATCTTCATAATTTGGGAAACTATCGAGCCCTTCAGTAAAGGTCAGTCCTTCAATTTTTTTTGGATGCGTTAAAGGCTGTAAGCCAGGGCTACCCGTCTCAACCACACCAACAAAAGCAATGGTAAACTCATCTTTTGTAATCAGTTCGAAGCCGTTAACATCTGCTAGTACGCCGCTAACATTACTTACGTTATCACATATAAAAGGAAATTCTGCTTGCTCGATACGTGCATTCAAAACGTCCTGACCATAATCAAATTCGTGATTTCCGATCACAGAAACGTCTAACCCGCAGTCATTTAATAAATCGATCATAGGGAATCCTTTGTTTTCGTGATAGTCGACAATAGGGTTTCCAGAAAAAAGATCTCCTGCACTCACGAAAAACACTTTGCTGTTCTGCGCGCGATCGTTTTCAATCAACGTTTTTAGCCGAGGGAAATTGTTAATTTGTCCATGTGGATCGTTGATGGCATAGATCACCACGGTTTCTTGTGCCCCTAATGACGATAGCCCTAAAATTCCAATAAGTAAAAAAGTAAATAATCTCATCTTACGAAACTACGGAAAAATAAATTGCAAAAAAAAAGAAAAAACACTTTCTATTTCTTTTAATAAAAATGAGAATTGAGCCAATAACCGCATTCACTTTTGGGGTTTGAAATCGGTTATTTAAACTGTCATAATCCTACTGGAGGGAGATCCTGAATTTTGAAGTTCTTGTCGTTGTTTTAAATCCCCTTTTAGCCCGTGTCTTTTCGAAATACATAGCCATCTTCAATAGATGACCGGAAGAGCTGTTTTTTTTAATAGTGACATTCTGATTCGAAACCAGCTCAATTGGGTGTGCATAAATACAGGATATATGGTGTAATGCACTAAAACCATTAAATAACTTAAACAATACTTAATAAATTTGCAGAAGATTATTGAACTAAAATATTTAAGACTATGAAAAAAGCACTTACCCTAGCACTAGCAACCTTACTACTAATAGCCTGTGACTCTGATGACAATTCCGACGGATCAACTATCAATATTTCCGAAAACGGATTGTTAGTTAAAAAAATAACTCAAAACTCCGATGATGGTGAATATGGATCGAGTTTAATTGAAGAATTTAGTTATGATGGTAATAAATTGGTAGAAAAAATTAAAACAATTGGATATTCTACAGCAACCAACAGTACAGAGTATGTCTATCGAACAGAGTATATCTATTCCTCTAATCTTATTTCAAAAATTAGACAATACTATGTTTATGATACTGAAGAAAGCTTATCCAATACAACTTTATACTTTTATGATTCAGACAATAGGGTGATTAGAGAAGAATATGAAGTAGCTAATGGAGGTTATTCAGTCAACTCCACCTATTCCTACGGTTCAAACGGTACTATGACTTCTATTGATGATGATGATTGCACTCTTGAAATTGTATTTAATGGGGGCAACCCTACATCGTCATCTGAAGATTGTGGTGTTGAAGGGAGATTAATGACTATTTCCTACGACAATAAGCCTTCGGTTTTTTCTTCGGTAACTGGATTTAATTGGTTATTTGATGATTTGACAGAATCCGATTACGTAGGATTTTCTAATAATGTCACTAGAGTTACATACGTTTATGGAGCTGACGAAGGGACAGAAGTTTTAAATTTTACATACGATTATAACGATGCCGGATACCCAAGAAATGTTATAGTAAAATCACCAGACTCAGACGACGATGAATCTACGATAGTTATTGAATACTATCAGTAATTCATCCTTTTGATTCGTCATTTAATAACAAAATTTATAAAATGGTTTTGGGATATAACTTTTGCTGCCTTAATCGGATACAATTATAATTATAAGAATTAATTAAGAATAAACTTCTTAGAGTTTATAAGCTCGGATTCTAAAATAGAAAACCCTGCAAATTGCAGGGTTTCACTCTAAAAAAATACAACAAAAACTACTGGCGTTCAAAAGTTGAAATATACTCTCCGTTATCAAACGAAAATTGAGAAAAATCGTTATTAAATTCTAAATAAATAACCTCTTCATTTGGTTCGTCTTCGTTAGGGTCGGATATCAAATAATTTCCAGCCTCCCCAACTTGTTTCCAGATTCCACCTTCAGTTGCTCCCGTATCATCCATGGTTACACTTCCGTCTGAATTTTCTCTGCATTCCCACCAATGATCATTGTAGGTGCCGTTAGCAAAAAACTCACTAACATTAGGATAGCCTTCTTCAATACAAGCTGTAAAGTTTCCATTTTCAACTAGATAATGATCTTCAGTAATTAATTCCCAAGACCCTATCAAGGGCTCGTTGGGGTTAAAAGCAGTATCGTTGTTGTCTCCGTCGTCATCTCCGCATCCGATTAGCATTAATGGCATTAATAGTAAAATAAGTTTTTTCATTTTTTCATTTTATATTTAAGTTGCAAGTTTAAATGGATTCGCTGATTTTTTCATTATTTTTTAGTACATTACACTATATATCCTGTATTTATAATGCTCTTATTACAACTATTTTTTTTGACCATTTTAAGTGGTTCTTTTCCAGAATTTTCCAAGGACTCTTTTTTTAGTTTCCACTCCAAAGACCTGTTTTATATCGTTGATTCGGATTCTGTATATGTCACTAAAAATGGAAAATCCTACGAAAAATGGGCACATCAGATGGATTGGCCTCATTTAAATTTTAATGCGATTAATCGCCTGAACGAAACAATTTTATTATCCAAAGGCGGGGGTGTTTTATATCGATTTAAAGACCGTTCTTTTGAACGTCTCGATAAATCTTTTGAACATCGAAACAAGTACAGATCGTTTGACTTTTCCTTTGAAAATAATATATTTTCTTATGGGGGTTATGGCTTGTTTAATGTGAACTCGAACCTTACTTCTTTTAATCCCGTAAATCAAGAATGGAGTGAGTTTTTTTTTCATCCAAATTCAAAATCCCCTTCGGCGAGACAACTCGTAATTGGTCAATTAAAGGATTCATCTTTATATGTAGCAGGGGGGTTAAATAAGCGGGTTAATGAGCAGCTCGAATTGAATTATAATTTTTTGGATGATGTTTGGAAATTAGATTTAAAGACTCATTTTTGGACCTATCTAGGGACGTTGAATTCATCTTTTTCTAAGACTATTTTTTCACACGCTACAGTAAAAGGCACCTACAAAGGAGGGACCCTTATGATTCTTAATGGGAAGGTGTTTTGGAGTGATATTACTAACAATGTTATCAAAGAGTTTACCAATGTGAATCCAATTATTTTAGAAAATATTGAGTTCTTTGAGTTCAATCCAACAACGAATCTTTTTATGTTTTCAAAATGGATGCATCATTCTCTGGCCTCTCGCTTTATTTTCATGACACCCTCAGAATTATTAGGGAGTTCTGTAATTGAATATCCGTTATATAATAACGAGACTCAATACGGACTCTACTTTGTTTTATTAATTTTAGTATTGGCAATTCTTCTTGTTGTTTATTTAAAAACAAAACCCAAAAGTAACTACAGCGTTATTTTAACAAATTCAAATAAAATAAAAAAAGAGTTAAGCGTTGAAGATTTTAGTATTTTGGAACAGTTATTAAATGAATACCCAAAGGCTGTCGACTTTCCTTCAATTTTAAATTTCTTTGAGCCCAATTTATCTTATGAATCTCGCGTAAAAAAGCTAAGACTCTCCGTAACACGCATAGATGAAATTCTAATGATTTACACGAAGTCTAAGACCCCTGTTTTAAAGTTTAGGCAAAACAATAATGATCGACGGATCAAAGAAGTTTATTTAAACTAAAGAACATACTAATCATAGAGTCTTATTCGAATCTAACGCATTTGGGTTTATAACAGGACACATCTTCTTTTTTTGATTTTTTCATGTATTCAATGTTGATTTTCCAATAACGGATCAGCATAAAAAGCATCAAAATTTTATCAACAACACAAGGCTATGATAACGAAAACGCTTTTTCTTATCATAATTTGTTATATTTGTATAGATAATTAGATAATCTTTACATAATGAAGTTTGGAAAGTTAAAAAAATTACCTTTTAAACAAGATATAGAAACGAAAAAAGTCCTTAAAAAAGTGGCGACTTCACACAGGGCTCTTGCTGAATTAAAGGGAGTTGTTTCAAGTATTCCAAACGAAAGCATTCTAATCAATACGCTAGGACTTCAAGAAGCAAAAGATAGCTCCGCAATCGAAAATATAATTACAACGCAAGACGACATCTATAAGGCAGCATTAAGTTTTGATGGATATAAATCTCTAAATGCAAAGGAGGTTCAAAATTATATTTCTGCTTTAAAAAAAGGTTTTGCTCTAATTTCCAAAAACAAGATTTTAACTAATAATGATATTATTCAAATCCAATCAGAATTAGAAAAAAATAATGCTGGATTTAGAAAAGTTCTAGGAACTACTTTAAAAAACACAACAACTGGTGAAGTAGTATACACACCACCACAAGAGTACAGTACAATTATTCAATTGATGGATAATCTTGAGCAATTCATTAATGATCATAGAATCTCAGAAGTTGATCCATTAATAAAAATGGCAATTATTCATTATCAATTTGAAAGCATACACCCTTTTTATGATGGCAATGGGAGGACTGGAAGAATAATCAATGTGCTGTTCTTGGTAATGAATGATTTATTGGATCTACCCATTTTATATTTGAGTAGATATATAATCAAAAATAAAGGAAAATATTACCAATTATTACAAGAAGTTAGGGAGACTGACAACTGGGAAAACTGGATATTGTATATGCTTGATGCTGTTGAAGTAATTTCTAAAGAAACTATAATTTTAATTAGGAATATGAAAGCATTGATTTTTGAATATAAAAATATATTACGAAATAATTATAAATTTTATAGCCAAGATCTGCTCAACAACTTATTCAAACATCCTTACACAAAAATTGAATTTGTTGAACAAGACTTAGGAGTTTCCCGAATTACTGCCGCAAAATATTTAAATCAACTCGCGAAAGACGGATTGCTAAGGAAAGAAAAGTTGGGAACGGGTAACTATTATGTAAATGAAAAATTAATTGAAATATTAAAAATATAACAACTAACAAACCGATATCATTTACGGGGTATTGGTTTCAGTCTTTAGGAGGCTATTCTTCGCCTCTAAATAGTTTTATGACTTCCGATTTATGGTTCCAAACATCTGCTCTAAAGTGTTTGTTTTTTGCAAACAACTTTATACCTTCTAAGCCTGTGATGAGTCCAATATTGACGTTTACAATTCTTGTGTAAATTCGTCTTACAAGCCCTTTTTTGTTTAGGAGTTTATACATCTTTTTTAAAACAGTTGAACTCGTGTTTTTGGAGGTCATTGAGTTGGATTTAAAATAGAGCGCTCTCAAAGTATAAAAAAGTCGGTGGTATTTTGAAGTCTTACTAGTAGTAGACGGTTCATTCTGTTGCTCTAAAACCAAACTGTCGTAACAGACTTTAAAATTTATGGATTTAAATAAATAGCCAAAGTCATTGATTTGATGATTCAAAATTAGGATGTCTAAATTTGCTACCATAATTGGAACACAAACGCCTTTGATGGTTCTTCGGTTGGCAAGTATTTCTTTAACATTCAAAATCTTTTGTCGCTCTTTTCTTAATAATTTTGAGTGAATTTCGACGGCGCCTAAACGGTCAGGATGAATCAATCTCGGCAGATGGCGGTGATCCTTGTATTTACCAAAAAGGCTCTCATCTAGTGAGGTGTAGTTAGTTTCTTTTAATAAACGTCCTGCTTTGTGCAAATGCGTTGGTTCTACGAGAACATCGATATCACCTATCATACGTTCTCCAATATCATTGTACACCCCCGATGCTAATAACGCACAGCCTTTCACAAACACATGATGTATTTTATGGGTATTGAAAAGGAGACTTAGTTCCTTAACCTGATTGAGCAGACTTAGGTTTCGATTTCGATTGATGTTTGTAATTTCACTCAAATAGGTGTTAAGGTCATTTGGAAGAACATCTATTAGATTTTTATGTTTTAAACGGCAATACGCACTCGTCATAACCCCCTGTTGACTGCTTGATTTCACCAACCACTCCCAGTCCATTTTGGGATCACTTAATTGCGATCTCAATAGCGACTCATTAGGCTCAAATGACAAGATGCTTGCAATGCTAATTTTAGATTTTTTCATTCACTAAGAGTCAAAAAGTTCTGTAAACACTTCTAAAGCTTCTGGAGTGTTGGAGTACGTTAATTCATAAAAGGATAAACTCTCAATCCAGTCCATAAAATCGTTCGCATGCGTTTCTTCAGGGGAGATCCAAGAATCGGGCACAAAAATCTCCATCGCTTCTGAAAACGCGATCTCTTTAAGCTCCGTTTTTGATTCCGGTTGATAATTGATACTTACCATTTTTCGACAGGGATAATTTTTCTGATTTGCTGTGTCTTTAGATTGATAAGGCACCACAAATTTAACCGATCCCTTTTCTTCTCCCTTAAAAATTAGAGGCAGTTCTTTAAAACCAGGAATTATTTTAGAAAGCGACTCAAAGGCACCCAATTTAATGGAAATGGCGCCAGGGTAGGCGTAGACGTGTTTGTTTTTTGCTAAAATCGGAGATAAATCATCCGCCACTAAATGGAGTCCAGATGCCATTGCATGTGCTGTAAAGGTGCTTTTCCCTTTTCCAGATTTACCAATAACTAATATGGCTTCCTTTCCGTTTGTGACGGTCGAAGCGTGGATGGTACCCAACCAATCTTTTTCTGTTTTTCCATGAATGACACAAAGTAATTGCATGCAAAAATTCCCTTGTAGAACATGATAGTTTTTCGTCTCATACGAGTCAATCAAAGTGCTGTTTTTATAAAAGTATAATCTCTTATTTAAATAGAACACATCAAAAATAGTTTCATCTGTACCTCCCGGTTTTCTAGTCGTCAAATGTGCTATTTGTGGGTGTAGGATCTCTCTTACTTTTTTATGACTATAATTTATTTTAATGAGTACATTATTGATACTATAGGTTTCAGAAAACGTTCTTAAGCTTGTGTCAAATGAGATAGATTCAGATGTGTTATTCGTGTCAATTGAATTCGTTGAAAAGAGTTCGTCAATTTGATTGTAAAACAATTCGGACTGCGAACGAGAGATTCCAATGGCTTCAGAAGCAAAGCTAATGAAACTAGGTTTTTCAGGATGGGAGACAAACAAATTAATAAGTCTGTTGATGTTTTTGTCAACAATTACATAGCTGTTCGAGGCGCTAAACCATAACAACTGCTGTTCTTTGATTTGTTTGCTAAGAGCTGGGGCTTTTAACATGGTGTATTATTTGTAACAAAGATATATTTTTTTAATTGATTTCTATAACTGATTGTTTTTTTCAAGTTATTTAGATTTTTTTTAAGAAGGGAATCTTGTTTTTTTAATTAAATCAAGTAATTTTTTTGTGTGATTTACAAAAAAGTTTTCTAAATTGCAGCCACTACTTTCAAAAGTGTTTTTAACCAATGACACTTTTTTTGAGATATTAATTATAAGAATTTAAAAGCACCTTAACGCTTTTTCTTATGCTTAATGCCTATGCCTCAAAATAACAACCATTGGTTTGTCCTCGTTACTAAGCCAAGAAATGAACAAAAAGTTGAATCCCGATTAAATCAAATCGGAATTGAAGCGTATTGCCCTGTTCGTACAGAATTACGTCAATGGAGTGACCGCAAACAGAAAATTAAAGTCCCGCTTTTACCTTCCATGCTTCTTGTTAAACTTCCTAACAATCAAAGACAGTCCGTTTTTGACATTCCTTATATCCGTCGTTATTTATATTGGCAAGGCCAACCTGCAGTGGTCAAAGAACAAGAGGTAGACGTGCTACGAAAAGTTGCCGACCAAGAATTTGCATCTGTCACACTTCAAAAATATACCCCAGGTACCAAAATTGATTTAAAACCTCTAGGTATTTTGGATGATACAGGGACCATAAAGTACGTTTCAGGGAACCAATGTTGCGTGGTTATAGACTCATTAGGTTATATGCTAAAATTTCAGTTATCCTAATTTTTAATCTGGAAACATCAAAATAGTTAAATATTATTTTGAAATAATAAATTAATCAAGTACATTTGTTACTTGAAATTGAATTACTGAGATCCCCATCTCTATTTAGTATCTTTTTGTTATCTAAAAATATGGGAGTCACAACGGCGAAGCCGTTCAAATCATCACTAAATCGATCATTTGATTACCTATAAGTCCTTTCACTTTCAGCTTTGTTAAAATCACTTATTACATCTCGTACCAGACTTCGCATGTTAGTGAAGTTCTTCATAAATGCAGCAAATAGCGGCTATTTAAATGGGCTTGCTGTTGAATTTGGAGAATCTACAAATGCCATTCGTCGTGAATTAAATAACTTGTCCGATGCGGGATACTTAATTCAATGGAAGAGTAAAAACAAAATAATTTACTCAGCGGACACAAAGCATCCTCTTTTTACAATCCTACAAAAAGTGATTCGTAAACATTTAGGGCTTGAACAAATTGTGGAATCCATTTTGAAACAAATGGGCGATGTCAATAAAATTATTTTAATTGGGGATTATGCTCAAGGTCGAGATTCCGGAACAATTGAGGTGATCATTATTGCTAAAGAAATTGATGAGGTTTATATTAAAAAATTGCAACGGAAATTAAAAGATGTTATAGAACGATCGGTGGTGTTTTATCTAAATACGCCAGTCCCAGAAAATGGGATTGAATTATATGATCAAACCAATTCTGAATCCAACCCAAACGAATAGTACCCCCTTATTACTCCTAAATTTAACCTATGAATACCTCAAAAACAATAGCAGTCATTGGACTGGGCTATGTGGGTCTCCCACTAGCAATAGAATTTGCCAAAAAATATCCTACTATTGGTTTTGATATTAATACAAAACGTGTCAAAGAATTATCCGAGGCTACTGACTCCACTTTAGAAGTTGATTCTGAAGCATTATCTTCAATTTTATCGCCTAATTTAATCGGGTTACAAAAACGTTCCTTAGGATTTTTTCCAACCATCGACGTGATGGATATCTCGGATGCAAACATTTATATTATTACCGTCCCGACTCCAACAGATAAAAATAAACGACCGGTTTTAACGCCTTTATTAAAGGCCTCGGAAACAGTTGCTAAGGTGCTTAAAAAAGGAGACATCGTCATCTATGAAAGTACGGTTTATCCTGGAGTGACAGAAGATGAATGTGTGCCAGTTTTAGAAAAATTAAGTGACTTAAAACTTAATATAGATTTCTTTGTAGGTTATTCTCCTGAGCGCATCAACCCAGGCGATAAAGAGCGTACCGTGACCAAAATTTTAAAAATCACTTCAGGCTCCACGCCAGAATCTGCTAAAGTCATAGATGATTTATACCGGTCGGTGATTACGGCCGGAACCCACATGGCACCAAGTATTCGTGTCGCCGAAGCCGCAAAAGTCATTGAAAATTCCCAACGCGATATCAACATTGCTTTTGTAAATGAACTGGCTAAAATATTTAACCTTTTAGACATTGATACAGACGCAGTTCTCAAAGCGGCAGGAACCAAATGGAATTTTTTACCGTTTAAGCCAGGGCTCGTTGGCGGGCATTGTATTGGCGTTGACCCGTATTATTTAGCTCAAAAAGCGCAAGAAGTGGGTTACCATCCCGAAATAATTTTAGCCGGGCGTCGTTTAAATGATTCTATGGGCGAACACGTCGCAGGGCAAGTTTTAAAATTATTAGTCAAAAATGATATAAAAATTAAAGGGGCAAGTGTCCTTATTTTGGGCATTACGTTTAAAGAAAATTGCCCGGACGTCAGAAATACCAAAGTAATTGATGTCATCTCTCATCTCAATAGTTATGGAATGCATCTCACTATTTATGATCCTTGGGCGAATCCGTCGGAAGTAGAATCCGAATACCATCTTAAAACAACGCAAGAGGCTCCCAAAGATACTTTTGACGCCATTGTTCTCGCGGTAGCCCATAAAGAATTTATTAAAATGGACCTGAAACCGTTAATGAAAAAGACTACGGTTGTGTATGACGTAAAAGGCGTCTTAGGAACCAAAGCTGACGCAAAATTATAATATATGTTTTCAAATTTAAAATCTAAAACAGTCTTAGTCACCGGAGGTGCTGGGTTTATTGGTTCGAATCTATGTGAAGCCTTGTTAAAACTGGGCGCCAAGGTTCGTTGTATGGATAATCTATCCACGGGGTTTATGCATAATATTCAACCGTTTATAGCGCATAAAAACTTTAGTTTCATCAATGCCGATATCAGAGCTATAGAAGCCTGTCAACAAGCGTGTAAGGAAGTCGATTTTGTGCTGCATCAAGCCGCACTGGGATCTGTACCGCGATCCATCAAAGATCCATTGACCACCAATGCGGTCAATGTTGATGGCTTTCTTAATATGTTAGTCGCATCCCGAGATCAAAAGGTACAACGTTTTGTGTATGCAGCCAGTAGTTCGACGTATGGAGATTCAAAACAACTCCCTAAAATTGAAGCGGTTATAGGCGCACCATTATCGCCCTATGCCATCACCAAATATGTAAACGAATTATATGCAACAATCTTTAAAAACACGTTTGATTTAGATACTGTTGGCTTGCGATATTTTAATGTTTTTGGAAAAAAACAAGATCCAAATGGCGCCTATGCGGCGGTCATCCCCAAATTTGTAATTCAACTTATAAATCATGAATCTCCGGTGATTAACGGAGATGGCTCGTATTCTCGTGATTTTACGTATATTGATAATGTTATAGTAATGAATCTTTTAGCCTTATCTACTGATAATAAGTTGGCGTTAAATCAAATATATAATACGGCTGTGGGCGATCGGACGACTTTAGTCCAACTTGTGCATAGTTTAAAAAAATATTTAGCTAAATTTGACCCAACAATTGCCAACGTTCAAGTGATTCATGGTCCAAAACGGTTCGGAGATATTCCGCACTCCCAGGCCTCTGTTGAAAAGGCAGTTAAATTATTAAATTACAAACCAACCCATGCCTTCGAAAGTGGTCTTAAAAATGCCGTTGAATGGTACTGGGAACAGTTTAAGAATTAACCAAAAATGAGTGTAAACACAATTTGTTGTATTGGAGCAGGCTATGTAGGAGGACCAACAATGTCCGTTATTGCCCAAAAAAACCCATCTATAAAAGTGATTGTAGTCGATATGAATCAGGCTCGTATTGATGCTTGGAACGATGAAGATTTAAATAAGCTTCCTATTTTTGAACCCGGATTGGATGCCGTGGTTGGAGAAGCACGGGGCCGAAATTTATTTTTTTCAACCGATGTTGAAGGTGCGATTCATGAAGCAGATATGATTTTCATTTCTGTGAATACCCCTACAAAAACGTATGGCGCAGGAAAAGGCATGGCCGCAGATTTACAATATGTAGAACTCTGTGCCCGTCAAATCGCCAAAATTGCAACTTCCGATAAAATCGTTGTTGAAAAATCGACCCTCCCTGTAAAAACAGCCGAAGCGATTAAAGACATTTTAGAAAATACGGGAACCGGTGTGAATTTTGAAATTTTATCAAATCCAGAATTTTTAGCCGAAGGAACCGCCATTCAAGATTTAGAAGCCCCCGATCGTGTTTTAATTGGTGGCGATCAAACAGAACGTGGACTTAAAGCCATTCAGACCTTAGTTGATATCTATGCCACTTGGATTCCGAGAGCCCAAATTATCACCACTAATTTATGGTCCTCTGAACTCTCAAAATTAACGGCCAATGCTTTTTTAGCACAACGAGTGTCATCCATTAATGCCTTAACAGAACTCTGTGAGTCTACCGGCGCTAATATTGACGATGTGGCCAAAGCGATTGGCACGGATTCGCGAATTGGATCAAAATTTTTAAAAGCTTCTGTAGGATTTGGAGGCTCTTGTTTTCAAAAAGATATTTTAAACTTAGTGTATATATGTAAGTCTTTAGGCTTAGACGAAGCAGCCGATTATTGGGAGCAAGTCATTATCATGAACAACCATCAACGCAGTCGTTTTGCGAGTCAAATCGTGAAATCATTATATGGAACGGTGGCTGGAAAGAAAATTGGATTTTTGGGTTGGGCCTTTAAAAAAGACACCAACGATACCAGAGAATCTGCTGCCATTTATATCGCAGATAAACTTATTGAAGAGCATGCATCTATTCAAGTTTATGACCCTAAGGTTACGGCCGTTCAAATGCAATCCGATTTGAATGCATTGGACACCAGAACAGAATCAGAAAATAATAAATTTTTAGAGGTACATACCAACCCGTATGAAGCCTTAGAAGGAACACACGCACTCGCAGTGATTACCGAATGGGATGAATTTAAAGCCTATGATTGGAAAAAAATATACGATGGGATGCTAAAACCGGCCTTCGTTTTTGATGGACGAAATATTTTAGATCAAGCAGCACTTGAATCGATTGGGTTCATTTACAAAGCCATTGGAAAATAACATGTCTCAAAAAAAAAAATATTAGTTACAGGCGCGGCAGGTTTTATTGGATTTCATCTTTGTGAACGCCTTTTAAAAGCAGGACATTCTGTACTAGGACTGGACAATATTAATGCGTATTACGATGTCAATCTAAAATATGACCGTCTCAAAGCATTGGGGATTTTGCGTTCCAAAGCGGAACGTTTTGATTCCTTAACAAACAGTGTAACGTTTGGTGACAAGTTTCAGTTCATTCGTTTAAACCTTGAAGATCGGGACGCGGTACCAGAAGTATTCAAATCCCATCAGTTTGACAGTGTTTGTAACCTTGCTGCCCAAGGCGGTGTTCGAAACTCCAATGCAAACCCAGAAGCCTATATCGATAGTAACATCTCTGGCTTTCTTAATGTTTTAGAATGTTGTAGACAGTACAAAATTACGCGTTTAGTCTATGCAAGTAGCTCGAGTGTATATGGAAATAGCAATGCAGTGCCTTTTAAAGAATCAGACGCTGTAGACCAACCCATTAGTTTGTATGCGGCAACCAAACGGGCCAATGAATTAATGGCGCATTCCTACAGCCAACGTTACAATATTGAAACAATTGGATTGCGGTTTTTTACAGTCTATGGGCCCTGGGGACGACCAGACATGGCATTGTTTTTATTTACAAAGGCGATTTTAAATGCCCAACCAATTAAGGTTTTTAATAAGGGCAACTTATCACGTGATTTCACTTACATCGATGACATAATTGATGGCGTTGAAGCCACACTTTTAAAGCCTTCCAAAAACAAACAGCTCTATAAATTATATAATATAGGGAACAGTCAACCGGTTCAATTATTAGATTTTATTAAAGCGATTGAAAAAAGTACGGGTAAAACGGCTAAGAAGCTGCTGATGCCCATGCAGGCAGGGGATGTCAATCGGACCTGGGCAAATGTCGAGCAATTTAAAACCGATTACGACTCCCAACCTTCGACCTCCATTGCATCGGGTGTAGAGGCTTTTGTAGGTTGGTACAAATCCTATTACAACGAGACACTAAAGGACACAAAAGCATCCGAATCTGAAGTAATTACTTTGGATCTCTAAATCAGATTTAATCCAACGAATCTCCGATTTAATAAGTGATTAATAGGAATGTTTGAAGGGGTTGCTGCATTCTATTCTCTATTTAAAGCCAAATTTTACTTGCCGAATGTTTTTTTTAATTTATAAAATTATTGTTTCAATCACATATCAATTGTTTACATAAAGTATGAAAATCATATTCTCATCGAGTGTGGCATGGT
>CATEFX010000034.1 GCA_949499105.1 Formosa sp. Hel1_33_131 | reverse complement strand
TGAATTTGTGCTCTACGTTTCACAGATGGCTTTATAAACTGCTTGCGCGTTTGTAAAGATCGCTTTGTTCCCGTTTTGTCAAACTTTCGCTTGAAACGTTTTAGCGCTCTGTCTATATTCTCTCCTTCTTTTATTGGTATTATTAACATAGTCTTTTAACCTCCCCTCTTTTAGATTTCGTCTGCAAATATAAACTTAATTATTGTTCTGCAATAGTTATTTTAAAATATTTCTTGAGATGACTACTTTTTGTATTTCAGTGGTACCTTCTCCAATTGTACATAACTTGGAGTCTCTATAAAATTTTTCTACTGGATAATCTTTTGTGTAACCATATCCGCCATGGATCTGAACGGCGTCATTCGCAATTTTAACACAGGATTCACTGGCAAACATTTTGGCCATGGCCCCTAAAGTTGTAACCTTTTTTCCATTATTTTTTAAGAAAGCCGCTTTATGAAGCAATAATTCTGAAGCTTCAATTTCTGTAGCCATATCTACTAACTTAAACGATATTCCCTGAAAACTTGAAATCGGCTTTCCAAACTGCACGCGCTCTTTTGAGTATTTTAAGGAAGCATCATAAGCCCCTTTTGATATCCCTAACGATAATGCTCCAATTGAAATTCGACCTCCATCTAAAACTTTTAATGATTGGATAAACCCCTCCCCTTCTTCGCCTAATAAATTATCTTTGTGAATACGGCAGTTATCAAATACAAGCTCAGCCGTTTCACTGGCGCGCATTCCTAATTTGTCTTCTTTTTTTCCGGATGAAAATCCTGGTGTGCCTTTTTCAATTACAAAAGCCGACATCCCATGAGAGTTTCCTTTTTCTCCTGTTCGTGCAATAACCACAGCAATATCCCCACTGCGACCATGCGTTATAAAGTTCTTGGATCCGTTAAGGATGTAATGATCTCCGTCTTTAATAGCCGTGGTATTCATACCTCCGGCATCACTTCCTGTATTGTGTTCTGTTAAACCCCATGCTCCAATCCATTGGCCTGATGCTAATTTGGGTAACCATCTTTGTTTTTGAGATTCATTTCCAAAATAATAAATATGACCCGTACACAGTGAATTATGTGCTGCTATAGAGAGTCCAATTGAGGGATCTACTTTAGAAATTTCTTCAATAATTGCTATATATTCGTGATATCCAAATCCGGATCCACCATATTTTTCTGGAATAAAAACACCCATAAAACCCATCTCACCTGCTTTGTGAAGTACATCGGCAGGGAAATGCTGAGATTCATCCCATTCCATAAAGTGGGGTCTAATGTATTGCTCCGCAAATTCTCTCGCTGCAACGGCTATTAATTGTTGCTCTTCTGAATAATTAAAATCCATATAATTCAATTGATTGACAAATATAATTTAATAATCTCTAATTTTTCAATTGGAAATCCTTTAACTTTTGTTAATTCCTCAATAGCACTATAACCTTCCTTTAACATTCGCAGTTCGACAATGTCATAAGCCAATTCATAATCGATGTGCTGAATCTGAACCAACTGATCGGCAGTCGCTACATTCAAGTTTAATTTCTTGACATGTCTTGGCGTTTTTACACTGAAATATTTGAGAACGTTTTCAATGACTTCGGAGCTTAACCCATGCACATCTTGTAATTGTATCTCAGAAATAAACCCCCCTTCAAATGAATCTCTAAATCTAATAATGCGTTCCGAATAAAAAGCGCCAATGCCGTGCACCTTTTGAAGCTGCTCCGCAGTAGCCTTGTTTAAATCTATTGTTTGATTGACGGTTTTAGAATTATCGATCGTCCCAAAAGTTGACTTTCTATTGGAAGCCGTTACCCAATCTGGAAATTTAAAATAGGGTGCAATTGTTTTGAGAAATGAATCGGATACTTTCGTAATCTGCTGAAACGCTTTCTCAGAATTTACCCATTTATTTTGAAGACGATATTGATGCAATCGATTAATCTCTGTCGTACTCATCCCAAGAGTATAGCCTTTATAATCGGTTATATAGTTTGGATTAAATGGATATCGTTTTGGGATTGATTTGTTTCGTTTTGAAATTCTACGTAAACTTGAGGATCAATCTTGTTCTGATCGGGTGGAGTTGACCTACTTAAAACCAACATCAGTTCCAAAGAAACGATTGTTAGGATCAATAGGACAACCGCCAAGCGTTGTTGGCGTGAAAAGTAGGTGTAAAATCTCATTATGGGGCAACCATTCCTATTTTTTAATCGCTTTCAGATATCTGGTTAACTCTCTCTTTACAACAGGAAATAAGAAGAATAATCCTATCATATTAGGGAACACCATTGCGAAAATCATCGCATCAGAGAAGTCCCAAATAGACTTCATACTCGCAGAAGCTCCTATGATCACAAAAGTTAAGAATAATAATTTATAAACTAAATCAGCTACTTTTCCTCTACCGAATAAATATTTCCAAGATTGTAGGCCATAATAGGACCAAGAAATCATGGTCGAAACCGCAAACAAAACTACTGCAATGGTTAAGAAAATATTTGAATAAGGAATGTATTGTGCAAACGCCATCGATGTTATCCCAGCACCTTCATAAGAAATACCATCGATCATTACAGAACCTTCTCCTCCATATTGAAATGCACCACCGAAATTGAAAATGATAATTACCAAAGCTGTCATTGTACAAATTACAACCGTATCAATAAACGGCTCCAGTAAAGCGACTAAACCTTCAGAAGCTGAATATTTAGTTTTAACCGCGGAATGTGCAATAGACGCAGACCCTGCTCCCGCTTCATTGGAGAAAGCTGCTCTTTTAAAACCAACTAATAAAACACCAATAAAACTCCCGACTCCAATAGCTGTAGGGTTGAAAGCTTCTGTAAGAATTAGCGAAATTGCATCATCAATCAGCGTGAAGTTACTTAATATAATGTATAGACATGCAACCACATACATGACGGCCATAAAAGGCACTACTTTTTCTGTAACCTGTGCAATCCGTTTGATTCCTCCAATAATAATAACTCCAACTAAAACAGCTAAAACAACTCCGATCCAAAAACCAGCTGCACTATTCTGTAAATTCATTAAATCTTTCAAAACTATGGTAGCCTGATTAGATTGAGCGGCATTTCCACCTCCAAAAGAGCCTCCAATACAGAAAATTGCAAAGAATACTGCAGCAACTTTTCCTAAATTTGTAAATCCTTTTTCTTTTAAACCTTTACTTATATAATACATTGGACCGCCATATACAGTTCCATCCTCACCAACATCTCTATATTGTACGCCTAAGGTACACTCTACAAACTTTGAAGACATTCCTAATAAACCACAAACAATCATCCAAAAAGTAGCCCCTGGTCCACCTAAGGCAATTGCCAATGCAACCCCCGCAATATTACCATTTCCAACGGTTCCAGAAACGGCAGTTGCTAAAGCTTGAAAATGAGTTACCTCACCGTCTTGACTTTCATCTTTAATAGTATCAACAATATCACCATCAATAGCTAAGTCAGAATTTTGTGCACCATGCCCCTCATCTAATTCATCGTATTTACCTCTAACAACATTAATGGCCGTTGGAAATCTTCTAATGTTTACAAAACCAAAATAGATGGTGAAAAACAAGGCACTACCCACTAAAAGAATTAAAACAAAGGGGACCCCAATAATTTCGAAAAATATGACACTCGAAATAGCATCAGAAAAAGGCTTAAATGCTTCGTCAATTTGTTGATCGAGTCCTTTTTCTTGTGCAAAGGACATAAAAGGTAAAATCAAAGCAATTATGGTTTGAATATATGTTTTCATAGATAAAAATTATGGTGGTGGTTAATTAGCGAACAATATGGTGAAAATAAATGAGGTAATAAAATCCGGTTGCTATTTTTAGATTAGACCTTGTGTGGTTTATTTAACATCAATATTATACGTAGAATTCAAATTTTGAATTTGCTCGGGGCGTCCTAAAACAATGACTTTAGAATTAGGGACTAATTTTTGATTGGCTTCAGGGTTGATGGTATAATTTCCTAATTCATCTTTATACCCAATCACATTACAACCCGTTATTTTTCTTAATTCTAAGTCTTTGATGGTTTTAATATCGGAAGTATTATATAACTTTTCAACAGGAATTTCTTCAATATTAATATTACTATTACCAACAATCGATAGATTGTGAATAAATTCTAATAGGTCCGGAACCACCACTAATGACGCCATATGGTTTCCTCCAATTTTGTCAGGTAAAATTACATTATTAGCCCCTGCAAATTTAAGTTTACTATAAGACGATTCTAGGGAAGCACGACTTATAATCCTCATGGATTGATTCATTTGGCGTGCCGATAACACAACAAACACATTATCAGAGTCGTCTGGTAATGCAGAGATTAAACATTCCGCACGCTCTATTCCTGCAGCCTTAAGTACCTCATCATCATTTGCATTTCCCCAAACAAAAAGAAACCCTTCGTTTTCATGCTTATCAATGAGTTCTTTATTTGATTCAATCACGACAAAAGGCCGATTGTGGGCGCGTAATTTTTTAGCTGACTGTGCGCCATTTCTACCAAATCCACATATAATAATATGATTAGACAGTGCATCAATTTTTTTTTGCATCCTTTTATGTTTTAGTTTAGAAATATCATTTTTAGAGACTATATATTCTGTAATAATCTTAAGGGCATACCCTACTATAATAACACTGGTTAATATTAAGCAAATTGTAAATATTTTTGCGTCTTGACCTAAAGGATGAACTTCTCCAAATCCTACAGTGGTAATGGTGATCACGGTCATATAAATAGCATCGATCCAAGTGTAATTCGACATCAACTTAAACCCTACGACCCCACCAAAAAGAAGAATAATCAATAACGCTATTGCGATACTTATTCTGGATCTAAAAATACGTGTAACAGATTTTTCCATAACTTAAATATCAAATACAGACGTTCGTTTCGTGTACAACAAATCCTTGATACGGATCCAAAATGCTAAAAACAAATAAAAGGCAAACCCAAACCCGAGGGTTACAAACGTCAAGTAGATAAAAGACGTTCGAACCACTTTGGCACGCATTCCAAAACGGTCGGCAATACGCTGACACACATAGAAGCCATATTTTTGTAAATTAAAAAGACCTTTATAAACTAATTTCATGCTGCAATTTATGAATTTCGATTCAATAGCACACTACCAATTGCGCATTGAAGGCATTTATTTTTTGAACAATAGTTTTGCTTTAACTGTATCAACGCTTGAGAGTCTAAAGCTGTTTTACCAAACGCATATAGCGAATGAAATTTATCGACGATACTATTATGTTCCATCGGAATTTTCTGAATAATAGCCACCACATCCTCTTGGTTTACGTGTCTGTTAAATTTATTAAAAGCAAACTTAATTGGGACTATCGTATTTATGATCAGTAGATTAATAAATGATTTTGTGAATTTTTTGGGTACGGATTTTGAGGTCTTTTCAAATGTATAGTGCGTCTCCCAAAACTTAGAAGTACCGCCTTCAAAAATAGCATATAACTCCTCTAAAGAGCGCGCTTCCATTAGTTTTGAAAATAAATTTGTTTGTTGACTATACAGATTTGCCAATTGCCCCAATCGTATGGTTGGAAAATTAGGCGGGCGTAATCGAAAAAACTGCACTGGCAATACGCCTTCATTTGTTAATGAGAATTTATTTTTTAAAAATTTATAGTTTTCTATTAGATCGGATATATAAATGTCTTGTGCATCTGTTTCAAGAAGTCCAGACTGCCCAAAAAATAGCGTTTCTAATTGAAAAATATCATGTTGTGATTTTCGAATGACCGAAAAATCCATTGATTTAGCGATGCTTGAAAACGCATCCCCATTGACTTTGAGTCCGAAATTTTTAGCAATTTGCCAAAACAACACCGCCTCCCAATCATGCTTAGATTCCACAAGTTGTATTTCAATCGCTTTATATTTTGTTTCCAAACGTTCTAAATATAAACGCTCTATCCAATGACTCATTGTAAAAGAATCGACCTCCGAAATAGTTGGTTCACATGGGATCCAGTGATTTTTTTGATTTAATAGAGTTTTGTAATTAGTGACGGTATGCGGAAGGACATAGTTTTTGAGCTCTAAGGTTGGAATTGAGGTATTGTCCTTTCTATATATTTCCATATTGTGTTCCCAAACAACATGTAAAATGACACTATCATAGGCAACATCGGTTTCGTGATGGTGCACATACCAGTCGGATGACTTCACATGGATTTCGACATTACCCGCCCACATCTGTGTGCCGATACTTAATTGAGCATTAAAAAAATCGGGCCCAGAATTGGTATTTGCTAAGCCAACGGCTTTGAGGACTATTGATTCCTGAGCAGTGGTTTTTAACGATTTGAGGGTCATTTTTTTATGCTGCCAGACGTAATGTAGGAAGTCTTCTTGCATTCCACTAAGATAAAAAAAGTTTTTAGGTTACCAAATCACCGAAAAGGCATCCCAAAAACTGCTTTAAAACCTCTTTTTTTTCTTTTTGAAGACTTCTGAAACCTTCAGTACAAGAATAGTTGGGATTTGAGTGCGAAGATTTTCCGACCTGGTACTCCGCTACCGCACGAATCCTTTCGTGTATTATAATTTATTAACTATTATATTTTAAAGTACTTAATCCTCAAATTAATACTTTTAAATTTTGATAATCATTAGCACTACCATAAACATGATTTTATGGAATATGTAATTTATAATCATTCTTTTTATTTATAATCTTTTTTCATAAAAAGGTTAGTTTCTTTTGTACCACCACACAAAAGGATTCGTGCGGCAGCGTAGGAAAAAATGGCCTTTAGCAATTAAAGAAAATTCAATAGTTGTCATTCAAGATTTGTTATGGTCTGAATTACAACTCAAAACAAATATTGACAACAAGATAATTAATCCTTTTTTTTTATGATAGATTATAGTTTTTAAAGAGATAAAAAAAATCTTTACAATTTAATCAAAGTTGGGTCTTACCCATTCTTTAATACCATGTAACTCCCTTTGTTTTTCATATTCCACTCTAAAAGGCTTTTCTATTGATAAAGGAACATTTTCATTCACCATATAAGGTCTAACCTCACTCCACCACCGGTCGTAAACGTTTCTCATTTCCGCAACTATTTCTGGATGTTCGGCTGCTATGTTTTGTTCTTCCCCTGGATCGCTAATAACATCAAATAGTTGAGTGTTACTTACAAAACGGTAACGTTCGTTTCGTACCGCACAGTTTTTATAAGCCGAGTTATCTGGGTTTGAGCTTTCTGCGGTTCCAAGCCAATGCCCGTTAACCTTATATCCGTTTGTGTTTTTAGGATTTAATGGCCATCTTCCGCCGTGGACAAAACGATAGCGGTCGTCCGTTTTATGAGCCGTATTCTTTAAATATGGAAGAAAACTTTGTCCATCCAAGTCGGGTAGGTCCGATATATCAATTCCAGCAATCTCGGCAAGTGTTGGTAGTATGTCGTAGTGGTTCATTAAAGCATCAACCTTTTCACCGGCATTAATTTTTTTTGGCCATCTTATAAAAAATGGAACCTTTGTTCCACCTTCATGAGCACTTCCTTTCATTCCCTTCATTCCGGCATTGTAGGTTGGATTGTAGGTTGGACCAGGTACATTATTGAAGGTGCCCGCTTTTGTTTTTCCATTATCCGACATAAATATCAGTATGGTGTTATCGGCAATACCCCAATCATTCAGTTTCTGCATTAAAACACCCAAATTATCATCAAGATTTTCAATCATTCCATAAAACCCCTGAGCTTTAATAGGGTAATTCTGTTTCATAAATTTCTCTGTGTATTCTTTGGGAGCAATAAATGGACCGTGTGGTGCATTTGCAGAGATGTAGGTGAAAAAAGGTTTTTCTTCAATCGTTTTCTTCTGTATCCACGATAAAGCCTGAGTAAAAAAAATATCGGTACAATAGCCTTTCGTTTTAACAAAGGTTCCATTGTGTTTAATGGTAGGGTCGAAATACTTATTACCGCGAACATCGGCACACGACCCTACGAAACTCTGTCCAATACCTCCTCCTCCATGAATAAACACTTCATCAAATCCACGACTGTCAGGTTGGTATTCTGGCTCATCACCCAAATGCCATTTACCGAATATTGCACTTGTATATCCGCCTCGTTTCAATACTTCGGGCATAGTGCTTATCCCTAAAGCCATTCGTTCTCTTTCCAATATAGTGTGTGTAATAGCATTTTTAAACGGATGTCTGCCTGTCATTATTGCCGACCTTGTTGGTGCACAAGCTGGGCTAACATGGAAATCTTCAAAACTAATTCCCTGAGATTTTAATTTATCCATATAAGGTGTTAAAACATCAGGACTTCCATGTGCCGAAATATCTCCGTAACCTTGATCATCAGTCAAAACTAAAATGATATTGGGTGGAATTGCTTTGCGAGTGCGAGCCATACAAAACAGGAGGATGGACAGGATAAAAAGGATGGACAGTGATTTTAATTTTAATACGTTTTTCATTATAATTTATTTTAAAAAAATTAATAATATTGATATCGCCCCCATAAACGTTGTGAGGATCTGGACTTTTAGTTTTTTCTGCTACGCAAAGTCTCCTGAGTTTGAGCTTCAATAACTTTCATTGAGTATTCAATCAAGATTTAATGCTTTTTTTGATAAATTTACATTCCCTTTTTTAACTTTTAATTGAGTTGCACTAAGTCTGGAGACTTTGCGCATCGGGTAATCCCCAATTTTTACTGCGTTCATTAATAGATAATGCTTCTTCTAAAAACCGCATAGTTTCGTAATTGGCGTGGTTCGTTTTTAAACACCACATACGCACGCACCGCTGTGCAACTACAGTTTCTTAAATACGTACTTAAATGATGAATTGGTTAAAATGAAGAATCAGATTTGGAGTCTAAGACATGTTAAATGTATAAAAAAAACACCTAATTCCAAAAAAATAGGTGATTTTATAAATTTTATGCTGCTCATATAGAGCTATATAGCGTAGCGTATCTAAAAATTAAGGTCTATTCGATATAGCCCATCTCACGCATCCAATCGTCATTAAACATTTTACCGACATAACGGCTGCCATGGTCATGAAACAACACCACCACCACATCTTCGGGTTTAAAATGTTCTTTCAGTTGAAGCACCCCTTTGATCGCAGAACCTGCAGAGTTCCCTAAAAACATCCCTTCTTCTTTTGCCAAACGTTGGGTATAGACCGCGCCATCTTTATCCGTCACTTTGGTAAAACCATCAATGACACCAAAATTCACATTCAATGGGAGGATATCTTCGCCAATCCCTTCGGTGACATACGGATAAATTTCTTTTTCGTCAAATTCACCGGTTTCATGGTATTTTTTAAACACACTGCCATAGGTATCCACGCCCCATATTTTGACATTAGGGTTTTTCATTTTCAAATAACTTCCGACGCCAGAGATCGTTCCACCGGTACCAACACCCACCACAAAATGGGTGATTTTCCCATCGGTTTGTTCCCATATTTCTGGGCCTGTACTCAAAAAGTGCGCTTTACAATTACTCGGATTATCATACTGATTTACATACCAAGAATTGGGCGTTTCTTCTGCCAATCGCTTTGAAACGGAATAATACGATCGTGGATCTTCGGGTTCAACAGACGTTGGACACACCACAACCTCAGCACCTACGGCGCGTAAAATATCCATTTTTTCTTTGGATTGCTTATCTGCGAGTACAAAAATACATTTATAGCCTTTGATAATTCCTGCCAGTGCCAAACCCATTCCTGTGTTTCCAGATGTGCCTTCAATAATGGTTCCTCCAGGTTTCAGACGGCCATCAGCTTCGGCATCCGCAATCATTTGTAACGCCATTCGATCCTTTACAGAATTGCCTGGATTAAAGGTTTCATATTTAGCCAACACCAAACACGGCAACTCTTTCGTTAAAACGTTCATTTTAATTAAAGGAGTGTTCCCTATAGTTTCCAGAATATTTTCGGCGTAGTTCATCGATGTAAATTTGCCACAAAAATACATTATTTATTTGGGGATACAAATCTGAAATAAAGAAGTTTTTACTCGAATTGAATCGCTTTGACTGGAACAATTTTACTAATTAAAAAGGAGGGAATCAATAACATCAATAAACACAGTGCAAACGTCATCACATTGAGTAAAACGACGTAAGACCAATCAAGGTACACAGGCGCAACCGTCACATAGTATACAGAAGGATCTAAGGTGATCAACTGAAACTGTTTTTGAATCAACAACAGCCCAATACCGATCAGATTCCCCCAAAACAAACCGGAGGCAATCAGGTAGGAAGCGTTGTACAAAAACAGTTTTCGGATGCTCCAATTGCTACTTCCCAAGGCTTTAAGAATTCCAATCATCTGGGTGCGCTCAAGAATTAGCACCAATAAGGCCGTGATCATGTTAATCGCTCCAACGAGAATCATTATCCCTATAATTCCATAAATATTAGTCGTAAAAATGGGAATCCATTCAAAAATAGTGGCATACTTTTGTTTGACAGTCATTGAGTTTAGGGTCGATGGCGTTTGGGCATACACCCGATCTCCAAGCCGTTCTAAGTCGTTATAATTGGTGATAAAAACTTCAAACCCTCCTACTTGATCTTTAGACCATTTATTCAAGCGTTGCACATGGTTGATATCGCCAATGATGTAGGTTTTATCTAATTCTTCAAACCCAGAATTAAAAATACCAACCACCGCATATTTCATGATACTCGGCGGTTTACTAGAATCGGATTTCATAAAATACATCTGAAAACGATCGCCAACAACAAACCCAAGGCGATCGGCCAAATACTTTGAAATTAAAACCTCATTGCTATATTTTTGACTGTATTCTGGAAGACGACCATCTATTAAGAAGTCTTTAAAATACCGCCAATCATAATCAGTCCCTACCCCTTTTAAAAATAAGCCTTCAAAATCTGAGTTGGTTCTAATGATGCCAAATTTATTGGCCACGGCCTGAATATGGGACACCCCATCAACCGATTCAAATTTGGGATAAAAATCTTGATTTTTAGAAACCGGAACTTGTGCGGCTTCCGATTCGTTACTGTCAAAATTAGAGATTGTGATATGCCCATTAAAAGCAACGGCTTTATCACGTATTTTATGTTCCAAACCAATACCCGTTGCAATCGCGATGAGCATCACCACAATACTGATTGCAATGGCTGCGATTCCGATTTTTATTATTGGTGCCGATACACTACTTTTATAGGACTTATTTCCAATAATTCGTTTGGCTATAAAAAACTCGTAATTCAAAATTTATAAATGCATTTAAATTTTATCAAAAGTACAGTTTTATTATTTGTTTTGACCCTTCTTTCTTGTGGAAACCATTCTAACTCACAAGCTCGAAAACCGATTTACAGAGAGGTTCCTTCAATTCTTGTGGGCGCTCAACACATAGACCGCTATTTACCGATTCTAAAAAATAAAAACATCGGCATTGTCGCCAATCAGACCTCCGTTATTTTTAAAGAAACGGGGTACACCCATTTGGTGGATTCCTTATTAAGCTTAAATATCCGTATTAAAAAAGTTTTTGCGCCCGAGCACGGATTTCGAGGCATCGCTGATGCCGGTGAGTATATCAAAGACGGCGTCGATGCTGGCAGTGGAGTTCCTATTGTGTCTTTGTATGGCGCAAATAAAAAACCTGATACCCAAACTTTGAAGGATTTAGAGGTGATTATTTTTGATGTTCAAGATGTGGGAGCTCGTTTCTATACGTTTTTATCGACTCTACATTTTATGATGGAAACTTGTGCTAACTTGGGTATTTCTGTGCTTGTTTTAGACCGACCAAATCCCAACGGACACTATGTGGATGGCCCCATTTTAGATCTTGAATATAGTAGTTTTGTAGGCATGCATCCCGTGCCAATCGTACACGGCATGACGGTGGGTGAATATGCCAAAATGATTAATGGAGAAGGCTGGCTGGCTGGCGGGATTCAATGTGATTTGACGGTTATCCCCGTTCAAAATTATACCCATCAAAGCGTTTATGAGCTCCCCATTAAGCCGTCACCAAACCTCCCCAATGCAAAAGCGATCAACTTATATCCAAGTTTGTGTTTGTTTGAAGGAACTCATGTGAGTATGGGCCGCGGAACCGAAACTCAGTTTCAGGTGTTTGGAAGTCCGTTTTTAGAACATGCTGACTATACTTATGAATTCACGCCAACACCCAATGTCGGCGCCAAATATCCCGTACATGAAAACAAACTGTGTAAGGGATTGAATCTTCAAAATCAAGGTACTTTAGATTCTATCGAATTAAAGTGGTTAATCGATGCCTATCAAAACACCTCTGAGAAATCGGCTTTTTTCAATCCATTTTTCACCAAATTAGCGGGTCAAGAATTGTTGCAAGCTCAAATTGAAATGGGCTGGACTGCCGATCAAATTCGTGAAACTTGGCGCGAAGGTTTAGAAACTTATAAACTACTTAGAGCGCCTTACTTGTTGTATCCGTTGTAGGTTTTCTGTAGCCTTGAAATGGTTGTTTTAGTAACGCGATCAAACGATTGTTTTCTGCTTCATTTGGAAAGGTATCCACTCCATACACAATCTGCTCACGTTCCATATAGATATAAGTCCCGAGTAAGCGATCCCAAATCGAAAAAATATTCCCATAATTCGCATCCGTGTACGGCAATTGATGGTGGTGGTGAATTTTATGCATATCAGGAGATATTAACACAAAACTCAACAAATAATCTACTTTTTTTGGGAGTTTGATATTCGCATGACTAAACTGAGTCGCCACTAATGACAGAGATTGATAAAGCATCACAATGCCGATAGGTGCCCCAATTATAAAAACACCTGCCAGCGTAAACACATACCGAATGATACTTTCTAAGGGGTGGTGACGGTTGGCCGTTGTTGTATCGACCTTATGATCCGAGTGATGCACTAAATGCACCATCCAAAGTGGCGGTACTTTATGTTCGGTAAAATGGGGTAAATATGCACCCACAAAATCCATCAATAAGACGCCTAAAATGACATACAACCAAAGTGGCATTTCGGACAACCAATTTAATAGTCCAAATTCATTCACACTCACCCAATCGGCGGTTTTAAGTAATAAAAATGCCAAGGTGAAATTAATTAAAATGGTTGTAAAAGTGAAAAATAAATTCGGAAGCGCGTGTTTCCATTTGTTATAACCAAACTTAAACAGCGGTAAACTGCCTTCTAAAATCCAGAAAAATGTTAACCCACCAACCAAAATCCCGCTCCGATGTAGCGAAGGGATCGTTTCAAAATAGTGAATGAGTTGCTCCATTTTTTTATTAAAAGTTTGATAAAGATACTTATTTTAATTTAGCCCTTAACGCTTCTACAATGTTAAAAGTCGCTGGACAGATGGACAAATTTTGAATCGTGAGGTCCGAAATTTTTTCAAAACTTTTTCGGTTCGTATGTGGATATTCTTGACAGGCCTTGGGACGGATGTCATAAATATTACAGGTATTATCGTCTGCTAAAAACGTACAAGGCGATGATTTTAAGACATAATCTTGGTCGGCATCTACAGTGAGATAGGTATCTATAAATTGACGTGTTTTGATTCTGAACGCTTTTGAAATGCGCGCAATATCTTTGTTGGTAAAAATAGGACTGGTGGTTTTACAGCAGTTTGCACACTGAAGACAGTCTGCTTTTTTAAACTCATCGTCATGCAATTTTTCCATAATCGCATCGAGATTTTTGGGTGTTTTTTTTCGGAGTTTAATAAAAAAGTTGCGATGTGCCCTTTTGTTTTCTTGGACTTTTTTTGATAGAGATTTTAATTGGTCTTGCATAGGACAAAACTAAGGATAAATAGTTAAATCTAAAGAACGATGTTTTAATTGATTACAGTTTCGTTGCTTTTAATCGCATTTTATACGCTTTCAACTCTTTGACCACTTTTGGCGCTAGAATTAGAGTGGATAGCATGGTTGGAATGGCCATCAATGCAAAGGCTCCGTCGATCAGGTTGATCATCATCTCTAAAGACGAGGTCGCCCCAATGAGAATACTCGCAATATAAAAATAGTTATAGTAGTGTTTTTTATCAGCACCAATTAAAAACGACAAACATTTAGTCCCGTAATAGGAGAAAGAAAATAAGGATGAAATACTAAACACGGCAATACACACTAATAAAAGGTATTTCCCATACCCTGGCATAGCATTTCCAAAAGCTGCGGCGGTTAAACTGACGCCATTATCGGAAGAGGTTTCCCAAACACCAGTGACCAAAATCGCTAAAGCAGTCAATGTACATACTAATAAGGTATCGATTGCAGGTCCTAACATCGCAACCAATCCTTCCCGAACGGGCTCGTTTGTTTTGGCAGCGCCATGTGCTAAGGGGGCGGTTCCAATGCCCGCTTCATTTGAAAATGCGCCACGCTTCACCCCTAATAAAATCAAACCGCCCACCAGACCTCCAAAAAAAGCATCGCCTTTAAAGTTATTGGCTGCAAAGGCATCGGTGAAAATCATAGCTAAATATTTTGGAACGACGTCTATATTAACGACCAAAATAATCAGAACGGATATAAAATAAAGTAACACCATTGACGGCACCATTTTAGAGGCTATTTTACTAATCCGTCCGATACCGCCCAAAATAACAACCGCCGTGAGACTCACTAACACCAATCCGATTATTAAATTAGAGGAAAACCCAACTTCCACTCCATTTGGCTGCAATAAGATAGTATTGATCGCTTGGGTAAGCTGATTGACATTAAATACGGGCAACGCTCCTACCAACCCACAAATACTGAACATAATGGCCAAGGGTTTCCATGACTTTCCTAAACCTTCCATAATAAAATACATGGGACCGCCCTGTAATTCGCCTGCACTGTCTTTTCCTCTAAACATAATCGCCAAGGTGGACGTGAAAAATTTGGTCGACATCCCCACAATGGCACTTACCCACATCCAAAAAATAGCACCGGGCCCACCAATGGAGATGGCCAACGCGACCCCAGCGATGTTCCCCATTCCGATGGTTGAGGACAAGGCCGTGGTTAAGGCTTGAAAATGAGTGATTTGACCAGGGTCGTTTGGGTCATCGTATTTACCACTCAGTACTTGAAACGCATGACCGATTAAACGAAAGGTTTCAAATCTTGAGCGAATTAATAGGTATAATCCCCCGCCAATAAGCAGAATCAGTAAAGGCAATCCCCAAACGGCGCTTGAGAAATCTGCAGTTAATTGTGTGAGTTGTTCCATAACGAGTGTGAAAATTATTGCAATAGGCTAAAAATTCTAGTTACAAATGTAACTTATTCATAAGTAATCAATTATTATTAACGTTTATAAAAAACCGCTATGCTCCTTTTACTTATCTTTGTTCTACTTTGAAAAGTATCCGTATTAATCTTTAATTATTCTAAATAAATATATACTTCACACTATTATGAAAGATGTTTTTGGAACGGCCATTTTAGATTATCAACAAGGAAATTACACGGAAGATTTGGTAACGTCAACCTCTATTTCGGATGAAGACACCTTGCCTCTGCCCTATTTATTTAGAGACTTTTCGGAGATGCCATCGTTGGAGCAAACCGCTTTAACCCTTGCTAAAGGGTCTGTATTGGATGTGGGTTGTGGCGCAGGAAGTCACAGTCTTTATTTGAAATCAAAGGGAATTGATGTGAAATCCATCGATATTTCGGAAGGGGCAATCAAAACCTGCCAATTGCGAGGATTGGAGCATGCACAGGTTTTAGATGTCATGGACGAAACACAGGCCTTCGATACCTTATTGTTATTGATGAATGGCTCTGGGATTTTTCAATCCTTGGCGCATACACCATTTGTATTAAATCATCTTAAAACACTGCTAAACCCAAATGGACAAATTCTAATTGATTCTTCCGATATTAAATATATGTACGAAGATGACGATGGCGGCTTTTGGATGGACACGAATAAGGATTACTATGGCGAGTTGGATTATACCGTATGCTATAAAAATGAAGAAGCGACCTTTAGTTGGATGTATCTCGATTTTGAACGTCTAAAAGTTGCCTGTGATCAAGTCGGTTTGCAATGTGAATTGGTGGAAAAAGGACCGCATTTTGATTTCCTAGCAAAACTAACCCTGATTTAAAAGTCAAATTTATAACTCGCTCCTGCAAGAACTTGCAATCCTTGAACGGGATAATGATTCCAACGTTGGTAATTTTGATTCGCAATATTATGAACCTTGACAAATGCCCCCCATTGGTTGGTGACTTGACAGTCTAATTGCAGATTCGCATCCAAAAACGAGTCTAGTGTGACATTTGGTGTGATTGGTTGTGGGATGAATATCCCTTCAAAATTGGTTGTATCCTGTCTTGACCCACTATAAAACACAGTCCCAGCTAGATTCCATTTTTTAGAAAAATTATAATCCAAAAACAGAGACGCTTCAAACTCCGGTAAATTCCAAACGGTGGATTCTGAATCGGCGGTATAGTTATAAAAATCACCTTTTAAACGTAAATTAAATTTTTGACTGACATCAAATTCTAAAGCGCCAGAAACAGTTATCACCTCAACATCCTCATACAGCACTCCAAAAGAGTTTCCTCGATTGTAATTGTTTGATGCTGAAAAGTTTTTAATGGTATGCGTTCTAAAAAGGGCTTTGTCGTTCTCGCCAGAATAGCTTCCATGTAAATCATAACCCACGGAGTGTGAGAGTTTTCCTTTGGTGCCAACCACAATTTTATAGGGCGTCGAACTTGGTTGGATGTCCAGCGTTGGAGATACAAATGGATTTGTTTGCACAAAATCGTAGTACGTGTTTTGATATAAATCGCCCGTAATTTGCGCATAGGCCACTACAATTGAATTGACCACTACATAGCTCGCTTCTATATTTGGGTAGATATAAAAATCGTTCTTGTTCTGTTCAGAATCCATTAGATAATAGGCTTTAAATCCTACCGAAACTGCTAAATCATCTTGAACATAGTGATAGCTTGGCGCCACTGAAAACTGAATATTTCCATAGTTTTGCGTTTCTAATCCATTATAAGCTTTAGCAAATGTTCCTTTTAAATAATCGGCTTTAAGCCCCGTAGTAATTGAACTATCGAAAACGTCGAACTGCAAACTAGTTTCGCCGGTAAGCTGGGTTTCCTGCGATTCGTAGGCATCAGCAAATCGACGTAAGTGAATTTCCCCTGTTCGAAAAACACCTTTGGTCAACTGCACATCACTGCCCAATTCAATCGTCGAATATACTTGTTTTGGGTCGATAGGCGTCAGGGTTTTAAAAGGAAGTCCATACCAGTTCACAGCTTGCCGTTGAAACGTGGCATCGGTATTCCAAATAAAGGCCTTTGAGCTTTTGGCATAATTGACTTGAACCAAGTTATTTGAAAAATCGTCTTCCAGTTGCAAACCGTCAATACCGCCTTGCGACGAGTGATGCTCGATATAACCGCCAATACGTTCCCCTTTTCCAAGACGGTGGTTCAAATATAAATTTCCCAGCACCGTCCCATAATTCCCTAAACCAAGAGATGCATAGTTTTGAAATAATTTTTCTTTTTTTAGTTTTTCTAATCCGACTGAAGTTCCTTTTGCGGGTGTGAATGTGGACGCCACCGGAATAGAAAAAATGGTATACTTCACCGTTTTTTGAGTGGTTTCCGAATTAAATAAACTCGGGGTTTGCTTCAGTTTAAAGGCATCCGATATTTTTGGCGTGTATGGTTTCACAATATTGACTACCTGCGTATCAATCGAATCTTGAGATCGTGATTTTTGCGATTGTGCTTGTAAATTAGGTGCCAGAACGACCGCTATCAAAACAGATAAAAATCGTAAGTGTTTTTTTAATCTAAGACTCATAAAGATTAGTTTTTATTTTGAGTATCTACTTCTACAGATGAATTTGTTTTTGCAGCTTCGGTTTTAATTTTTTCAAGTTCAGATTTGGCATCTTCGACAACTTCATTAAATTCTGAAAAATTTTGAATCACATTTTCTAAGATGTACGTGGACTGAAAAACATCATCAAGTGCCTGAAAATTCTTTGCCATGACAATCAATCCTTTGGCGGCATAATATTTATAACTCGAATGGTTTTTAATCAGATATTGAACACTCGCATTGGATGCTTCATAGGCACCATCGGACGATTTAAAATACGCCTCAAAATACTGAGCTTCGGCCGCCATCTCGCCTGTAGCAATGGTTTTTACTTGTGCATAGGCTTCACGTGCTTTGGATTCATTAGCAGTTTTCATTGCAGCTCTGGCAATAATGATATAGGCATCACTCTTAATATATACATCTGTTTTGGAGTTCTCCAGAATGAGGTCTGCATACCGAATGGCTGCATCATAATCTTCTAACTGAAAATATGTTTTCATTAAGTTGGACTGTGCATACAACCTGTTTTGAGGATTTCTGGCTTCCAATTCTAATCTAATTAATAAGGAACGTGCACGCTCAAAGGCTTTTGTGTCTAATAAAATTTCAGATGATTTTATTAAGGCCGATTCTGTAAATTCATTCGTAGATTGTTGACTTACAAACTCATAATGTGGAAGCGCATTCTCGGCCAGATTAATTTTATGATACAACTCTGCCAGATAAAAATGGGCCTTTACCAGCTGTTTTCCATTTGGAAACCCTGCAATATATCCATTAAATAATTCAATAGCCTTAGAAGTATTCGTATCTAAATATTGTTTTTCCGCAGCTTCATAAGTAGCATCATCCAATTCACCATCCGTCACGCCTACATACTTTAGGGTTTTCACCCACCTTGCATAGGAATCAACTTGCCCCAAATCAATGTAAATAGACCGCGAAGAGCTAATCGCCTGAAACGCCTCGGGGGTCGATGGATACTGGACCGCTACCTTATTAAAGCTTTGAAGTGCCACTTGATTAGCTCCTTGATTGTATTGAATCAATCCCTTGCGCAATAAGGCTTTCGAAACCAAAACACTCTTTGGAAATCTACTTATTAATTGACTGTAATTTTGAAGCGCTTTTTTTGGTTTTCCTTGATTGGCATAGGTGTTTGCCAATTCAAAAAGTGCTTGATCTTTTAGGTAGGAGGATTTAAAACTGAGGACTTTATTTAATTTTTTTATTTTGTCGGAGGTTTGTCCCAAATAGCCATGACTGACAGCAATTTGAAAGGTGGCATAATCCAATTCAATTTGAGCGATTTTTAACGCGTCTTGGTAAGCATCAATCCCGGGACTGTATTGAGTGGTTACAAAATAAGAATCGCCCAATCTCAAAAACGCATCATTTAATAGGACTAAATCTGATGGTTGACTTGAAATAAAAGACTGGAATGCTTTGATGGCATTGGCATATTTTTTTTGTTTAAAATACGTATAAGCTAAATGGTACTCTAAATTCTTAAATTCTTCAAGGGGGGTACTTGTTGTGTTATTTTGAAAGTCTAAAAATCCATTCAGCGCAGGCTTAAAATTTGACAACTGATACTCCGATTCAGCCTTCCAATAAGTGGCTCTTGCTTTGATAATTGGATCTAAAGAAATAGCCAACGACCGCTCATATAACGTCTTAGCACCAGCGTAATCGGCCTCATTATATAATTCTAACGCTCTAAAAAAAGTGACTTTTTGATAGGCTTCTTTATGAGATGATTTTGATTTATTTTCTAACAGCTCCAAAGCAGCTTTAAAATTATTAGACGATATATACGAATCGATTAATAAAGATTCGATATCTGATTTAGAAGCAGATTTAGGATATCGTTTCAAAAAACGAGAAAGCACTTCGGGCGTCGATTGGTATGGATTGCCGATTTCATAACTTAGTTTGGCATAATTTAACCAAGCATCTTCCTGAATATTGGAATTGAAATCCATTTCAGAGGCGTTTTTAAATGCATTCAAGGCCTCTTGTTTTTTATGGAGATTGATATAACTTTCTGCTAAATGATAATACGCATTTTGAGCAATCGCATTGGATCCATCAATAATTTTATTAAACTCACTAATCGCATTTTGAAACTTATTTTGCTTGTAAAACGCATATCCAAGTTGGTAATAATCCGTGTGATTCCAACGGCCCTTTTTGCCTTTAAAGGCCTCTAAATAAGGGATCGCATCTGAATATTTTTGAAGATTGAAATAACTTTCACCAATAATTTTAGAAAGCTCTGAAACTTCCTTTGCCGAACTTTTTTCTAATTGCGCACTGGCCAGCTCAATGGCGGTTTCAAACTTGCCCAGTTTAAAATTCAGATCCGCTTGGTAATACGATAAATTATCCTTGTAGGCGTCCGTTTCTGCGACTTGATCAAAATAGGCCGTCGCTTGGTCGTAATCATCGCCTTCATAAGCCATGAATCCAATATAATACTTGGCTTGTGACCCATAGGTTTTAGACGTTTCTACTTTTTTTAAATATGAATTAGCAGCTTTATAGTTCTTAGTGGCATAAAGACTGTATCCATATTTAAAATAAAAAGGAGCGCTGTTGGACTTAGATAAAGAAGCCTCTTCAACTTTCTGATACCATTTACGAGCATAGGCATATTTAGCATTCTCAAAATAATAATTAGCCACTTCAAAATAGGCGGAATTTCGCTTGGTACTATAGGGGTGGTTTTTTACAAATAACTCTACAAGTAATTCGGCATTTGGTTGATTGAGTCGAACGGCACAATTGGCAGTATAGTAAGCTGCATTTGATTTCAAAAAAGCGTCAGAAGCCGTTGTCTCTACCGATTTGAAAAGCAGTTGGGCCGATTGATATTGTTGGGCGTTATAAAGCGATATGGCCGATTGAAAATTGACCGCCTCACTAGAATAGACCGCCGTTTTTTGAGCAAATCCAACACAAAACAAACACATAAAAATAAGTTGAACTCCGTATTTTATTGAGGCCATAGACTGAAAGAATTTTATTACATTCAAAGATAAAATATATCAAGTTGATAACGGAAAAATTATAGCAAAATTATGAAGTATCATAAATTAAATCGTATCGCGGCTGTTTAAAGTAGTTTGATCCTTGATAATTGAATCAAATAGTAATACTTTTATAGAAATTAATTCAGGGAAGCTATACATGTCAAATTCGGTATTAAAATTAGAAGAGGTCTCTATATTTCAAAATGAGACTTTGGTTTTGAATGAGGTCAATATAGATGTAAAAGAGGGCGATTTTGTGTATTTGATTGGCAAAACTGGTTCCGGAAAAAGTAGTTTATTAAAAACACTATACGGCGATTTGAAATTAAATAACGGGGCAGGATCTATTGTTGATATGAACTTAAAAACCCTGAAGGAAAAAGACATTCCTTTTTTGAGGCGAAAATTAGGCGTCGTATTTCAGGATTTTAAACTTCTAAACGAACTGACTGTCAATGGCAATCTCGAATTTGTTTTAAGAGCAACAGGATGGAAAGAAAAAGGCTTAATGAGCGCCAAAATTGAAGCCGTGCTCACAAAAGTTAACATGCATACCACTGGGCATAAATTTCCGTACGAGCTTTCGGGGGGCGAACAACAACGTGTAGCAATTGCCAGAGCCCTCTTAAATGATCCTGAATTAATTTTGGCCGACGAACCAACCGGGAATTTAGATCCTCAAACCAGTATGGAAGTCATGGAAGTCCTTTTGGAACTGAATAAAAAAGGACATACAATTTTCATGGCGACCCACGATTATGCTTTGATTTTAAAATATCCAAGTAAAACACTCAAATGTGAAGACACGAAAGTCTTTGAGGTTGTTCAACGTAAAAATTAAGCATGCTCTCTATACTCATTCCAACTTATAATTATAATATTGAAGCACTGGTAACAGAACTCCATACGCAAGCGACCGCTTCTGATATAGCTTTTGAGATACTTTGTTATGATGATGGCTCTACAAATCTCGATCTCATCGCTTCTAACAAGTCTATCAATTTATTAAAAAACACAAGCTATAAAGTTTTAAATTCTAATATTGGCAGAAGTGCTATAAGAAACCTCATGGCTAAGGATGCTAACTACGATCTGTTATTGTTTTTAGATTCAGATGTCATCCCTGTTAAAAATGATTTCATTTCTAAGTATTTAAGCGCTTTAAATTCATCTGTACAATTAGTTTATGGAGGCCTGAATTACCAAGAAAAAATACCTGATGAAAATCAAATGTTGCGATGGGTTTTTGGCAAAAAACGGGAAGCTTTGTCAACCAAAAAAAGAAATAAATCAATATACTTAAGACTTCTTTCTTGTAATTTTTTAATCCAAAATAAAGTTTTCAAAAGAATAAAATTTAATGAAGAAATTTCTCTAGACTCACCTGAAGACATCTTATTCTCATATACACTAAAGGAGAATAACATAATTGTTTCTCATATTGATAATCCGGTGTATCATTTTGGATTAGAAAACAGTTCTGTTTTTCTAAAAAAATCATTGAAAGCTCTGTTAGCATCTCATGATTTAGTTAGGAATAATCTTATAAATTTAGAATACATACGCATTATTAAAGTTTTTTATAAATTTAATAAAATCAAACTTAATTACTTTCTAGCTTATTTATTTCCAGTTTTCAAAGATTACTTTACAGCAAATCTCTTATCTAAAAAACCTTCGTTATTCATTTTTGATTTATATAAACTAAGCTATCTTTGTTACAAAAGTAAAAAAGACTAATGGCTATAATTTCCATCATCATACCATTGTTTAATAAAGAACTCTTTGTTAAACAAACACTTTTAAGTGTTTTGAATCAGACGTTTTCTGAATTCGAAATAATCATTATTAGTGATGGATCTACAGATAAAAGTGTTACTATCATAAACGATATTGATGATGAACGCATTACACTTTACACCACCAAAAACAAAGGGGTTTCTCATGCGCGAAACTATGGAATTTCTAAAGCAAATACTGATTTAATCGCGCTTTTAGATGCCGACGATTTATGGGAACCGAACCATCTCGAAAACTTACACACCTTATACACGAACTTCCCTCATTGCGGATTGTATGCTACAAACTATCACAAACAATTTTTTAATGGAAAAAAAATAAAAACGCATTTCAATGGGGTCTCAAAACATCATTTTGGAATCATAGAGGATTATTTTTCAGCTTCAACCTCTGATAGTATTGCGTGGTCTTCGGCAGTCATGATTCCCAAAAAAATATTTCAGGAACTTGGCGGCTTTGATGAGAGAATGCGAACAGGAGAAGACACAGATCTATGGATAAGAATTGCTTTGAAATACAAGGTTGCATTTTCATCAAAAACAACTTCTAATAAAATTCTAATTGATCCTGAATACCACTTGTCATATACATCCGGACGAATGGATCAAATGAAAATAATAGAAAAGTTTAAACACCTAGAAAACAATAGGGCTTCGTTCAAAAAATACATGGATTTGAATCGATTTTCTATAGCACTTAAAAGAAAAATTGCGGGAGACATTAATACTTATAGAAAATTAAAAAAAGAGATAGACCCAATAAATTTGAATACAAAACAAGTTATTTTACTTGATACACCTATTATAATTATTCGTACACTCAAAAAAGTTCAATTTTTTATGTTGCGATTAAACATTTATTTATCTCCGTTTAATTAGGGCGAAATTCAAAGGGTGTTTTCTAATATTTTTTCCCAGTCACTAGAAATGTTTTTGATTGAGAATTTTTGAACACTTTTTTTTGCATTATTTTTGCAAAGAGAATAAAGTTTTTCATCAAACACAAAACGATTCATCGCGTTTGCGAATAAATCAGGTTTGTAATTTTCGACTAGAAGTCCATTATATTCATTCTTGATAATTTCTGAAGGTCCCGATTCACAATCCACAGAAATAACAGGAATTCCTAAAGACAAACTTTCTATTAATACTGTAGGTAAGCCTTCATATTTACTCGTGAGTAATGTACACATTGCTTTGCTCACTAATGAGTAAGGGTTCTGGGTATAAGGTAAAAAAATTATTTGTTCAGACAAATTCAAAAATTTCACTTTTTGTTCGAGCATAGTTTTATCTTTTCCATCGCCAAGAATCGTAAGTTTCACATTGTATTTTGCTAAATTTGAAAGTCGGTAACTTTCAATAAGCAAAGATAGATTTTTCACTTCATCTTCGATTCTACCAAAGTATAACATAAATTTATCGGAGGATAAAAAAGACTCAGTTACAGAAGCTACGAGTTTTTGGTCTACTGAATTATAAATAACTTTTACATTATTAAAATGATACTTGGCTGTTAATGTCGTTTTTATGGCCTTCGATACCGTAACAAATTTAAATGCATTATTATACATGAATTTTGCAATTAACTTGTTGGCTGGAATATATTCATTAAGGAAAAAACTATGAATTATGAAAATTACTTTTTCATTAGCATACAGTATTTTATTGATTATAATCTGTTTAACTATATTTGGTCTCGATCTACTGTCAATTATAAAATCAAAATTTTGAGTTCTTAGATAATTGAAAAAGATCCAGAATCGATTTAGCTTGCCAAAAAAAGAATCATCCTTACTCTTTAGGGCTCCCAAATTTAATAAAGTTCCTTTATAATCGTAATCTATACGACTAAGAACGCTAATAATGTGAACCTCATATCCTAAGTTGTCTAATAGAATAGATAAAACCGCCGATGATTTTTCGGCACCTCCATCAGCCAAACAGGATACAACAATACATATCTTTTTTTTGGTGGTGGTTGGCATACTTAAAATTATTTTATGTGAGAATTTTGTCTGTTATTGTAAACTTATTAATTTGAAGAAAATACAATTTTAATGCGGATTCTTTTATTAGGTGAATATAGTAACTTTCACAATACTCTAAAAGCTGGACTAGAAAAAAATGGTCATGAGGTCCTATTAGCTGGAAGAAAAGACGGTTTTAAAGGGTACCCAGTGGATATTGATTTTGACCCAGTTCTATTCTCAAAAACCTTATTCAGAAAAGTTAAAAACTTTATATTTCTTATTTTAAAAATTGATATATCTACTCTTGAAATTGTTTATACCTTTTACAGGAATCGAAAACAGTTAAAAGGATTTGATATCGTTCAGATAATTAATGAGTTCCCCATAAGATCAACCCCTTTTATTGAAAAAAAACTGCTTAATTTTATTTTTAAACATAATAAAAAGGTAATCTTATCAGCTTGTGGAGAAGACACCACCTATATAAAATATTTACTAAAATCCGATCTCTCACACCATATTTTGAGTCCTTTTTTAAGGAACCCCAAATTAAAACCCCACTTTGAACCTAGTCTTAAATACTTAAAGCCTTCTTTTAAAAAATTAAGTGAATTTGTAATTAAAAATGTAAACTATATTATCCCGGGAGATTTTGATTATGAAATGGCTTATCGTAATAAAACAAAAGTAAAACCATTAATTCCCTTCCCCGTTAACACCGAAAAAAATACAGTTTTAGCATTAAATATTGAGGGTAAAATTAAAATTTTTCATGGGATATCTCGCAGTAATTATTACAAAAAAGGGAATGATATTTTTGTGCAAGTATTAGAAGAAATACAAGAAAAATATAACAATAAAATTGAAATCATCCAAGTAGAAAGCATTCCTTATAAAGATTATATAGAACTATATAATGAATCTCATATTCTTTTGGACCAAACCTATGTTTATGATCATGGATACAATGCTTTGGAAGCAATGGCCCAGGGAAAAGTTGTGTTCAGCGGATTCAGTGCTGAATTTAAATCTCACTATAATATCACAAAAAAAATCGGAATTCACACGACTCCTAATGTTGAGGAAATTATTGAAAATTTAAGTTGGCTTATTGAAAATCCAAAAGAGATTTTAGAAATAAGCAAAAACGCACGTGCCTATATTGAAGACCAACATGATTATATAAAAGTAGCTAAAACATATGTGGACACTTGGAATTCTTAGTTAAGAGAACCGTTTTTTAAAAACCTCAAAATCACGGATATAATCGGACTCATCAAACACATCTGACGCCAAGACTAAGCAAATAGCACCTGAAGAAAAATTCTCTAATTCTCGCCACACACCTTTATTTAACATAAGTCCTTTATCCGGTTTATTTAAAGTAATCAGAGATACTTCTGTTCCATCATCAACTTTAACATCAAAACTTCCACTTAGAGCTATTAAAACCTCAACTTGGTTGATATGCGCATGCCCACCTCTATAAGCAGAACTTGGAACATCAAACAAATAATACACTCTTTTTATATCAAAAGGAATCGTATCTTTTTCAATCACGCCAAGGTTCCCACGAATGTCGGTTATTTTAGGGATGTTGATTATTGTATATTTCATCTTTAATATTAAAATTTAACTTTTAACCACGCGTTCATTAATTCTTTTTCTCCTTCCCAATCTCTAGAAAAATTAGTTTTAATTAATTGAGATGGAATGCCTCCAATTAGGATATTTTCTCCTAAAGGAATATAATTTTTATTACACAAACTGTTAGAGCCTATTACACAATAATTAGGTGTTTTTGTTTTGGCCATGACAGATGTTCTATTCGAAATCGAATTATAATCACCAATAAGGATTGGAGAACTTTTTGGATATTTTTCGTCTGTTTTTGTATTAATCATCTGATGAAAATTAGTGTCGATAATTTGAGTTTCAGAGCCTAATCTGACCCATTTCCCAAGAACAACTCTATTAGTACATATTAATTTACTAAAAGATGAAAATCCGGACATATGCCCCATTTCGAAATATGCTGATTTTCCAACATAAAAAAGATAATCTTTTCCAAATTGAATATGCCCTTTAACTATAAATTCTCCGTCTAAATAAACTTCAGCAATTTTCTTAGAACGAGTGGTCATTTCAAAGGGTTGTCCAAAGCCAACCATTCCTGATTTAATAGGACCTTCAATTTTAATTTGGCCTTTAAGCGACGTGAATTTGACACTTCCGTAAAAAAATACAGGGAGTTTTTTTGCAATCGAAAACGGAAACATTTTAAAATTAAAATAGAGCGTTTTAACCCAATTAATAGTGAGTGAAATTTTAATCTTTCTCTTTATGTTTCGTAATGTTTGAATCATTAATTTTTAATCTTTAGGCGACTTCTTTAATAAAGACCTCAATAGTTGCATTAAATCCATTTTTTGTTGAAACTGAACTAATGAGAACCCTATTGATATTCCCGCTAAAATCAGCAATAAACTATAGCGAAGATACAGAGATTCCACTAATGTGATGACATAACTAGATAAACAAAAAAGTGCACATATTATAAAAGTTCTATAAAATGAATTTGTGAAATTGATTCCATACAAGTATTTAGTCAGAACTTTTAGGGATACAAAGTGAAAAAAATAATAAATAAGAAATCCGATTCCAAGTCCCGTGAGTCCGCCATAATCATATGAAAAAACACTAATCACTAAGAAAATTGAATTAAATATTACAGAAAGTATGATGAATACTTTCGAATGGCCTTTAGCAATAATAACATATCCCATAGAAAATGAAACTGCTTTAAAAAAAGTTCCCAAAACTCCAAACATCACAAATCCTAAAATAACATTAAATTCACTTGAATAAAGGAGTTCAACTATGAAAGGTGAAAAAGTTAAAAACAGCACGATAATTGGCGTAATTAATAGCACAGCAACATCTGCTTGTTGATTAACCGCCACATTCATTTTTATATTATCTGTATTAATCGACGCTAGTCTTGGGAAATAATCCGTGGACATTGCACTAAAAATCATCCCCACATAAGCATTAACAATCAAGAAGCCTGCATTATAAAACCCTACAGATTCTAATCCGCTCGTGTTTCGAATATAGATTTGAATCAGTAAGGTTGCTAAAGCGACAATTAGGGATGTAAAACTCATTGTTGCACCCAATACCAACATGGCTTTACTTTTTTGAAACAATTCCTTTTTAGTGAAACTCAATCTAGGAATCTCAATATCTTTAGTAAAAAACTTAAATACGATGAAGGAGATAACTGTCGACACAATTAACGCAGGAACGATCCCGTTAATTTTAAAAAAATAATATAAAGGTAATGTTAATAACAGTGAAACCGTACTCGCTATTAGATTTGCAGACGCTAGCTTTTTTAAGCGACGCGTACCCTGAAGTATGGCTATCTTGCCCTTTGTGATCTGTGTAAATAAAACAGCTATCGACAACCAAATAAAGGCATAGGAATAATCTGTATTTCCAAAAGTTAATTGACTTATAACTTTTGAGAAAATAAGTGTAATTAACGCTCCAATTGTTCCAGTAAACCAAATCAATTTTTCTAGAACAGATATAATTTCAGCAACTTTTGAAGTGTCTGGATCTGAATTTTTTTCGGATATTTCTTTAACGGCACTTGTATCTAATCCAATTTTAGTAGCATCGCCAATGATTCGGAGCGCCGAATTTAAAAGTCCAATCACCCCAAACCCAACGGGGCCAATAAGAATAGCAATGGCTTTGGAACGAATCACAGAAATCAAAATATTAAAAACCTGTACGCCCCCGAAAAGAGACGTAGCTTTCATAATTTGACCATACGATTTTTTCTGTTTAGACATGTGCTAATTTAATATGCATTTATGGTTCTAATGACCGTATTAATTTCTTCATCTGTGAGTACAGGACTCATCGGAATACTTACTATTTGTTGATGGATTTTTTCGGTAAGGGGGAAGTCTAAGTAACCATACGATTTTAGAGCTACTTGTTGATGGGGAGGAATTGGGTAATGAATCATTGACTCAATAGCATTATCTTTCAAATAGTTCATAAAATGATTTCGATCCTCAACTAAGACTACAAATAAATGAAATACATGATTTTTAGTCCCTGAATAAAAAGGGAGTTTAATTTTAGTGTTTCTGATTCCTTTCAAGTAACGCTTAGCAACAGATCGTCTTTTCTCATTATCTTCATCTAAATTAGGGAGTTTAAGATTCAAAAAAGCAGCTTGTAGTTCATCTAATCGGCTATTGAACCCAATCACAGAATTCACATATTTTTTAGGGCTTCCATAATTTCTTAGTTCTTTAAGTAGATGAGCCAATTGTGGATCATTCGTCGTAATAGCCCCCGCATCACCGAGGGCTCCAAGATTTTTGGAAGGGTAAAAGCTAAAGGCTGCAGCATTACTTAAACGACCCGCTTTTTGTCCCTTAGCGTCTATAGCTCCATGAGCTTGAGCAGCATCTTCAATCACTAATAAATTATGAACATTTGCCGTCTTTTGAATTTCCTCCATAGCTGCTAATTGACCATATAAATGAACAACTAAGACTGCTTTGACTTCTGAAGATATTGCAGTGGTTATTAGTGAAGGGGAAAGGTTATACGTTTCTGGATCAGGCTCAATAAAAACTGGTTTTAGACCTGCATTTATAATCGATAATATACTTGCTATATAGGTGTTCGCAGGCACTAATACAGCATCCCCTTTTTTTAGTTTACCCAACTGAATGTAGGCTCTAAATATGAGCGTTAAGGCATCTAATCCGTTTGCTACGCCAATACAGTGTTTAGCATTACAGAATGTTGCAAAGTTGGATTCAAAGGTCGATACTTGAGAGCCTAAAATATAATGGCCAGAGTCTAAAAAGGATGTAAAAGACTTTTCAAAATCAGCTTTGTAAGATTCATTTATTTTATGAAGGTCAAGAAATTTAATCATTGTAAAATAGTGTTAAGCAATTCATACTTTTTAACATCTATAACGTAAAAATCTTGTGAAACAGTACGTGCCCCAAAGCCTTCTTTCCAAAATAATAAGCCATAATTTACTTCTAATCCATTATTCATATTTGAACTGCCAAAATCAAAAAATATTTTTTCATTAAACACAGAGCTTATAAGATGTGCATGTAAAAAATCTAGACTTCCAAGTTTATTGTTATTTTCGTTTCCAGATATATATTGGGTATGAGCGACCCCAGCCGACTCAAAAATAGTAGTTCCTGCTACAATTTCATTGTTGTAATAAACATTAAATTGACGAATATTGTCTGGAAAGTGAGATTTTAATTTCGTTATTTCCTGTAATGAATGAACAGGTTTAGTTTTGTGTTTTAATTTTAAGTTTGGAATTAATAGGTCATTCCAAAATTCATCAAACCCAGCAACTTCTTTAATTTCCAAACCCTGTTTTTGAGCTCTAGAAACACCTTCCTTTCTACTTTTAGATAAAGAAATACCATCTGAATAACGTATCACAGAAAGCGTATCTCTTTGGATTAATTTTGCCTTAAGAATGGAAAATAAATAAAAAATTTCTTCAGAAATCTGAGTATTATAAAAATGAGGAATTGGATTTATATAAAGGGTTTGGTAACCTGATTCTTTTAAAAACTCTAGAATAGATTTAAACGATTCTAAACTATCTTTAAATTTGATATCTTTTATAAAAACGACCCCACCATAACTAAGTCCTTGATGAGAATAAATTTTGCTGTCTTTTTTATTTGCTGGAAGTAGGGCTATTAATTGTTCATTTTTATAGACCATCAAAGAATAATCTTCAAAATGCTCTTTGTGGTAGTCCATAAAGTCCCTTTGAAAAAGGAATGTAGCGTTTTTAGCTTCTTTAACAAAAGCATCCCATGTAGACTTTAAATCGGTATGATATTTTTTGACTAAAAAAATACGACTCTAATTAAATTAGTTAAGCATGTGAAAATACTACTTTTTCTTGAAAAACAGGTAATAAATATTGATTCCAATGATTGAAGCGTTCGAAATAATAATTGGCCAGGAGGTTGCTAACATAAAACCATAGGCTACAAAGAAGGCACACGCAACAGAGTTGAGCATTCTTAAATGTCGAATATCTTTCATCAAAAAAGAGATCAACAACACTAGCATTGCTAAGTAACCTACTAATTCAGTTGCATGGGTTTCTAAGAAACCCATTATATAATTTTATTACGTTTACGGTCCATTTCAGTCAAGTATATTTTACGTAACCTTAATGATTTTGGAGTCACTTCAACATACTCATCTTTTTGAATATATTCTAGAGCTTCTTCTAAAGAGAACTTAATTGCCGGAACAATTTTAGCTTTATCATCGGCACCAGAACTACGAACATTACTTAACTTTTTCGTTTTAGTAATATTAATCGCCATATCATCGCCACGAGAATTTTCGCCGATCACCTGACCTTCATAAATACTTTCACCTGGATCTACAAAAAACTTACCTCTGTCTTGTAATTTATCAATAGAATAAGGAATCGCTTGACCTAATTCCATTGAAACTAGAGATCCATTTTGACGTTCTGGAATTCCCCCTTTAAGTGGTTGGTATTCTTTGAATCGGTGTGCCATAATCGCCTCACCTGCCGTCGCGGTTAGTAATTGATTACGCATTCCGATAATCCCTCTAGATGGAATTAAAAACTCACAGACCATACGCTCGCCTTTCGCTTCCATACTCAGCATTTCTCCTTTACGCATCGTTACCATTTCAATGGCTTTACCTGAAACAGATTCTGGTAAATCAATGGTCATTTCTTCAACAGGTTCACATTTAACGCCGTCAATGACTTTTATAATTACTTGTGGCTGGCCAATCTGTAACTCATAACCTTCACGACGCATCGTTTCAATTAATACAGACAGGTGTAATACACCTCTACCAAATACCATAAACTTGTCAGCACTATCGGTCTCATTGACTCTTAATGCTAAATTCTTTTCTAATTCTTTATTCAGACGATCTTTGATATGTCTTGAGGTTACAAACTTTCCGTCTTTTCCAAAAAATGGAGAATCGTTAATTGTAAACAACATACTCATTGTTGGTTCGTCTATTGCGATGGTTTTAAGACCTTCAGGATTTTCCAAATCTGCGACTGTATCTCCAATTTCAAAACCTTCTAGTCCAACGATGGCACAAATATCACCCGTTTGAACTTCTTCAATTTTTTTTCTTCCTAAACCTTCAAAAATATGAAGTTCTTTTATTCTAGACTTCACAATGCTTCCATCCCGTTTTACCAACGAAATTTGCTGCCCTGTTTTTAATTCACCACGTGTCAATCTGCCGATGGCGATACGTCCTGTAAAAGATGAAAAATCTAAAGATGTAATTAACATTTGTGTATTTCCTTCCTCGATTGTAGGCGATGGAATATGCTCAATCACCATATCTAATAGAGGCTCGATATTATCGATCTCATCTTTCCAATCGTGATTCATCCAGTTGTTTTTGGCAGAACCATAAACGGTTGGAAAATCGAGTTGCCACTCTTCAGCACCTAATTCGAACATCAAATCAAACACTTTTTCGTGTACTTCGTCTGGCGTACAATTTTCTTTATCAACTTTATTAATAACCACACAAGGCTTCAATCCTAAGTCAATCGCTTTTTGGAGTACAAAACGCGTTTGAGGCATAGGCCCTTCAAAAGCATCTACTAACAACAACACCCCATCTGCCATATTTAAAACACGTTCTACTTCACCTCCAAAATCGGCGTGACCAGGCGTATCAATAATATTGATTTTAGTGTCCTTATATACAACAGAAACGTTTTTAGCTGTGATCGTAATTCCTCTCTCACGTTCTAAATCGTTATTATCTAAAATTAAATCCCCTGTATTTTGGTTTTCACGAAAAAGTTGACAGTGATACATAATCTTGTCCACCAAAGTAGTTTTACCGTGATCGACGTGTGCAATAATTGCGATGTTTTTTACATTAGCCATAAGTGCCTTGTTTTAAGCGTGCAAAGTTACATTTAATTTTCTGACTTTTGCACTGCTTATTAATTTTATAATCCCTTTTAATTTTGATTATATTTGCATCATAAATTTACAGCAATGAATCTTCAAGATATACCAAAACTAAAACATACCACTTCAGACAATTTTTTCTTATTGGCTGGACCCTGCGCTATCGAAGGTGAAACGATGGCCCTTCAAATTGCAGAAAAAGTATGTAAAATAACGGACGATTTAAAAATTCCCTACATATTTAAGGGAAGTTTTAAGAAAGCGAACCGCAGTAGAATTGATAGTTTTACAGGAATTGGCGATGAAAAGGCATTGAAAATTCTTAGAAAAGTTTCTGAAACCTTTGATATTCCAACCGTCACAGACATTCACGAAGTCTCGGATGCTGCACTTGCAGCTCAATATGTCGATGTATTACAAATCCCTGCTTTTTTGGTACGACAAACGGACTTGGTTGTTGCGGCGGCTCAAACAGGAAAAGTAGTAAATTTAAAAAAAGGACAATTTATGAGTCCAGAAGCCATGAAACATGCCGTTCAAAAAGTGAAAGATGCAGGAAATGAAAAGGCATGGATTACAGATCGGGGGACCATGTTTGGATACCAAGATATGATTGTCGATTTTCGAGGGATACCAACCATGCGTCAGTATGCGCCGACCGTTTTAGATGTGACGCACTCACTTCAACAACCCAATCAATCGAGTGGTGTTACCGGTGGCCGTCCCGATATGATTGAAACCATCGCTAGAGCTGGGATTGTAAATAACGTTGATGGCTTATTTATAGAAACTCATTTTGACCCTTCGAATGCTAAGAGTGATGGTGCTAATATGCTTCATATCGACCATTTAGATAAATTACTTACCAACTTAAGCGCCATAAGACGCACCATTAATTCCCTTTAGAACCTATGAATAAGGCATTCCTCTTTTGCTTATTAGTTGGATTCAGTATTGAAGGTTTCTCCCAAGAAACCACGATTGAAACCACTACAATTGAATCAAATTTTAAAACCCAAAATAAAGGTAAATTTTATTTTTATTGGGGCTGGAACAAAGCGCAATATACCTATTCAGACCTCTCTTTTAAGGGAGAAGATTATGACTTTACACTCTATGATGTGGCCGCAGAAGACCGTCAAACGCCGTGGGATGCTGGCGTATATCTAAATCCTGGAAGTATTACAATCCCTCAAACAGTCGCAAGAATTGGCTATTATTTTAATGACCATTGGAATGTTTCAGTTGGAGTCGATCATATGAAGTATGTCATGGTTGCTGTCCAACCCGTAACTATTGATGGATTTATTAACTTACAAGATCCTTTAACTCAATTTAATGGTACTTATGATAATTCACCACTGATTATTGATGAAGATTTTTTAAAATTTGAACACACGGATGGGCTTAACTATGTTAATTTTGAAATTTCAAGAGTGGATAATTTAGGGGACTATTTTAAATGGGATTCCAAAAAAATTCAAGTGAATATTTTGGAGGCCTTTGGTGCCGGCATCTTATACCCAAAAACCAATTCGACCTTATTATCAAAAGAACGCTATGATGATTTTCATGTCTCGGGATTTGGAGTCTCTTTTAAAGGTGGAGTCAATTTAACCTTCTTTGATCACTTTTTTGTGCAGGGGGAAATTAAAACAGGCTACATAAATATGTCCGACATCCGAACCACAACTTCTACAGCAGATTCAGCATCACAAGATTTTTTCTTTTTTCAAAGAAACATCTCTTTTGGGTACATCTTTCAATTGGTAAAATAGAAACGCTAGTCCTTTAGTTTTGAATTCCTGGAGTTCAATCCATATTTATCAACTAAATAGATCAAAGAAGTCATGGTGGCAGCGCCAAGTTCTAATTCGCGTTTATTGACCGCATCAAAAGTATCATTCGCGGCGTGATGGTGATCAAAATAACGTTGCGAATCGGGTCGTAATCCAGCCAATACATTGGTGCTGTTTTTTAATGGACCGATGTCAGCACCACTCCCCCCCTTTTTGAAATAATGAATTAGATAGGGTTCAAATAAAGATTTCCATTGCAGGATTTGATCTACTTTATAGTCGGGGCCATCAAAGGTAAACCCACGAGGCGTAAAGCCTCCTGAATCACTTTCTAAAGCAAAAACATGGTTCTCTCCTTTTTGACTCGCTTCTTTCGCATAGGCATTTCCACCTCTTAATCCGTTCTCTTCATTCATAAACAACACCACTCTTATGGTACGCTTTGGTTGAATTCCAGAGTTTTTTAACAACCGTAATACATCCATCGATTGCACACAACCGGCACCATCATCATGGGACCCATCGCCTAAATCCCAAGAATCTAAATGCCCCCCTACTGTAATAATCTCATTTGGAAACTGTGAACCAGTGATTTCTCCAATCACATTATAAGACAACACATCTTTTAACTGACGACAATTTTGTTTTAAATATAATTTGAGACTCGAATCAATTTGTAACATCCCACTTAGCATCTCTGCATCATTGGTACTTATTGCTGAAGATGGAATACGATTTGACACGGGGGTTTCTCCATACGACATGGATCCGGTGTGTGGCAAATCGTCCAATCTTAAATTCATTGAACGAACAATCGTGGCAACTGCGCCGAGTTTACCCGCTTCTTCTGCCCCTTGATACCGCTGATCAACACAGCCCCCATAAGCTTCAAAAGTGTGAATTAAGTCGGCTTGCATGGGACGGTTAAAAAATACAATTTTGCCTTCTACCTGATCTCGATCCAATAACTTTAATTCATCAATTCCTTGAACTTCAATAACTTCTGCTTTAACTCCTTGAAGCGGAGTCGAAACGGAGCCTCCCAAAGCACATATATTAACCGCAATGGTTTTTCCGGGTGCCGTTTCGATATAAGCAAACTCGGGATTGCCTCGCACCCATTTTGGAACCATCACTGGTTGTAACCAAACGCGATCAAGGCCTAGGTTTTCTAATTCTGATTTGGTGTATTTAACTGCTAATTCGGCATTTAAGGATCCCGATAAGCGGCCACCAATCTGATTGGACAAATAATCTAACCATTGGTAACTTTGACCATTCGTTAAGGAATTTTTATAAATCGTTTTTAGATAATCCGCATCCGATTGTGCATTTAACCCAAACGTCAAAAATCCAAAAATAATAAGAACTAAATTTTTCATAGCATAAATTTTACTTAGTAAATCTAAACGAAGTAAATTAATCATGCGTTAAGATTGTTATAAAACTTGATTATTTACTCACAAAAGCGTTGACATCCGATTCGGTGACTTCAGCTTCTCCAAGGATAATAAGTCTTTCAACTACATTTCTTAATTCTCTAATATTGCCTGTCCAGTCATAGGCTTGAAGTTGCTTGAGAGCTGCTGGTGAAAAATTCTTTTTAGAGTTCCCTTGTTCAGAAGCAATTTTATCGGCAAAATAGTCGACCAAAATAGGAATGTCATCTCTGCGATCATTTAATGGGGGTACTTTGATTAAAATGACCGCCAGACGGTGGTACAAGTCTTCCCGAAAACGACCTTCCGAAATTTCTTTTTTTAGATTTTTATTGGTGGCCGCAACCACACGAACATTCACTTTAATATCTTTATCAGTCCCAACACGTTGAATGCGACTTTCTTGCAAGGCTCTTAATACTTTGGCTTGTGCAGACAGACTCATATCGCCAATTTCATCTAAGAAAATAGTGCCACCATTGGCGGCTTCAAATTTACCAGCACGATCTTTATGGGCGCTTGTAAACGCCCCTTTGATGTGCCCAAACAATTCGCTTTCGATCAACTCACTTGGGATTGCGGCACAATTCACTTCGATCATAGGGCCTTTGGCACGGTCACTTTTTTGATGCAACCAATGTGCCACTAATTCTTTTCCAGTGCCATTTGGACCCGTGATAAGCACCCTTGCCTCGGTCGGAGCTACTTTGTCAATAATGGATTTAATGGTCTCAATTGCAGGACTATTACCAACCATTTGATACTGTTTACTAACTTTCCTTTTGAGTCGTTTATTTTCAACGACCAACTGTTTTCGGTCTAGCGCGTTTCTAATCGTATTTAGCAAACGGTTTAAATCGGGTGGTTTGGATATATAATCAAAAGCACCCATACGCATGGTGTTCACGGCCGTGTCTAAATCGCCATGTCCCGAAATCATAACCATGGGAATTTCTGGTTTAATTTTTTTAACGGCTTCAAGAACCTCAACACCGTCCATTTTTGGCATTTTTATGTCACACAATACCAAATCAAAATCTTCATTTTTGATCATTTCAGTTCCAATCAGACCATCTTCAGCTTCAAATACTTGGTAGTGTGCGTTTTCTTCTGTGAGTATTTTGACTAATACACGACGGATGGAGGCTTCATCTTCAATGATTAATATTCTTGACATGGGGTGTGGTTTTAGTTTGAGTTAATAACGTTCATAAAAAATTAATATTTCAACCATTTAAAAAGTTCTTTATAGGTAGGTTTTTTGCCATACATCAAAATACCAACCCGGTATATTTTTGCAGCAAACCAAACGATGCCTATAAACGTTCCGATAAGAATTAAAAGGGAGACTATTTGTTGCCATATGGGAACTCCAAAAGGAATTCGCATGAGCATCACTACAGGCGATGTAAATGGAATAAATGAAAACACGGTAGAAATGGTCCCGTGTGGATCTTCAATCACCGTAAACATTCCAACATAAACTGCTAAAATTAAAGGCATTATTACTGGAAGCATAAACTGCTGAGTGTCTGTTTCGTTATCAACCGCAGCACCAATCGCTGCATACAACGAACTATATAAAAGGTAGCCGCAAATGAAAAATAAAATAAAAGCGATTACTAAATTACCTAATGGAAGTGTACTAAATTCATTGAAAATCATTTGAATTTTATCGGGTGAATCGGTGTTTGACAATGCTTCTGATACCAGCGCTTGTTGCGGGGTTTGTGTCTGAGACATTTCGACTCCAAAAATGGACATCGACGCAATGAAAAATACTAATCCTAAAACAATCCAAATTGCAAATTGGGTGATACCTGCTAAGGAAGTTCCGATGATTTTACCCAACATCAGTTGAATTGGTTTCACAGAAGAAATAATTACTTCAATAATTCGGCTGGTTTTTTCTTCGATCACGCTTCTCATAATCATGTTCCCATAAATAATAATAAACATAAACAAGAGATAGCCAGCAGCCCCACCAAAAATTAATTTCATAACACTCCCCACTTTGGAAGTTTTCACCCCTTCAAAACTTTCTTGATTGATATCGATCGTAGTTTTTGAGGCTTCAATAAGGGCTAGGTCGACCCCATTATTTTGTAATTTTAATTCGGATAATTTATTTTCTAGAGTCGATTCTAAAAAGGAAATTATCGAAAGTGAAGGCGATTCTTCTGAATAGAATTTAACAACGCTCGAAACCGTTTCAATGGGTTGGTTTGGAATATGAAGTAACCCATAAGCGTTTTCTTGATTGGCCAGTGTTTTAGCCGTTTCTAAATCAACTTCAGACACTTTCGTGTAAATTGTTTGCTCCGTGGATTTGAAGGATTCTGAAAGAAAACCCGTTTCGTCCAACACATAAATAGTACGAACAGTCTCATTACTAACGCTCGTTAAATATCCGATCAGCGAAAACAAAGCTATCATAATTATGGGACTCAAAAAAGTCATGATGATAAACGACTTGTTTCTAACTTTAGTTAAATACTCGCGTTTGATAATTAATGGAAGGTGATTCATGATTAATTATTTTGAATGGTTTGAATAAAGATATCACTTGCATTTGGAATTAATTCCTTAAAATGTAGCACTTGAGATTGCGCCGTTAAAAATGCTAATAAATCATTTGGGGTTCCATGAGCATCTAATGCGATGTTGAGTTTTAAATCGTCGTTGATCGATTTAAAATCTGCTGGCGAGACTTTAAACTTCGTTTCAATCAACTGCTTTAAAGCTAAGGGGGCGTCGGATACCAATCCAACTTCAAAAGTGTTTGTTTTATAGGTGCGTTTGATATCGATTAACTTTCCATCTAATATTTTTTTAGATTCATGAATTAACGCAATATGATCACAGAGTTCTTCGACCGATTCCATGCGGTGGGTTGAAAATATGACCGTAGCCCCTTCATCTCTGAGTTGTAATATCTCGTCTTTGATCAAATTCGCATTGATGGGATCAAATCCAGAAAAAGGTTCATCAAAAATCAGCAATTTTGGTTGGTGCATGACGGTCACAACAAATTGAATTTTTTGAGCCATTCCTTTGGACAGTTCTTCAATTTTTTTATCCCACCAATGACCAATTTCTAATTTATCGAACCAATAGTTTAGTCGTTTTTTAGCTTCCGAATACGACAACCCTTTGAGTTGCGCCAGATATAGGGCTTGCTCCCCTACTTTCATTGATTTATACAAGCCTCGTTCTTCCGGTAAATACCCAATATATTTGACATCATTGGGTTGTAAAGGCTCACCATCCAATAAAACCAAACCCGTATCGGGCATGGTAATTTGATTAATGATTCTGATCAGGGTTGTTTTACCCGCACCATTGGGTCCTAAAAGCCCAAAAATACTGTGTTTTGGCACCTGTATCGAAACGGCATCTAAGGCTTGAAAATCGCCAAAGTATTTTGAAACTTCTTGAGTTTCTAAAAGATTATTCATGAAATAAATTTATTTATAAGACGTAACAATATAAGAAAAGTTACAAGGAAAAAACAAAACCCACCCTCAATAAATCAAGGATGGGAAAAAAATTGCTATGAAAAAGAAAATATCACTAAAATAGCGATTCAGTGATGTTCAAATATACATTACTTTTTTCAAATAAATAACGCTTTTGTTGTGAAATAATCAGGATTAAGTCGATATTAATGTGAAAACCTAAAATCTTTAAACTTCTAATTTCATAGGAGTTAAAATTTAATTTAGTGTTATAATAAGCTATTTAAAAAAACTAATTCACAATTTCTATAACTAGCTTAATGAAAAATAAGTAAATTTTACATCGCACATATCACATTGGAATCCTTGATTCATTGGGGGTTAAATGGTTGGATTCAAGTATAAAACTGTTGAAAACAAATAAATGAAAATTATGTCGAATGATATTCAAACAACTTATTTTTTGGGGAATAGTAGTTTTTTTCAGATGGTAAGATGGTAAGTCGATAAAAAAACATTAATCAATTAAAGATTTTTTAAACTGTTGTGGGGTCATCAATTCCATTTTTTTAAATTGCCTATTGAAGTAACTGGTGTTATTAAATCCAGATTTAAAAGCAATTTCAGAGATTTGAAAATCATTGTATTTTTTGATTAAATTTTTTGAAACCTTAATTTTTTCAGAATTAATATATTCAATAGGAGAAATACCTAAAGTGTTTTTAAATTTTTTATGAAAATGAGAACTACTCATACAGGCTTTTTCGGATAATAGGTCTACAGTAATATCTTTAATCGTAAGGTTTTCATTTATGTATTTAATAGCCATGCCTATTCTAGTATCAGAAAAGATATTTTTAGAATCATTTAAAATTATTGATTTTGCTTTTGTTTGCAATAATCTAACAATCAATTCTTGAATCATAAGATCGAGTAAAATATCTTTAGATTTATTATTGTTAATAAAGGTGTGGGTGATACGTTTTATTAAATGATTAATTCCAGAATCATTAATAAGATGTGACGCTGTATTATCTATATTCCATTTATTATTTTCCTTTTCAATAGACACAAATTCATTGAAGTTTTCTACAACATTGTTTATTTTAGTGGCGTCAATTCCTAGTGCTAAACATTGAGTAGGAGATTCTTTTGAGGCAATTGGAAAATCGATAATCATTTCTTGATTGGTTGGCATAACTACAGATTCTCCAGGAAAAAAATCGAAAGCAGGCATGCCGTCAATATGCATTATTTTCTTTCCTGTAAGCATACTGGCAATCACAGGAAAATCAAAAGTGAGTGCTATTTTTTCTGAAACTTTATGCGTTTCAAAAATATTTAACTCAGAATATTCAGAATTATAGGTTGTTCTATTTTCAATTAAAGTAGTGAGTTTTCGATGAATTTTATGATTGAATAATAAACTTCCCATTTAACAATATACAAAAATAATATAGAAAACAAGATATTTAAGAGATATCTGCAATAAATTGATAGATATGTTTAATTATTCTTAATATTAAAGAATTATTTTTATAAAAATTAAAGAAAATGAATAGAAAAAAATCCTCAAAAATTATTACTATGACATTATTAATTGCTTTAATGATAAGTGGTTGTGGTGAAAAAGCAGAAAAAAAGATAGTTAAGCCAACATTTGATTTGTCAACTGCAAAACAAGAAATTATATCTGCAAATAAAGCATTTATGAATTTTCTTGCGACTAAAGACTCTTTAAGCTTGGCTAATTTGTATACAAAAGATGCCAAGTTTATGAGTACAGGAGCCCCGGCTATTGTTGGAAGAAAAAACATTCAATCTGCCCTTTCAGGGCTGATAAACTCTGGAATTACTCGTGCTAATCTCTCTACCGTTGAAGTATGGGGCACAGAAAATTTAATAACAGAAGAAGGCGAAGTTTCCTTGTTTGTTGAAAAGGCCAAGGTTTATGAAGGGAAATATTTAGTGCTTTGGAAAAAAGTAGATGGAAAATGGAAGTTATTTAGAGATATTTTCAATTCTAATCTTCTAGTTGAGTAGGCCATTAAATCGTTCATCCTGTCATCTATCAAAAAGCACCGATACAGAAATCACTAAAATCAACGACTGTAATTTTACAAAGAGGAATCCGAAAATCTATAAAAGAGTAGGGAATCATTCATTAAAACACTTAAAAATGGGGTATTCAAAACCGAAATTTAAAACCAAATACGGAAATTTTATCAATGGAGAATTCGTTGCACCTGTTGGAGGGCAGTATTTTGACAATACTTCACCTATTGACAATTCACTTATTGCAAAATATCCAAGATCTCAGAAAGAAGATGTTGAGAATGCTGTAGCAGCAGCAAATGCAGCAAAAGAAGCCTGGGGAACTACTTCCGCAACAGAAAGAGCAACACTTTTAAACAAAGTAGCCGATATTATTGAAGCAAATTTAGAAGAATTTGCATTGGTAGATACTTGTGACAATGGCAAACCAATTAGAGAAACTCTAAATGCCGATGTCCCATTATCAATTGACCACTGGCGGTATTTTGCAGCTGTGATTAGGGCTGAAGAAGGCTCTGCTACTGAACTGGACGCCAACACGCTTTCAATGAATATTAAAGAACCTCTGGGCGTCGTGGCTCAAATTATCCCCTGGAACTTCCCCCTTTTAATGCTGTCATGGAAATTACCTCCCGCCTTAGCCGCTGGGAACTGTGTAATTCTTAAACCCGCAGAACAGACCCCGTCATCTGCAACGCTATTATTAGAAAAAATCTCAGAGGTCTTTCCTCCCGGAGTCATAAATGTTATTCACGGTTTTGGACCTGAAGCTGGAAAACCACTCGCATCTAATTCTGGAATTGATAAAGTTGCATTTACTGGAGAAACAACTACAGGTCAGTTGATTATGCAATATGCATCAAAAAACCTAAACCCTGTTACTATGGAATTAGGTGGGAAGTCGCCAAACATTTTCTTTAATTCTGTTATGGATAAAGACGATGCGTTTTTAGACAAAGCCATTGAAGGCGCCGTCCTTTTTGCTTTTAACCAAGGAGAAGTGTGTACATGCCCATCAAGATTATTAGTACAAGAAGATATTTATGATGCGTTTATGGAAAAAGTTGTGGCTCGAACCAATGCGGCTATTCAAGCCGATCCTTATGATGTGAATACAATGGTAGGCGCACAAGCATCTAATGACCAATATGAGAAAATCCTTTCATATCTCAAAATAGGTAAAGAAGAAGGCGCCAAAGTACTCGCTGGTGGAGCTGCTTGTAAATTAGAGGGAACTCTATCCAATGGATTTTATATACAGCCAACCATATTAGAAGGACACAATAAAATGCGTGTTTTTCAGGAAGAAATTTTTGGTCCTGTGGTCGCCGTTACTAAATTTAAAGATGAAGCGGACGCCATCGCCATTGCGAATGATACCCTTTACGGTTTAGGAGCAGGCGTTTGGTCGAGAGATGCACATCAGTTATACCAAGTGCCAAGAGCAATTAAAGCGGGTAGAGTTTGGGTGAATTGTTATCACGCATATCCAGCACATGCACCATTTGGCGGCTATAAAAAATCTGGATTCGGACGAGAAAATCACTTAATGATGATGAACCATTATCGTCAAACAAAAAACATGCTTATTTCCTATGACAAGAATAAATTAGGATTCTTTTAGGAACCTATCTTTAGAGATTAAAACAGATTGTCTACCGTTATTATGTCGCTTTAATTAATTTAAAAAATAATGTATGAAGTATTCAAGAGTCGCCATTACAGATAAGGCCGTAGAAGTATTAAATCTACTCAAAAAAAAACATGGTGAATTAATATTTCATCAAAGTGGTGGTTGTTGTGACGGCTCCTCCCCAATGGTTTTTGAAGAAGGTGAGATGTATTTAGATGAAAGTGATATTTTACTTGGACAATTAGAAGGCGTAAACTACTATATGAACCAAGATCAATTTGAATATTGGAAACACACACATTTAACAATAGACCTTACCAAAGGGAGAGGCTCTAGCTTCTCTCTAGAAATACCACTGGGCGTACGGTTTATTATTCATTCACGACTTTTAACGGACGAAGAGAATAAACTATTTAATAAAAACTAAATTATATGAAATACACCTTAGCTTTTGATGTTTATGGAACACTAATTAATACATCAGCTGTGTTCGATTCATTAGAGCAAATGATTGGAGACCAAGCAAAAGATTTCATGGAGACGTGGAGAAACAAACAATTAGAGTACTCTTTTAGAAGGGGGTTAATGAATAAATACACCGACTTTTCTGTGTGTACCAAAGAGGCTTTAGAATATTGTTGTAAACTCTTAAAGGTTGATTTAAATAAGGCACAAAAAGAGTCTCTTATGATGGAATATACTGTTTTGCCAGCATTTGATGATGTTGAAATCGGGTTGAGAAATCTAAAAGGACTAGGTCATAAATTATTTGCATTCTCAAATGGTAGTGAAAAAGCAATTACAAAACTTCTAAAGCATGCAAAAATTATTGAGCTTTTCGATGGAATAGTTAGTGTAGAAAAGGTCACTGTTTTTAAGCCAAGCCCTGTAGTCTATGAATATTTCAATACGAAGACAAATTCAAAAAAAACAAATTCATGGTTAATTTCAAGCAATCCTTTTGATGTCATAGGTGGGCTTTCCTATGGGTTGCGTTCCGCTTGGCTACAGCGTTCAAAAGACACCATTTTTGACCCATGGGGAATTGAACCCACAGCAATAATCAATAAATTAACTGATTTACCATTGACTTTAGACTCAAATAAATAAAAGTGAGTTACACTATGTAAAGTTGTATTTTTGGCAAAAAAATGCATGTTCAAAAGGGGTACCTTTTTGATGCTGTTAAATGTTATTATTTCAACAGCTCAAGAAACTAATTTAGATATTTTTAGCATCACACCCGAAATACTTTTTGGTATTACTGGGGAATCAAATACTGATTTTCCAGATCGAGGACTTCAAAAACAAGTGCACCTCAGCTTCGGATGGCATCAAACCAAAAACTCAGAGTCTTGGAGGTCATATCTAAAAACAACAAAAACAGGGATCAGTATCGGCTATACTGATTTTGGAAATAAAAATCAACTTGGAGCGATCTTTACGCTACAACCCTTTATCGAATTTAAAGCTTTTAAGTCAAACAACATAACACTGCATGTTGGTACTGGCGCTTCATATATTACAAAAAAATACGACGCTGTGACCAATGAATTTAACAGAGCAGTCTCCACAAATTTCAATTGGTCGTTCCGACTATTTATGTATTATAAACTCCTAAAATCCGAGCAAGTCAATTGGCGCATCGGAATCGGAGGCGCCCATAACTCAAACGGACATGCAAAATTACCAAACCAAGGCTACAACTCATTTCTATTAAGTCTCAATTCAGAAATAGTCACCAAAAGGAGAACCCTAAAAAACTCAACACAAATAAAAAAGCCAACCGCAATAGTGTCAAACTACGTAACGATTCGAAGTGGATATGGCCAAAATGTGCTGTCCGAAGCCTTTGGGGATAAGAAAAGTGTTTATACTGTGTCAGGCGAATATGGAAAAATTTACAACTCTGTATTTAAACTTGGCGTCGGTGCCTATTTTAGATTTTATGAAACGTATTACGATTACATTTCAAATAATGAATCGTTAGTTCAAGAGGGAAGAGAATTTTCGGACTTAAGTTCTAATGCCTTTACAAATGCGTTAAACATTGGCCTCTCCGCCAAAGGCGAATTATTATTGAATCATTTTGGGATCGAAATACAGGCGGGAATAAATATTTACAAGCCTGCCTATAAAGTGGACTGGCGCATTAACAAAGGTTGGGGCGATGTTCCAAAAATCATCACCGAAAGCGGCGGAAATTATACACTGGGAGACATCAACGAACCTTACTATAAAGTGAAACGTACTATCTCAGCGCGGCTCGGACTAAAATATTACGTGATAGGAACCGCCACAAATCCGATGAACAACGTTTATATAGGGGCCTTTATAAATTCTAATCTTGGTCAAGCAGATTTTTCAGAAATCGCTATGGGCTATGTCCTAAATTTGAAATCCAGACAGCGCTAGTTTTATATTTTATTTATGAGTCAGCACCCACAGCTCTACTTCTTCAGAAGCACGCCAATGCTGGTCACGTGTTGTTTTTTCAGACGCTTTTTTAACTGTTTTCTTGAAACAGTTTTCTAATTGAAACCGCTCCCCTTTTTCGAGTTCCTTTTCAATGGGATGATCGTTGATCGCGTTGGATATTTGGGCTAAATTTGAAAATAAAACCACTAACTTTCCTTCTGGCAATAATCTGTTTTTTGCCGCTTCAAAGAAGTCAGGAAATAAGCTTTGATTGTAATAAATAGCTTCGTCGTTGCGATCTAGTGTATGCGATGCTGGTAACCAAGGGGGATTAAAAACAATCAATTCGGAGGGTTTGTTCCATTTTCCAAAAAGAGATGCGAAATCTAATTCGATCTTTCGAGACAACTTAGTCCCCCCCATAGATTCTTTAAGTCCTACAATTGCATTTGGATTGGTATCGGTCCCAAAAACTTTTTGAAACCCATGTTTGACCATTTGAAAGGACAATACTCCGCTTCCAATTCCAATATCTAAGGCCGATTTTTTAGGGCCCGAATACCGTTTTAACCAATTATCAAAAAGGATCAAATGATCAAAACGCGTTGGGAAATACACCCCATAAAAGGGATGTATTTTATTTCGCAATACAGGCGTAGAAATCCCGTTTTGGTTCCACTGCCAAGCACTATTAAGTCCTTGAACCTGAGGGAACGTCAATAAGAAATCGCTTGTTTGCGGATAAAGCGTTTGTAACCATCCAATGGAGGGTGCTTTTTTTACAATCAATTTATGATCTACAATTTCAATTAAAACAAGATTTGACAGTTTGCGAAAAGCTGCCCGATAGGCCCGTTGTTCTTGAAACGATTTATTTGGCAACTTCCGTTTAAGATGACTTTGTAACTCCTTAACAAGGTCTAAACCATTGCTGTAAAACGCAGTTATTAAGACTTGCTTTCCAGCTTCGAGCGCTTTTATTGTTTGCTTAACGTTTGAAGAACGATTATACAATTCTAATTCGTTTCCAGGCGAAATAATGGGTTCTGGTTTATGTACTTTAATATCGGTCATCATGGTTCATTTTAGTTGGATAGAATCCTGGCAAAGATACTTCTTACAAACCCAATGTAGAGCCATTCAAACATGTTAAAATCATAGTATTGGCTAAAAACCATTTAATTTCATTAGATTTATCAAACAAAAATTTACGTTTAAAACCCAAAACATCAATTTTCACCGCTAAATTATTAGCATCAAGTTTTAAAAAATTAAATGGGTATTAGAGACAAGAAACTTGAACACAGTTATTTTCATTGCTATGCAACGGCCAATGATCGCAGCCTATATTTTCAAGATATACAAAACTTAATCCGTATTAAGAACTGTGATTCTGGATGTGAAAAAATTCAATTATTTATTGCCATTAGCGAAGTAAAAACGGTTGGTTTATTGGATCGTATTTTCATAAAACTAATTAAAAAAATGTTTCATCAGCACTCTTCAATAGAACTTAAAGAGGTTGCTTTTAAAAATAATATTGGACGTGATTTCAGTTCATTTGAATCCTTGTTTTTTAAAGTAAAAAAAATCGCGCACTCGGATGATTATATTTTTTTTCAGAACAGAAGTGGACACGGTCCATTTCAAAAACAGTGGTATACGGGCTTTATCAAACAATTTGAGAGATTTGAATCCATCGCTATTTGTGGCAGCACCATCAATTTCATGGACCACCCCAACAGAAGTTTAAGCAACGATATGCCACATGTTCAAACCTATTCTTTTTTAACTAAAGTGTTTTACATGAATATGCTGAATGACAACTTTCCAGGTTCTAAGGAAACTGAAAAATTCGACATTATTTGTAAAGGAGAAATTGCGTTGAGTCAGTTTTTTTTAGAAAAAAAATACAACATCACCTGTATTGAATGGCCATATGAAGCCATTTCAAACCTAAGTGAAGCTATTATGGCTTCAGATATTAAAAAAAATGTGATGGCAAAGCATTATTTTTATCATAGAAAATATTTGAGAAAAAACATAAACGCGATTATTAGTCGAAACCTAAATGGCACTCTTATTTGGGTCAAGTTTCTACTAAAAAACTTATAAGTTGAAATGAAAATCTTAAAAATGCAAGGGTGATATAAAAAATGAGTACAGACAATTAAAATTTAACACATTGAGCTCTCAAAAAACAAAAAACCATCATAGAAAAAATATGATACACATATCCAAACTTTAATCATAACATCATCTCAAATAGATTGTGGGGGTAAAGGAGGATTTCATTTTAATTTTAATAAACGAGTCAATCAATTTAGTATTGAGATCTCCTTCAGTTTATAAAATTTACTACCAAAAAAAAACTGAGTTGATTTTATCGCACAGATTATTATACCAGAGCGAAGTAAGGTATATAGAATTACACATAATTCGGACCTCTATAGCTGAGCTCAATTTTGAATTTAGAAATATTATTTGGAATGTGCTTTTATTTTATTACTTTTATAATTGATTTAGATCCCAAATCTTAATCTTCCTAACCAATAAAACCTACGGTAAACCATTATTTTATTTAAAAGACCCTTTGGACTGTTCCGTGAGCCATCTAATGAAAGGCGGTTTTAGGACCATCAATTATAGACCAGGTTGAAACATCGCTGTAAATACTGTGACTTGCGACGAAAAGGGGGCTCAAAATATTAGTTAGGTGGGGCATTAATTAAAATAAGTTAACAATGAAACATAAATAAAAATCGGAACACTTTCCAATATACGGTAGTTGGAATATATTACTGGAACTCAAATACAATAAAAAAATATTAATATAAGACCCAAATTTAATGAGCAAAACAATAAACTTAATCCTCGGAATAATAGCAGTTGCCACTGTAATTTACAGTTTTTACGGAAATTTAGAACCTACAAGTCTATTTGGATTTGAAATAAACATTTGGATTTATAGATTAATTTGGAGTTTACTAGCTGTGGGCGTTTTTTATGATTATGCAAAGAAAAATAAAATCAGTAAATAAAATCAGTTTATCTATCTAATGTGGGATTACAACCACAGCACATAACTTTAAAAACACCACTAACATCTATAAAATAGAGCTCTAAAATAAAAAAAAGACAATGGAAGACATGCTCTTTTACGATCGCTTGCAATTTGCATTTACGATCACATTTCACTATATATTTCCACAATTAACAATGGGACTCTCCTTATTGATCGTCTATTTTAAGTGGAAGTATTTAAGATTTAGTATTGAAAAGCACAACAATGCAGCAAAATTTTTAATGAAAATTTTTGCAATTAATTTCACAATGGGAGTGGTTACAGGAATTCCTATGGAATTTCAATTTGGCACCAATTGGGCTAAATTTTCGGAACTAACTGGGGGTATTATTGGTCAAACATTAGCAATGGAAGGCATGTTTTCATTCTTTTTAGAATCCTCATTTTTAGCGCTGTTTATTTTTGGTGAAAAATTAATGGGACAAAAACTGCATTTTCTAACTGGCTTTTTAGTGTTTTTAGGCTCATGGATCAGCGGGTGGTTTATTTTAGCCACTAATGCTTGGATGCAACATCCTGTAGGGCATGAGGTTTTAGAGAATGGCAGATTCGTATTGGAGAATTTTTCAGCCTTGTTTAGCAACCCTTGGCTTCTACCCGCTTTTTTACATAATCAATTAGCATCGGTAGTGACCTCTTCTTTTGTAGTAGCAAGTATTGGGGCTTTTTATCTTTTGATAAACAAACAACCTGAATACGGAAAACTGTTTTTAAAAACAGGGGTTATTTTCGGATTTGTTTCGAGTGTTTTATTAGCCTTCCCAACAGGGGATTGGAATGCTAAAAATGTTGCAAAATACCAGCCAGCTGCTTTTGCTGCTATGGAAGGCATTTTTGAATCAGAAGACGCAGGAGCAGAAATTGTACTTATTGGTCAACCAAATATGGTTGAAAAAAAATTAGACAATAAAATTGCAATCCCAAATATATTAAGTTTTTTAACCTACCAAGATTGGGATAAACAAATCCCAGGCATGGATCAATTTAAAAAAGAAGAATTGCCCAGTAACATTCCAGCACTTTACTATTCTTATCATATCATGGTTGGATTGGGCACCATATTTATTGGGGTGATGGCTTTATCCGTTTTCTTTTTGTGGCGAAACAGATTGTACCGCTCAAAACCATTACTTTGGACCCTTATGTTTTTGGTCCCTTTTCCTTATATCGCAAATATTACTGGTTGGTATACTGCTGAGCTAGGAAGGCAACCGTATTTGGTGTATGGCTTGTTAAAAACCAGTGATGGGATCTCTCCTACCGTTTCATCAGGAAATACATTATTCACTTTACTTGGTTTTGTGGCCTTATATATGCTGCTAGGATTATTGTTTTTAGTATTGGTTGCTAAAACAATTAAAGTAGGACCAAAACCTCAAACACATTAAATTATGGAAATATTTTGGTACATTATTATAGCAGTTGTTTTAGCAGTCTTTTTTATTCTAGACGGGTATGATTTTGGGACCGGCATCATTCATTTGTTTTATGCAAAAACCAAAAAAGACAAAGAAGTCATTGCAAAATCGGCAGGTTTATTTTGGGATTCCAATGAAGTTTGGTTAGTGGTTGGTGGCGGCATGCTTTTTATGGCGTTCCCAACCTTCTATGCTTCTGTATTTAGTGGTTTTTACTTGCCCTTAATCCTCGTACTGTGGTTAATCATTTTTAGAGCCATTGGATTAGAGCTTAGAAGCCAATTTGAATTTCAACTATGGAAAGATATTTGGGATGTATCTTTTGGAGTTTCTAGTTTATTATTGGCCTTATTTTTTGGAATTGCCTTGGGAAATATCGTAAGAGGCGTTAATTTGGGAGGGGTCGAAAATGGGGTATCTGTATACGAAGGACATTATTTTTTCTTACCCTTATGGGACAGTAGTTTTAGTCCCTTGAGTGAAACTCCAGGGGTTATCGACTGGTTTACACTTATCATAGGACTAATCTCTGTGATCGCTTTAGCCATTCACGGCGCAAATTGGGTGATTTTAAAAACCAATTCATCTATAAACAATAAGCTTAAAAGCGTCATTTACAAATTAAACATTGTGCTATCAGGGTTGACCCTTTGTTCTTTAATAGTATGGCAAATAATCAATCCAAATTCATTGGATAATTTTATGGACAAACCCTATTTGATCCTATTTCCAATTATTTATTTCACAGGGTTATTTGGCTTGTATTTTATTAAAAAAATGAAAAAAGAGATTTCTGGGTTTATATTTTCAACTTTATTAATATTAGGCGGAATTACATCCTCATTAGCGTCCTTATTCCCCGTATTATTGCCCTCCATAAATGAGGTAAATGAGCCTTTAACAATTTATAATACTGCGGCATCCGAATATGGTTTATCGGTTGCTTTAAACTGGGGGATTATTGGTTTTATTCTTCTATTCGTGTACATGATTATTCAAAAAAAGATCATGGGCGGTAAGGTTGATAAAATGGATTATGGACATTAAAATAAAGATCTAATTATGACCGCAACCTTGATCTCATTAATCAGCATTCTCGTAGGAATCATTGGCGCGAATAGTACGGGGTTTATTTTTAAAAAATACTCCTTTGGTAGTGTGGGCAATACAATTGCTGGGGTTTTTGGCAGTATTTTATTTGTTAAATCTTTTGGAAGGTTAGGTTTGAGTGCATTCTCTATTTTACAAAACGGAACCGTTCATAATTGGTTATTAATACTCCACTGTTGCGTGTCATTTTTGGGTGGTAGTATCGCGCTCATTTTAATTTCTAAATTAAAGCATAAAATAAATCATCACAATGAGAAACGATAGCAACAATTTATAAAAAATGAACTCTCCTACAAACTAAAATATGCTAAAATTTAATTATTATTTGGAAAATAAAATTATTTGATTACTTTTATAACCTGATTTAGACCCCAAATCTCAATCTTCACAACCAATTTAGCTACCAGTAAGCGATTAATTTATTTTAAACATCTATTGGGGAAATTCCAATGTCGATCCATTACTGGGGGGCATTAGTTCCCGATACAGGTGGTTGGCAAAAATTGCGAACCACACTAATTAAATAAAAAATAATCATTCGTTCTATTAAAAAACAGTTAAACCCTTAAATACACCCCCAATGAAAAACACCCCTTATTTGATCGCACTATTTATGATTATGACATTTTCTGAATCTTGTTCTAAAGATGACAATGACGTCATTCCTACAAAAGAAAAGACCATCCCTCTTGAATTCACAAGTTTAACCGCTTCCAAAATTCATTCTTTTGTAGATGAACCAATATTATTAACAATTGAGGGTTCGGGATTCTCTGAAGTTTCAGTAGTTTCTGGAGAAGCGGATCCTTCAAAAGTTATCATTTCTAAAATTGACACTAAGCATTATAAAATAAGTGCTTTGGAAACATTAAGGCCTACAATTGTTCACGTAAGTCTGGATGGAGAATTAAAGAGCATTGATTTGAATTTTTACGAGCATGGTGTTAAAAATTTTAATACCGTTGAAGGGATACAAATTGGTATTGATAAAAAAAATATCATTGAGGCTCTATTAGGGGAGCCTGAAGCAATTGTAGCCTCAACCTCGACAAGTGGAGATTACGAATATTGGTATTATTTCACTAAAGGCTTTTATTTATTTATGGATAATTCTACGGAATTTCCCGTTTTCGCTAGAGTGTATGGAGATTTCATATGGGCGAGAACTATTAATGATAGTGTAGTTTTTGGAAGTCCTTACAATTATGAAATAGGAAATTCTTGGGTATTAAGTGGTCCCTCAAGGATTCTAATGAATGACGTTGTAGATAAATATGGACCTCGAGATGGTGAATCAATTGCCCCAAGTTCTAGTTCTAAACGTTATGATTATGACAGTATCAAAACATATTTTTATTTTTTCTCGGACGATATTGATAATTACAAAGACAAAAGGGTTGAATATATAAGTGTCTATCGATAAATTTTAGCGTTTATAAAATAAAAAAATCAGTCAACTTAGTCTAAATTAAGTGAGCATAAAAACTAATTTTAAAAACATTCAATTATGAATCGATACTACGGCATGATTTTTTATTTATTTCTTGGATTTTCGTCTCAAGTTATTTTTGCTCAAATTGAGCCTAGGTCGAATCCAATAAAAGACGGAAAAGAATCGCTTTGGAAAGGATTTAAACGCTATGATTTTAAATACAACACAAAAGAGGCCCGATTAATTGTCCCTACCAATCCGCTACCTAGCAGTCCATGGATTTGGCGGGCACGTTTTCCTGGCTGGCATACGGAAGCCGACAGCATCCTCGTTTCTGAGGGGTTTCATCTGGCGTATATCAATACAAACAAACAATTCGGAAGTCCTAAAGCTATGAAAATTTGGGATGATTTTTATAACTTTTTGACGACTGAATTAAAACTACATGAAAAAGTTTCTTTGGTGGGCGTGAGTCGAGGTGGTTTGTTTATTTATAATTGGGCCAAAAGAAATCCCAACAAAGTCGCTTGCATTTATGCCGAGGCTCCCGTTTGCGACCTCAAAAGTTGGCCCGCTGGATTTGGGAAAAGTGATGGAAATAAAAAGGAATGGGAAACCCTAAAAAAAGAATACGGGTTTGCGTCAGATAAAGAAGCAAAATCATACACTAATAATCCAATCGATAACTTAGAAGCTTTAGCCGCTGCAAAAATCCCTATCCTGCATATGGTCGGACTCAATGATAAAATTGTTCCAGTCGATGAAAACACCTTAACCCTCATTGATAATTACATTCGTCTTGGCGGTATTGCAACCGTAGTTCCATGTACCCAGGGGAAACAAACACAAAAAGGGCATCATTTTAATATTGAAACTCCACAAACTGTGGTCGATTTTATTAAATACCATTCATTACAATACCTCCCCCTAGAGGCGTCTAACTATCACCAAGAACGAAATGGAATTCAAAATTCTCATATCAAATTTGAACGTTATAAAAAAGGAACTGTTGCCTTTTTAGGAGGTTCCATTACCAAAAATCGTGGTTGGAGAGACAGTATTTGCAAATACCTAGAAACTCGTTTTAAGGAAACAAAATTTAAGTTTATTGGAGCTGGAATTCCTTCAATGGGCAGTACACCCTCTGCTTTTAGATTGGAACGGGATGTGTTATCGAAAGGAACTATCGATTTGTTATTTGTAGAAGCTGCCGTGAATGATGCCATCAATAAAAGAAGTACCGATGAACAGATTCGAGCCATGGAGGGCGTTGTAAGGCATACAAAGAAAGCCAATAGCGATGTCGATATCATTATAATGCATTTTGTGGATCCATATAAAATAAAAAGCTATAATAAAGGCCTAGAACCTGTCGTGATTACAAATCACAACAAAATAGCTGCGCATTATGAAATCCCCACTATCAATCTTGCTAAAGAAGTGACCGACCGAATCAATAATAAAGAATTTACTTGGAAAGACGACTTTAAAAACTTGCATCCCTCCCCATTTGGTCAAGGTATTTATGCAAATTCTATAATCCGTTTTCTTAACAATTCCTTTTCGAGTCACATAGACAACGATGATAAAATCTTGTCCAATACGCTTCCAGAAAAGTTTGAGCAAAATTCGTATGACAAAGGATCTTTAATCGATGTTTCAACTGCAGACCGAGTCAAAGGCTGGAGGATTGACCCCATGTGGAACCCGAATGATGGCACGCGAACAAGACCTAATTATGTAAATGTGCCCATGCTAATTGGAGACACCCCTAGAAGCACTTTAAACTTAAAATTTGAAGGGAATACTGTAGGGATTGCGATTGCTTCAGGAAAAGATGCAGGTACTATCGAATATCGCATTGATAAAAAAGAATGGACCACATTAAACCTTTTCGGAAATTGGGGTAAAAATTTACACAACCCTCGGTATATTACTTTGGCTGCAGGGTTGACAAAAGAGGCCCACGAATTAGAAATTCGAATCGCCGACACCAAAGATCCTAGAAGTGCTGGAAATGCATGTCGAATTCGGTATTTTTTTGTGAATAGAAACTAACACATTCTTGATTTTTTGGATCATACATCTGCTAACCAACATGTGAAACTCTAAGATGCCCTACTTCGAATTTTAGAACTTAACTAAACTTAATTTTTGGAAGTATCCCATAAACTGTATCGTTATTTGGGCTAATTATTAAAAATACGACCCTTAGAAATTATTAGATTCCAACGGTCGTATTTTCGAGGTTAAATCCCTATGAATTGGGGAGTTTACAGTATAGAACTCTGTCCCGAATTAGGTGATGTTGGTGTTCCCCGTTTGTAAGATTTAACGCTGCAGTAAGTCGGACTTCAAAGGCACAGTTTGGTAAGTTTGATACGTCATTTGGATCAATACTATTATCTGCTCCAGTATATTTTGCTTGACCATTAAATTCCTCTCCTGAGCTTGTTTCTATTAAACTCTCAAAATTATGTGGTCCACCAGGACCAAACATTTCTAGTTTTACCGAACCCAGATTTGGATTTGACGCAGTATAATTAGCCGTTAATGAGTTTGTGATTTTAGCACAAGAACCTCCATCTACTAATTCTTGCAAATCTAAAGCTGCTATTCCTAATTCACTGCTTTTTCCAAATGGATCCCAAGCCCCTCCTTGAGGAACATCTTTATAGGTTGTATTAAATATAGCAAGTGGTCTTGAGGAGCCTGCTAGAGTTTCACTTGCAGCATTTCCTTGTTCTCGTTTCCACATTCTTAGTGCGAAGTATTCATTTTTTTGTAAAACCATTCCTGAACTATTTCCCGGAATTAATCCGCTCATATCAACGATTCCACTTGATAATGAACTTGAGACTAATTTTATTAAAGAATCATTAAAACTTACACCAGAATCTTGTGGCACATCAATCCAGTGATTTGGAGTCATGTCAACTTTTTTAACCGCTCCAAAGACCGTTGGCCCAGTAGTCCCTTTTATGACATAGGAGGTGTATTTCCATTCAGGAAATATTTGTGTGACTCGTGTCGCTATTTCATTCGCTGTCATATTGTTCTCTGTGACTGGTTTCCAGTTAGCATTTGGAATTGAGCTTAAATCAACAGATGGACTAACTACTTTTACATATTCAAACTTATATTGTAGTGGTTGCCCATTCAATTTTTTGGTTAGGGAACCTCTTAAGTCTAAATTACTGTAAAATGCTTGATCGTTAAACTCAGGATGAGGATCTCCATTTGGTTTAAGCATGTCTTTAGTTTTACCAGAAAATGCATCAATATTAAATATAGGATGGTATTTTCTAGCGTATCCAATTTGATAAAACCCTGTGATTGGATCCCTGGACACCCTATTAGGATCTTCATCTAAACAAAGGTCAACACATAAACAATTTCCAATGTTTTTTCTACTTGGTTTTTGTGCTTCGGAGGCGTTTTCTGCAAAAAACTCGATTCCATTGGCCGCAAATTTAAAATAGATGTCTGGGCCATTGTCAAAACTAAATACGGGTGTGGTTTCAACATTGATCCAAGGCGATAAAAATGTTTTCTTAAAGTCAATTGAGCGATAATAAATACAAAATTCTCCATTATTATTTGTGACTGCACTTCCTAAAAAATCATCTGAAATAATATCGTCATCCATAGCAATTACTTCAATCCCACCTAGAGGGCTTCTTGTTTTGCAATTAACCAAACTTCCACAAATTACCCAGATATCAAGGCGAGACAAAATATAACACCACACTCTATTAAGCAAGCTGTAATTCCAACCAGCTATCAAGCCTTCATTGGTTTCGCGCCACTTCGGCTGAATGACATCTAGTAAAACTTCAAAAGGAGTAAATCGTTTTGGAAGTGAAGTCCCTTTTTGTCCGTACTCGGGAATTTCATCATAATATAAAACAATAGCAACCGTCCCGCCATCATAAGCTAATGTATTGCTGTTAATATTGAATTCATAATTGCCATTTGCGTCCGTTTTAGTTTCTGCAAGAAGTTGCTTTTCACGAGTCTTGATCTCTTTCGCATCAAATACTTGAATTAGTTCTTTACTTTGTGCTGCTGTAAAAGCCGTAACCGCATTTTTGGATTCTTGTATACGGTATAGTCTTATTTTTGTATCGGCCATCGCCTTTTCATGGGTATCGCAGATTGTAGTTTGTAATCTGCCTTTTAAAGTGTAATTCATGATTTATGGGGTTTAATTAAAATTCATTGAAAGTATTGTTATACTAGCAACAAAATTAGATGACAAAATAAAACCAATCACTAGGCAATTGACTGATTTTTAAAGGTATAATACCTTAAAAAAAAAGGGGGGGGGTTCTCCTATTTACCCCTCCAATACATTGAGTCCTTTTAAGTTATTTTTTCAAAATATATCTTTAAAAACCTTTGCTCGTGGCAGGACAAACGTCCAAATACCTATCATTCATGTTGTATAAATTAGGACATCTTGTTTAAGGCACAACCAACTTCCACAGTTCAAGCAACATCACATTTAAGTGATATATAGGCGCGAAATATCAGAAAACTAAACACGTAAGTATTAGTATAGGTTAAAAACTGAACACTATCCTTTCAAATTTAAACTTAGTCCGTAGATAAATTTCTTAAAAAATGAGTTCAGAAAAATAAAATTTAATACATTGCGCCCTCATAACAATAAAAACAATCATGAGAAAAATATACTACACTCTTATCCTAACGTTGGTCACTCTAACCTCTCAATCTCAAATAGATTATGGAATCAAAGGTGGACTTAATTTCAACTCTGCCGAACAAGCCAATCAAATAGGGGATGCTAATGGTGCCATTAATGCTGAAAATCGTGTTGGATTTCATTTAGGGGGGTTTATTGAAGCAAAAGTTCCCGTCTTAGGCGTATTTGTTCGCCCCGAAGTTGTGTTTACCACTATCTCATCAGAATATACTAATTTAGTGCAGCCAGGCGCTCAAACCCTAACTATCAATAAAATAGATGTTCCAATTTTAATCGGAAAAAGTTTTTTGAGGACAGTACGTGTGTTTGCGGGACCTTCCTTTCAATACATTATAGATTCTAGCTTTAATCTTAACGAGTTTAATGAAACTGACAAAGACGATCTCTCTGTGGGCGTCCAGTTAGGAGTTGGATTTAAATTTGGGAAATTTGGGATTGATGCGCGTTGGGAAAAAGGGATCTCAAACTCAAAATCTAAATACATAGCCGCAGCAACGGATACTGAAGTGAGTTTTGACACAAGACCCAATCAATTTATTATTGGGCTGTCCTACAGTTTATAGAACTTACGGCCTAAAAAAACTTTTGAGGGGGTTTAATTATAGTATAGATGCATCGAATCAAAAACCCTCACTGGCTTAGTCGATTGTATCCTGTAGTCAACGAAACCAAAAATTTATTCATCTCCCCCTGATAGCAGCTCTATCCTACATATTATGAGTAGGTTAGAATTATTTAATTTCTACATACCGGCAGGAAAGTTCCCTTTTTTTTTTCTAAATTCGTTCCTAAACCAATTGCCTTTGGCAAGCAGGTCCAACAAATCATAGGCAAACAAATTGCTGTTTATTTTGAAAAGGCCTGAACCATAAAACGAATCGCTATGAAACCATTTTTTTTAAAATCACTCCTTATTTTAAGTATTTCTCTATTGATTATTTCTTGTAAAGAAAAAAGTGAAAACGTATATACGGAAGCAGAAATTGCTTCAGAATCAAAAAAAGTCAGTGACTTTTTTCAGAAAAGCTTTGATGAAGGCGTCGATATGTATCCAGAATTTCAAACGCGACTTGGCATCAAAAAAGATTACGGAAAACTGAATGACAACTCGCCTGCATTAGAGGAAAAGAATTTAAAAATAAACAAAGAAGAATTGGCATGGTTAACAGACTCAGTCAATGTAGCCGCACTCTCTAAAGAAGTCCTCTTGAGTTATAACCTCTTTAAACAAGATCTCGAAAATAGTATTGAGGATTATAAATACCGTCTCTACGACTACCCTGTCAATCAAATGTTTGGAGCCCAGTCTGGAAAACCCGCATTTATGATCAATATGCACCGGATTGATGATGTAAAAGATGCCGAAGCTTATATTTCTAGACTAAATGGTTTTAAGGCCTATTTCGATCAATTGGTAGAAAACCTAAAAGCCCGAGAAGCGATTGGCGTTGTGCCCCCAAAATTTGTGTTTGACAAAGTCGTCCAAGATTCAGAAAATATCTTGATTGGACAACCTTTTGATTCTTCAAAGGGGCAAAGTACTTTATTAAAAGATTTCTTGAAAAAAGTAAATGAATTAGAGATCGATGCCAAAACAAAAACACGTTTAGAAACGCAAGCAACACAAGCGCTCTTAACCTCCGTAAAACCCGCTTATAACGGCTTAATTTCTTTTGTGAAAGCGCAAAAGAAACGCGCAAACTCCGATCACGGTGCCTGGAAATTCCCAGATGGCGAAGCCTTTTTTAAGACTGCTTTAAAAAGAACGACCACCACCGATTTAACCGCTGATGAAATCCATGAAATAGGGTTGAGGGAAGTGGCTCGAATTCATGGAGAAATGGATGCGATTCGCGAAAACGTTGGTTTTGAAGGCAACTTGCACGACTTTTTTCAGTTCATGAAAACCGACAAACAATTCTATTATAGCGAAGATAAGCAAGGAAAAGAAGCCTATTTAAAAGAAGCCGTGCACTTAATCGACAGTATGAAAACACGACTCGATGAACTCTTTATTACAAAGCCCAAAGCGGATATCATTGTAAAAGCAGTAGAGCCTTTTAGAGAAAAATCGGCTGGAAAAGCCTTTTATAACCGTCCTGCTGCCGATGGCTCTCGCCCAGGGGTTTATTATGCCAACTTATACGATATGGAATCTATGCCGAGCTACCAAATGGAAGCCTTGGCCTATCACGAAGGAATTCCAGGACATCACATGCAATTGGCCATTCAACAAGAACTAGAAGACGTTCCAATGTTTAGAAAATTTAGCGGCTATACCGCCTATACTGAAGGTTGGGGATTATACTCGGAATTTATTCCAAAAGAAATGGGCTTTTATGCCGATCCTTATTCGGATTTTGGACGTTTGGCAATGGAACTATGGAGAGCCTGTAGACTGGTGGTCGATACCGGGATACATACCAAAAAATGGACGCGTGAAGTGGGTATTAAATATTATACCGACAATACACCAAATGCGGAGTTAGACGTCATTAAAATGGTCGAAAGACATATTGTAATGCCAAGTCAAGCAACCGCCTATAAAATTGGAATGCTAAAGATTCTAGAACTGCGTTCAAAAGCAAAAGACGCATTAGGAGAGCAATTTGATCTTAGAGAGTTTCACGAAGTCGTCATTTCTCAAGGTGCCATTCCGTTAAATGTTTTGGAGAACTTTGTAGACGAATACATTGCTTCTAAAAATTAGAAATAAACACCATAAAACCAAACCCTAAATCCTAAAAAAATGAAACAAACAATTTTTCAAGTTGATTCGTTCACAAAAAAAGCCTTTCATGGCAATCCTGCTGGCGTGATGATTCTTAAGGAAGATCTTGAGGACGCCTTGATGCAGAACATTGCCATGGAAATGAATTTGTCTGAAACGGCCTTTATAAACATTTCAGAAGCCCCTTTTAGCATTCGATTTTTTACACCTACATCCGAAATTGAGTTGTGTGGACATGCAACGCTTGCCGCTGCCCACCTTTTGTATGAAAACAAAACGATCGCAGAAAATGAACGTATTGAATTTAAATCCAAAGGCGGCCTTTTAAAAATTTCGAAAGAGACTAATGGGATTAAAATGGTGTTTCCTGCCTATAAAATCAAAAAAACTGAAACCCCCAAGAATTTTAAAGAACTGATTGGCTTTACGCCTCTGGAGGTGTATAAATGTTCGAATGAGTGGGTCATCGCAATTGCTGAAAATGAAAAGGACATAAAGGATGCAAAACCAATTTTTAGTAGAATGATTGAAAATGGACTTGGACATTTGATGATCACCGCGCTTTCAGAAAGAGACCCTATCGATTTTGTGGTGCGTTGTTTTGTTACCATCTTTGGAATTGACGAAGATCCTGTGACCGGGTCTGCTCAATGTGGCTTGGTCCCCGTTTGGAATTTAAGAACCGGAAAAAGTGAGTTTATTGCCGAACAAATTTCCGAAAGAACGGGACAGTTACACGTGAAATTAGTGGATGATACGGTTGAAATTATTGGAAACGCAGTGACTATTTTTGAAGCGCAAATAAATCTGTAAGCAAGGCTAGTACTGAACTCATTTTTGAATTAAGTGCTAATTATTAGGAAACTCATTTTATTTTGTTACTTTTATATCTGATTAGGCTCCCAAGTCAAAATCTTCACAACCAATTGAACCTGCTGTAAGCACTTGTTTTACTGTCAATATAATTTGGAGGATCGGATATCTGCCCCGCTGCTCAAAGTCTGCTGACTTGGCGCAACTAAAAAAAGTGAAAACTAGGAAGTATTAAAATGAATTTTGAGAGGAAAAGTAATGAGAATTATATAAGCTCAAAGTCAGGAGACTTTTGCGCAGCAGATTGCCTGATAATGCTAATCAAAACGAATTTTACAAAAACCTAAAAGAAAACGCACTACTAGAATTTGTATAGTTCATTTGCTCCCTTCGGGAAGCAAACGCACCATACAAGAGACGTTGGCAGTAAGTAAAACAAACGAAACCTTAAGGAAATGAAAGACATATTTGATAAAACCGTTTCGGAAGAAATTATCAACCGAATTGATTCATTAAACCCTAACTCAGAAGGAAAATGGGGAAAAATGACAGTTGACCAAATGTTAGCACATTGTAATGTTACTTATGAACTTGTTTATGACAATAAAGTTTCGAAACCAAAAGGATATAAAAAATGGATGCTTAAAACATTTATAAAAAATGTAGTTGTAAGCGAAAAGCCATATAAGAAAAATGGTAGAACAGCACCTGTATTTCTTGTAACTAATGAAAAAGATTTTAAAACAGAAAAAGACCGATTAAATTCTTACATCATAAAAACTCAAGAATTGGGAAGTAATTATTTTGATAAAAAAGAAAGTCATTCTTTTGGGGATTTGACTAAATCGGAATGGAATAATATGTTTTATAAACACCTTGACCATCATTTAATCCAATTTGGAGTATGACTAAAGAAGAAGAATTTTATATTTCAATCAGACAAAAGATTAAAGACTTGCTGCGTATTCTATGACTAAAACCCATTCATAAAATAAAAAAAATGACTGAAAAATTAAAGACTATTAAAATCATTCACCTTGCTATTTGTGCAGGAATAATTATTACCTATTTTATAATTGGAGACTTATCGTCATTAGAAAACTTGAAACTTCCTATTATAGATACTTCATCAATGATATATCTACTCATACCAGTTTCTTCTGTGTTTTTAAGTAATATTCTGTATAAATTTCAAATAAAAAATATTGATAAAAAATTGAAAACTGAAGAAAAAATACCGTATTACCAAACTGCTTCCATTATTCGTTTAGCTATTCTTGAAGGCGCTGCATTTTTAATTTTATTTTTAAAGCCTGATTTTTTATTGTTCGGGATTCTAATAATATTATATATTATTTTTCTTAGACCAACAGAGCAACAATTTAGAAGAGATTTTGAAAATACAAGACTATAAAAATATATAATTATTACCCACCACCAGCGCGGACTTGCAGTACGTGACTAACCTGCTATCCCCTGCAAACGTGAGCATTTTACTCATACCAGAATGAAGAAAAATATTAAAAACGCGTAGAAATTACAATGAATTATATAAGGATACTTAACGACATCACGCCAAAAGCATGACGGCAGTTGTGGATTTATTTACTAACTTTAGGGCGTAGCCACTCGCCGAATGCAAGCGCAACAAATCAAAAACAAAAACCTCGCGGTACTTTGAATAAATGAATGAACTTTTAGACTATTTTAAACAAACTATTTCCATTTCATCTGAAATAGAAAACAAACTGAGTGAAGTTATTAAAGAAAAAACGTTCGTAAAAGGTGAAATAATTCTTTCTGATAATTCTATAAAAAAAGAACACATTTTTGTTGCAAGTGGTTGTTTACGGTCTTTTTACAAAACAGAAAACGGAAAAGAATACACCATTCAATTCGCCATTAACAATTGGTGGATCAGTGACTATATGACCCTCTATTCAGATGCTAAATCGAGCATCTCCATAGAAAGTTTAACCCCTTCTAAAGTTTTTATTCTTGATAAAAACAACGTTGATAAGCTTTATAAAGAACATCCTGCTTTTGAAGCCTTTCAGCGAAAAAATTTTGAAAAACGGATCGCCATACTTCAAAAACGGATTTTAAGTTTATTAACGCTTTCAGCATCGGAAAAATACGATCAATTTTTAAAGGATTATTCAGACTTTGAAAAAATAATACCAAACTATCAGATCGCCTCGTATTTAGGAATAACCCCACAGAGTTTAAGTAGAATCCGAAAAGAGCGAATTAGAAATTAATTTATTACCATAGATTCATTTTTGTGTTTTAATTATCATTTACTTTTGTTGTGATTATTAAAACATTAGACCATGAGTTTTTTAGATAAATTAAATGAACGGTATGCGACTAAAGCTATGAATGGCGAAGTCGTGCCTCAAGAAAAAATAGATACCATTTTAGAAGCGATCCGATTAGCGCCAACTTCTAGCGGGTTACAACCTTTTGAAGTGTTTGTAGTGACTCATAAAGAGACTAAATCTAGCATCAAAGAAATTGCTTGGAATCAACCGCAAGTCACGGATTGTTCCCATTTATTGGTGTTCGCTGCTTGGGACAATTATACGGAAGATCGCATTAACCACATGTTTGATTTGACGAACGAGATCCGAGGTTTTAAAAACGAAGGTTGGGAAAGTTACCGTCAAATGCTATTATCATCTTATCCACAAAAAGATGCAGAAATCAATTTTCAACATGCTGCACGACAAACCTATATTGCGTTTATGGCCGCGATGACTCAAGCTGCTTTTGAAGGGGTTGATTCCACTCCAATGGAAGGATTTGATGCAGATTCATTGGATAAAATTTTAGGCTTAGGTGAAAAAGGATTACGAAGCACATTATTATTACCACTAGGCTATAGAGACACCGATAAAGATTGGTTGGTGAACCTGAAAAAAGTTAGAAAACCAATGACAGAATTAGTAACTTATATATCCTAAAACAAAAACCTCAAACCATGAAGAAAAAAATAGTAATTGGCTTAGTCAGTATCATTGGCCTTGCGTTTATCACATTATACCTCACAAGCAGACCCACAGCCACCGAAGATGGCGCCTTTATACCATCGCCTTTAGCATTAAAATTAGCAACGTCTCCAACTACAAATTTTGATAACACTAGTTATGAAAATCCTTACACAGGACATAAAAAGGTGTTGATGATTTGTACCGAACAAAAAAACATGACCATGGCTAATGGTAAAAAGTTTTCTACAGGAAACCATCCGGTCGAGATACTTTTGCCTGTACTACATTTAAAAAATGCTGGTTTTGAAGTTGATATTGTAACGCCTACAGGGAAGCCCGTTGTCATAGAACACTGGGCAATGCCAGAAGAAGATGAGCATATTAAAGCAATTTACTCTGAATTCAAGAATAAACTTGAAAACCCAGAAAGCTTATCTGATTTTGTTTCATATGAGATGAAGGATCGTTCAGATTATATAGCACTCTTTATTCCTGGCGGACATGGAGCAATGCTTGGACTCCCTGAAAACAAAGATTTGAGTGAATTATTAAAATGGTCTTATTCGAAAGATCTGTTTACACTTGCAATTTGCCATGGCCCAGCAGCATTATTAGCTGCAAGTTTAGAAGACGATAAAGATTCGTTTATTTATAAAGGTTACAAAATTGCTGCGTTTCCAGATGCAGTAGATGAACAAGGTCCAATGATCGGTTATACGCCCGGTCCTATGCCCTACAAGTATGGGGAACGACTCAACGCTTTGGGAGTGACCATTATTAACCAAAAGGCTGATAACACGGTTTATATAGACCGAAAATTAATTACAGCTGCGAGTCCTTTAGCTGCTAATGATTTTGGGAAATTAGCTGCAACTGAACTCCTTAAAGAGGTAAATAAATAACACGCTCCACAGATCCCACGCTTTAGCATGGTGATAAAAAACCCATTAGTGCAGACTAGCAGTCCATTACGTCATATAGCCTAGGCTTCTAATTATTTGAAGAAAATCAAAATTAAATAAGTGACTCCAATGATGACAAAGCCAAAATCAAACCAATCAAAGCGTTCTTTTGAAAGCATATTCAAAATGTCCCAACATATAAAATACAAGCCATAAAATATCCAAAATCGTTTTTAAAAAATGCCTTTTAAATACAATCCTGATGGTTTATTACGATATTTATCTGATATTTGTGTGAAGTTATCTTAGCTTGAGACTGTATTTATAAAATGCGTCGGATTAACTGAAACACATGAAAAATAAATTTTATTACATCACATTCTTGTTATCCATCAGTTTATATGGTTGTAAAACAGAGATTTCACCCCAAGAAACTCCTGTAAATACGCCCATAGAACAAGTAATTGAGACCAAAGAAACAAGCTTCAAAAATGAGTTTATTCTAAACAAGGCTACTTTAAAAGAGATCGAAAAATGGACAGGATTTTTCGAAATTGATAAAAATATCACCAATCTAAAAACAGAAAAATCATCCATATTTGATGGGCCTATTGAAGATTTGGCAGCGGCGATAAAAGATCTAAACTCAAAGCTCCCAGAACAAATAAATACCAATAGTATCGTGGCCCGAATCGCTGTATTGGCCACATCCAGCTATCAACTGAATGAACTCTATCAAAAAAACACGGAAAACAAGGACGTCATTACACAGACCCATCTCAAAGTGTTGGAGGCTTTTTCGAATTTGAAATTCCAAATCAATAAAACGTTCGAAAAACAGGCGCAATTAATTGAAAAACCAGAGTAACTCAAGTTTAGGTCTCCATTTAAATTATTGAAACACAGGGGCCTTCATATAGTTATTTATTTCTGTAACAATTTATCTTTAAAAGCGTCTAACTCATACAAACTAACTTTAAAATCATGAATTTAAAACAATTAACCCTTTTAGGTGCCATTGGCTTTATGAGCTTTAACGCCTGTCAGAACGTGAATAACAGCCTGACTGGAACCGAAAAAATTCCTGGAATCATCCTAGAAAATATGGATCCTACTGTAAATCCAAAAGATAATTTTTATGACTATGTGAATGGTAATTGGATGAAAACCAATACCATTCCAGACGAAGAGTCGCGATGGGGAGGCTTTAGTGTCCTTAGAAAATCGACTCGAAAAGATGTTCTTGATATCCTAAAAACGTCTAAAGAACTTGGTATCTATGCAGAAGGTTCCGATCAGAAAAAAGCATTACTAATGTTTGAATCTGAATTAGATTCAGTCGCCAGAACCAACGCAGGCATCTCGCCTATCCTCCCCCTTTTAGAGGCCATTAATAGCATTCAAAGTATCGCAGATATGCAAACTGTGTATGCAACAACGGTGGGAGTTTCGGCCCCTTTTGCAGGAATCACTGCACAAGCAGACCTGAATGATAGCAGTATGAATACCACATGGGTGTATCCTGGGGGCTTAGGACTGCAACGCGATTACTACTTAGATCAAGATGCGAAGTCGGAAGAAATTAGAGGGCAATATGTAGAGCATATAGCACGGATGTTGAAGTTTATTAATTACGATGATGCGACCGCTCAAGCTGCTGCAAAACGCATCCTAGAATTAGAAACGCAACTCGCAGAACCTCGATTAGACAAGGTTCAAAGACGTGACGTTCGAAACTTAAATAATCCACGTTCCATAACAGAGCTGAGCGCTATGACTCCTGCAATCGACTGGAATATGTTTATTAAGGACATGGGGGTGACTAAATCTTTAGAATCTGTTTTAGTGTTGCAACCAACCTATATGGATGCTTTAAATACCTTCCTTAACACCACCTCTATCGACGATATTAAAACCTTAATGACTTGGAGTACAATAGACAGTGCTGCTGGCTATTTGAGTCCCGAAATTGAAACTGCAAACTGGGAGTTTTACAGCAAAACGCTTAATGGGTCTAAAGCACAGCGAGCTGCTGAAGAACGCGCCTTAGGAACCGTCAACGGATCGGTTGGAGAAGCCATTGGAAAGCTCTATGTGGAAGCTAAATTTCCACCAGAAGCGAAAGAAAAAGCTGAAAAAATGATTGCTAATGTGATCAAAGCGTTTCAAAACAGAATTCAGGTATTAGACTGGATGAGTGATGAAACAAAAACAAAAGCGATTGAAAAATTAGATAAATTCACGGTTAAAATTGCCTATCCTGATGAATGGGAAGATTATTCTGAATTAAAAGTTAAAGAAGGCAATTCCTATGCCGAAAACATGATGGCAGTTGCCCATTGGAGTCTGAATGAAAACATTTCTAAAATTGGACTACCCGTTGATAAATCCGAATGGGGCATGCCACCACAAACGGTGAACGCCTATTTCAATCCATTAAACAATGAAATTGTATTTCCAGCGGCAATCTTACAACCCCCATTTTATAATTACACAGCGGATGAAGCGGTCAATTACGGCGGGATTGGTGCGGTCATTGGACATGAAATCTCACATGCGTTTGATGATTCTGGCGCCCGATTTGATGGCGATGGAAACGTGAATAATTGGTGGACTGATACCGATTTAACTGAATTTGAAAAACGTGGAAATGCTTTAGCAGAACAATACAGTGCCATTGAAGTAATGGACAGTGTTTATATCAATGGAAAATTTACTTTGGGCGAAAACATTGGCGATTTAGGCGGTGTTCTTGGTGCCTATGATGGACTTCAACTATTTTTTGAAACCAATGGCCGACCCGAAGATATTGATGGATTTACCGCCGAACAACGCTTTTTTATGTCATGGGCGACCGTTTGGAGAACCTTGACTCGTGAAGATGCTTTGAGAACACTCGTAAAAACAGACCCACATTCGCCAGGCATTCAACGTGCAACACAACCCCTAAAAAATATTGATGCATTTTACAATGCCTTCGACATTAAAGAAGGAGATCAAATGTACTTAGCTCCCGAAGATCGGGTTAGAATTTGGTAGAAAACTTAATATATAGGTATAAAAAAACAGCGCCAAAGCGCTGTTTTTTTATACCTTAAATTGAAATATTCACTCCTCTTTACTTATTGCGGCCTTTTGAGAAAGAATCGCTTCCTTCGCAATATTAGCAAGATTAAAATTAGGCGCTATTTGCAAAGCTTCCTCTAATATCAACACCGACGCATCATGATTAGTTTCTGTATTTTCAGTAAACTTAGAAATCGCTTTTAAGTATAAAAAACCTGCTTTTAATGGCACTTGATAGGCAGGTTTAGTTTCAAAATACGGCTTCATCATATCCTGAGATGCATTAGCGATCCCGTAAGTGATATTGAGTGCTGCAGTTGTAATATCACCGATTTGGATTTTTAAATCTGCTAACTCATAAGCCAGATTAGGAGTCGGACTCATTTTAAATAAAACTTCAAAAAATTCGATGGCACGAGCGGGCTCATTTAAAGCCTTTAGACTATAGGCCTTTACTTCCGTAGAAATAGGTGTGTCGGAGTCTGTCTTTTCAATACCCACCAGACTTAAAGCTTGCTTGTATTTGCCTTCATTCATATAAATCGCAGCAAGGGTATCTTTTCTAGACACGTTTGGTTCCAAAACAATCAAATGCGTCATTGCATTTATGATGCCTTGAATATCGCCTTGTTGTTGCATTTGAACGCGATAGTCTTTATAATGATTTATGAGATTAGAATCGCTTTGAGCATTTAGTTGAAAGGTTGCAATAAATGCAATAATGAGAGTTGTTTTTATGTATTTCATTTTTTTTAATTTGAATCCAAAAGTAAGGGATTTTGAAGAAACATACCACTTTTGAATAATTTAGAAATAAAAAAAGCACTACAGATGTAGTGCTTTTCCAAAATTAACCAATTTAACTTTTAAGTAAGATATTAAATTACTTCCGTAAATATAACATGGAAGAACACCTCTCACAAGGGTCATGTAACGAATGGACTATTGACGTAATAAACGGGCTTTAACTATGATTAATCGAAACTAGACTTTATCAAAAAAGTGTGATTATTCACGTTTAACGAGTGCGTAGTAATTATTTTCGAGTGGTAAATAGCCCTGATCATATACAAAATAATAGATGGTTCCGGATTTAGTGGTGTAAATGCTTGTGAAATAATTAAAATCAAACCCTTTTGAGATGAGTTTATCACGGGTTGATTTTGTTTTTTGATGTGGATTCAGCGACTCGAGGATCCGCCAATTTTTTCGCAATCGATTGTTAATATTCCGAATTAAATTTTTTTGATCTTTATTGACGCGGTTGTTATAACTGTTTCGACAGCCATCGCTACAAAATTTCTTATCGGTACGACCCACTATCGAATCGTTGCATTCGGGGCATTGCTTTTTCATTCGAGATTGAATTATTAGTATTGACCCTAAATATAGTGAAAATTACCCAATTACAAACGACTACAAGTAATTACAAACGAAATTAAATAGGTAATTACCGACTAACACTTGGACGTCACCGCATCTTTGCAGTGTCGAATCATTCGATAGTAAAACTGTAATAACCTTAAAATAAATTATCATGAACACACTCAGAAACAAAGTACAGTTAATTGGAAATTTGGGGAATGACCCTGAAATTATCACACTAGAAAGTGGGAAAAAATTAGCAAAATTTTCGTTGGCAACCAATGAAAACTACAAAGATGCAAACGGAGACAAACAAACAAAAACAGATTGGCATAACGTCGTCGCCTGGAACAACACGGCAGACATCATTGAGAAATATGTCACCAAAGGCAAAGAAATTGCGATTGAAGGCCGATTAGCAAATCGTTCTTGGGACGACAAGGATGGTAACAAACGTTACAGCACTGAAGTGGTAGTGAACGAGTTGTTGATGTTTAGTAAGTAAATTTATCTTTCTTAAATACACTCAAAAAGTTATATCAAAACAGCCTGATTCAATGAATTAGGCTGTTTATTTATGGATCATAATTTAGAACCTAGATAAAGTCAAAACAAAAATGCAGGTTCATTTAAATTTGTACAAAGCTAAAATTTATGTTTTATAAAATTCCTATTATATCTATATTGCTTTAATAAAAACAAACTGTATGCTTATATTAAACATAACAACAAATTAATATGAAGGGTAAATGAAAAACATATACATTATTGCAGGACCTAATGGAGCGGGTAAAACAACTGTTTCTTATACCATATTGCCTGAAATTTTTAATTGTGATGAATTTGTGAATGCTGATGAAATCGCTAAAGGTCTTTCGCCATTTAACCCTGATGCTGTTGCTATAAAATCAGGCAGAATGATGCTACAGAGAATTAATGATTTATTAACAAATAATAAATCATTTGCATTTAGAAACAACGCTTGCTACAAAAAGCTACACTTCCTTGATTCGAAAAGCTAAAAGTAAAGGATACACAGTTACACTTCTTTTCTTATCTTTGGTCTCTATAGAATTGGCTATAAACAGGGTAAGCATTAGAGTTGAAGAGGGTGGTCATCACATTCCTACAGATGTAATTAAGCGTCGGTTTGTAAAAGGGCTTAAAAATCTTTTTAATCTATACATACCAATTGTAGATAAGTGGTTATTGATTAATAATTCTGAAAAGGAATTTAAAACGATTGCACGAGGTTCTATTACTGGTACATTTTTTGTAGAAAATGAAACTATTTGGCAACAACTAAAAACAACATATTATGACAATTAAAGAAGAATTATCTGATTTAGAGACTAAAGTTACTAAAGGGTTGAAGATTGCGCATACAAAAATGATTGAATTTAAGAAGTTTAAAAAAACACCCATAGTAATTTCCAGTAATGGAAAAGTAATTGAAGTTACCCCCGAAGAAATGGCATTAGAAACTGAAAAATAAAATATCCTTTCTTACTAAAAAAGCATAAAAACTCCGATGATTTATTGGAGTTTTTTTTAGGTATTTCAGAAAATATATGTCGATTTATGACAACTCATTTGGCTTGTGTTCATTTATAAACTAGACATCACTCTAAAAAACTAGATCGGACTTTAAAAATTAAATGAAGCATTTGAAATACAAATGTTATATTGCAATAAGAAATTGACGACTCTATTTTTAAGATGAATAGGGCGACTCACAGAATTTAAAGTCATCTAAAACAATATACAATGAGTAAACCAAGCTTTATAAACGAACTCTCTATTCCGGCCATTGCGGCGCCAATGTTTTTAATCTCAGGACCAAAACTGGTCATCGAATGTTGTAAGAACGGGATTGTAGGCACCTTTCCGGCACTCAACCAACGTACAAGCGAAGGCTTTGAAGAATGGTTGATTGAAATCAAGGCAGCACTAGTTGATTTTGAAAAAGAAACAGGAACCAAACCGGCGCCATTTGGCGTTAATTTGATTGTTCATAAATCAAATCCAAGAGTGCAAGCAGATTTGGCGCTCTGTATCAAACATCAAGTCCCAATTATTATTACCTCGTTGGGAGCCGTCCCTCAATTGGTAGAGGCCATCCATAGTTATGGCGGATTGGTCTTTCATGATGTGATCAAAAAACGGCATGCCGAAAAAGCATCTGAAGCTGGGGTCGATGGACTTATTGTGGTTGCAGCAGGTGCTGGTGGTCATGCAGGAACACTGAATCCAATGCCTTTGGTGGCTGAAATTAAAAGCTTTTTTAAGAAAACTGTCATTTTATCGGGCTGTATTAGTAATGGACGTGATATAGCATCGGCCATGCAAATGGGTGCAGATGTTGCTTATATGGGCACTCGATTTATCAACACAAAAGAGAGCAAAGCACCTGAAGCGTATAGAGATATGATTATTTCTAGTGGGGCCAATGATGTCATCTATACGGCTGCAATCTCTGGGGTTGCGGCAAATTTCCTTCGCCCAAGTATGGAAGCCATGGGCATTACCGAGGACATGCTGAATCAAAATAAGAAAATTGACTTTGGAAGCGAACTCACCCCTCATGAAAGTGAAGCAAAAGCATGGGCCACCATTTGGTCGGCCGGACAAGGCGTGACCAATATTCATGACTCCCCTTCTGTGGCAGAGCTTGTAGCCTCCATGAAAACGGAATTTAAACAAGCCATCGAAGCCCAATACCAGCTTTTAGAAACGTATAAATAGAATTTATAATTGACCTGTTACTTTTAAGCCTGTGAAAACAGGCTTTTTTTAGGAGGAATCGCGAACCGAGAGCGTAGAACTTACCACCACTTGTTTCATTTGTGTGGATTTGGTTCTGAGCGCCTCAACCATCATGGTCGCTGCAGAGTTTCCAATGGTATAACTATGTTGATTGATGGTGGTTAATTCGGGCGTCAAGTTATGCGCCATACGTTCACTCGCATAGCCAATCACCGCAACATCGGCTGGAATCTGTTTCCCAGAAATTTTAACCGCTTTTAAAGCTGCCAAAGAGGCATCAGTATCCAGTGCAATAACGGCATCGACAGGGTTGTTTTTTAAATAATCGACCATCACACTGCCTGCAAGGAGTTCGTCCGATTCTAAGATCACCGGCAATAATCCGGCAGCAGCCATCGCTTTGATATACCCTTCCGAACGTTGCTGCCCTACATTTAATTTATGAATGGTGGATAGTAACACAATATGCTTTCGTTCTGAACTAATTAATTTCTGAGTCGCTTCCGACAAAGCCGTAAAATCATTGGTGGTTACTTTTCCACAGTTAACGGATTCAATCACCCGATCAAACATCACAATCGACTTTCCGTTTTCCAGGACGTTTGTAAAATGATCATAGTTTTGCAACCCCTGTGTTTCTTCACTCACAGCTACGATAAAACCATCAACGACCCCATTGGATAACATATTAAATGTTTCCACTTCTTTGGCGTGCGATTCTTTGGTTAGACACACAATGATGTTAAAATTAGTATCCGAAATAAAACTCTCAATCCCATACAACGCTCGAGCAAAAAAACTATTCTGAACACTTGGGATGACAACTGCAATGGTGTTGGTTTTTCCCGATTTGAGCCCAACCGCAATTTTATTGGGTTGATAATGATGTAGTTTTGCTAACTCTACAATCCGTTTTTTGGTGGCATCACTAATCTCGTGACTGTCATTCAGCGCTTTTGAAATGGTTGAAATTGACACCCCTAAAATAGATGATAATTGTTTTAATGTTATATTGGATCCCGCCATAAAAGCAATGTGGTTAATGAATCTCAAATATACTATAAGCTAAGGTCTCAACAAAATATAATTAGATTCTAATCTCTTTTCAATGCGCTTACAATCAGTCGGGCTAAGAACATCGAGCAATCGTATCGAGATGGGTATCTTCTAAAAAATCGTGAACTTGATAGACGACCGTGTTCGCTTCAGAAAACCCCTTATGAACGTTGCTGTAAACCCATTTAAAATTAAGGTTAGTCTTGCTATTGCACTTACCAACCATCTCATAAATGTATACATCGCTTATTTGTCGATCTAAAAACGCATGAGTGTTCTAGAAAAGTGAAAAGAGTTCTTTGTTTTAGCAACTAAAAGATTTGGTATAATTGGCTTCCAGACTCGAAACTCCCGTTCTATTTTTTTCAATTTGTGGCATCACTTTCTGGGATGGTAATGCTGTTGGTTCCTTATATATTTTTGAAAAGACTCCCTTCATAAATTGTAATATCGTTCGGACCTTAAGCACCTCCCATCGTTCGCATTGATCCAAGCGGTTGAAAACATGTCTGTGGACAAATCTTTTGAAATCGTAATATTTTGATTTTTATCAATTCTTAAAGCCAACGTGGATACACCAGAATTTGAAGTGTAAAATTCCGCTGAGAAATTTCCATTAAATCCAATATCCAAATAATTTTGGGATGAAAATTTCTCGTTATTAATTTGAATATTTCCACGGGGAGTCGTGCCACTAGAACAGGGATTAATTGACCTATGAACTTCTAGCCATAAAGTAGAATTTGAATTGTAGAATCAATTAAAAGCATTTAAAAGAATAAAATCAATGTGATTTGGCCGATAAAGTCGGAATTATTTCAACTGTAGAAATTTAAGGATCTTCATCGTTCGAGTTAACCTTCACTAGTAGAAACCAACGTAGGCGGCCCCATCCAAACTTGAAATTGTTGCTTGGGGAGCCCTCAAATTATAGTGCATCCAGATTCTTTCTGTCCTCGATCTAATATCGATAGTACTAAATGAAACTTGATTTGAAAAGCTAACAAAATCACTCCCATCATGATAGTAAAACCCTTTTGGGGTACAATTTGTACAATACACGATTAACCCTTCTGTGGGTGATGAAATGGCATCCATTTGAATTTGGGTCATCCGAGGTGGTAAAAACCCTTTTGTGGTACTTTTTACTTCCAGCACGGAAGAAGCATCTGGTGTTGGTGTTCCAACTCCCACTTGGGCAAAGCCCGTAAAACTAGTTGCGATGATGGCAACGCCTAATAATAATTTTTTCATTTTTTTTATTTTTAATTCTATTTTTATCGATTTGAGACCATCTCCCTTTAAAAACAGATCCTTAAACTACCCATATTGAATCCGTTGTATAGGATGGTCTTTTTTTCTTTTATCTTCGGCCAACTACGTTGAGGCCCTCTTAAGCGAATTAATTTTTAATGCAACGGACGCTTAATCCATTTGAACGATTCTCAGATGACATGGAATTAGAAGAGCTATCAAAATATATGTTGCTACCAACATTTGCTGCCCTGTCACTTGACCAATAGTTGCCATAAATACCCACATCGGCAAGAGAGCCGTCAGAATCTCTTCGTAAACCCGCCACTGTTAACTTTAAAGAAGTAAAAGCGCCCGCTGCATCTTGAGGAGACCATGTTGCAATCTCTGCAGCCCACTCTGCATCTGTTGGGAGTCTATAAAGGGATGGACAGGGATTGTTGGTCCCAGAAACGCCTTGCCATAAAGTATTATCTGGAGTCGACAGCCAATCAAAAGTCGTTGAGGTAATAAAATCGCCATGTCCTGGAGTAGAGGATAAAGCCAGCGTAGGAGTTATTCCACTTGCAGGTGTATTAGTTCCATTTGCAGCAATTTGATGCTCATCGGCTGCCCTACCCCATTGGTAGAGGTCACCGTAAGCTTCGTCATCCAGACTAGAAGTGGCTTCCCGACTCGCTCCCAAATTACGATCCATCCAGATTTTCCCTGTGGACGGCGAATAGATTTCTGTATCCAAGAGACCGCTTGGGACTTGATCTGAAAGGACTACAAAATTAAATCCATCAAAATAGTAGAGTCCTTTTGGGTCGCAGTCTGTACAGTACACCATTAAGCCTTCTTCGGGGATTGTGATAGCGTCCATTTCTACCTCATCCATTCGGGGCGGCAAAAACCCTAAGGTGGTACTCTCAACGTCTAGTGCCGCAGAAATATGAGGACTGGTGGTTCCGACCCCTACTTGGGCAATGCCCGTAAAACTGGTTACAACGAAGGCAACGCTAAATAGTATTTTTTTCATTTTATCTGTGTTTTTATTTAAATTTCTTATCCTTTTGTGAGAAAATTTTGTTTTAAAAAGAGACGTCCTCAACCTCTACTTCCTGCTTTGCTTTTTCTAGCATTTTCAGTCTCTAATACAACGAACAGAGGCACCCACTGCACGTGAAAAAATGGAAGGATTAAGACTGGAGGAGTTAACATACAAATAATCTATAGAACCAGCATTTACTGTACTGGACCAATAATAGCCTTGGCCAACATTAAGATTACCATTAAAGTTATTACGGTTGCTCGCTGTCGGGACTGCTAATGGGCTATTTAAAGCTCCAATTTCATTAAAAGGAGACCAAGTATTACGTTCAATAATCCACTCTGCTATTGTAGGAATTCTAAAATTATTAGGACAGGGATTATTGACGCCATTGACCCCTTGCCATAAGGTATCGTCTTGAGTATTGAGCCAATTAGATCCCGTGATAAAATTGCCGTGAGGAGGAGAGGTCGAAGTAGCTTTTATACTTATGACTCCACTTGCAGGTGTATTAGTTCCATTTGCAGCTATTTGATGCCCATCGGTATATCTTCCCCATTGGTACAAATCGCCGTAGGAGGCTGCGTCGGTACTAGAGGTGGCTACTTGGGTAGCCCCCAAATTACGGTCCATCCAAATTCTTCCTGCGGCAGATGTAACAAAGGGAACCCCACTCGGAACTTGATTGATTACGTCTAAAAAACCAACCCCATTATGAAAGTACAATCCTTTGGGGTCGCAATCTAAACAATACACCACTAACCCTTCTACAGGCGACACAATGGCCTCCATTTGTAGTTCAGTCATCCGGGGGGGCAAAAACCCTTGGGTGGTACTTTTTACCTCCAGTGCTGCAGAAACATGTGGGGTGGTGGTTCCAATACCTACTTGAGCAATGCTCGTTAAACTTGTTGCAGTAACAGCAACGCTAAATAGTAATTTTTTCATTTTTTATTTGTTTGAGAACCTTTGGGTTCAGTTATAATGTATGAAGAAGAATTGTTTTTATTAAAAACTAGTTTGAGTTGAAAATGTAGTTTTAAAATGAAGCTTATTACTTCGAGTGAATTATAGAAACCCTATCAAAACAATGACCCCACGTCTTGCTTTTTGATATTTTTGGCAATAAACCTAAAAAATCGAAGCAAATAAGCATCATATCTGTTAATAAAATTCATTTTCTACTATGAGAAAACGTACTTTGGAGGTGGGGAATTGAGATTCAAATAAGGCGTCTTGTAACAAAATACACAGCTTTCAAAGTGAGAGAAAGGTATTGTTCTGTTGCATTCCGAAACCTCAATCGTATGGAGTGTAGTTGTTATAGAAATCCGTAAGATGTTAGAAACACAAACTGCTAATGAGGAGTGATTAGATGTAATTAGTGATTTACATTTCAATTTGCCAGTAGCCGAAGGCAGCACCACTCCATTTCCTAATAATTGAAGTGCGTTGGCATCTTGTAAGTACAAATCTTCATTAAGCTTAAGCGTTCCAGCAACGATAACTAAGGAGAGATGAACCTCCACGCGAGTGGATATATCTACCAAATCGGCATTCATTAAACGTAAGTTTGGAAGGTGTAAGAAATCTGAGGTACTATTTAATTTTTGGGATTGCGTACTATTTAAATAGAAAACCCCATGGCCATGAATGGAACTATTAATCGTATTCACCGTTTCTTGTGTCGCTAAAATCGTTTCGGAGGAGGCAAGTGTAAGTACTCCGTTGTCAGCGACATAAAATTGAGCAAAACCGAAAAAGCTGCTCGAAAAAAAAAGTAGGGTTATGATTTGGCGCATGTAAATTAGTTAGGTACAACTCAAAGTTAGTTATAAACCCTCTAAACCAAAAACAGCATGTAACAAACGGCTATATGACGTAACTAACCATTGTGTTTACGTAAGGAACGGCTCAAAATACTTTTAAATTAAAAAAAAACCCATGCAAATATATAATGTATCGAGACGTCCTAGCTAACCTTTAAGCCGTTGGTAGTTTCATGAGAAGCATCGGGACTTACAAACACCAATTTTCCCTCGGGTGTTTCGGTCATTAAAATCATCCCTTGACTTTCAACACCTCGCAAGGCCCGCGGCGCTAAGTTAACGAGGACTGTCACCCGTTTTCCGACCACTTCTTGGGCTGTAAAGGACTCGGCTATTCCCGACACAATCGTGCGGACATCCACCCCAGTGTCGACTTGAAGCACCAATAGTTTTTTGGCTTTTGGCATTTTTTCGGCAGCGATAATGGTTCCAACACGAATGTCTAACTTTGAGAAATCTTCAAAAGAAACGGTTTCTTTTTGGGGCTCTACTACTTTTTTTGCAATCAGATTTGCCAATTTACTTTTAGCTAGTTTTTCCAATTGAAATTCAATTTCTGAATCTTCAATTTTTGCGAATAATAGCGACGCTTCTCCTATTTGGTGCGTTGGTTTTAACAACGAATCCCCTCTTTGAACCGAAGTCCAAGTTGGCGATTCTAAACGAAGCATGGTTTTTAATTTTTTAGAGGACCACGGCAAAAAGGGCTCTGATACTATGGCCAAAGCTGCTGCAATTTGGAGCGCTACATACATAATGGTCTGCACCCGTTCTGAATCTGTTTTGATCGCTTTCCAAGGCTCTTCATCGGCCAAATATTTGTTTCCGAGTCGGGCCAAATTCATCAATTCCTGACTGGCTTCTCGAAAACGGTACCGTTCGATCGATTTGGATAAAATGTCGGGATACGATTTTACCTTTTCTAAAGTTTCAGTATCGACCGCCGACAGGTCGTTGGGAGTTGGCACACTTCCTTTGTAATATTTATTGGTCAACACCAATACTCGATTAATGAAGTTTCCAAAAATAGCAACCAATTCGTTGTTATTACGTGCTTGAAAATCTTTCCAAGTAAAATCGTTGTCTTTTGTTTCGGGTGCAGTAGCGGTTAACACGTACCGCAATACATCTTGTTTTTCAGGAAATTCTTTTAAATAATCGGGCAACCAAACCGCCCAGTTTTTGGAGGTGGATAGTTTTTGACCTTCTAAGTTTAGAAATTCGTTAGCAGGTACATTTTCGGGAAGTATATAACTGCCTTCTGCTTTGAGCATCGCTGGAAAAATAATACAGTGAAATACAATGTTATCTTTTCCAATAAAATGGACTAAGGTCGTGTCTTCATCTTTCCAATAGGCTTCCCAATCTTTGCCTTCGCGTTGGGCCCATTCTTTAGTAGACGATATATAGCCAATTGGCGCATCAAACCAAACATAAAGTACTTTTCCTTCGCCGCCTTCCACAGGAACTGGAATACCCCAGTCTAGGTCACGAGTTACCGCACGGGGACGCAAACCATCGTCAATCCATGATTTACATTGACCATAGACATTGGGTTTCCAGTCGGCTTTGTGGCCTTCTAAAATCCATTCTTTTAAAAATGCTTCGTGTTTGTCGAGTGGTAAAAACCAGTGTTTTGTTTCTTTTAGAGTTGGTATAGCCCCTGTAATCGCTGATTTTGGTTTGATAAGATCCGTTGCATTGTGAGACGTCCCACAGGCTTCACATTGATCGCCATAACTTTCTTCATTGCCACACTTTGGGCAGGTACCTACCACAAATCGGTCGGCCAAAAACTGTTCGGCTTCGGCATCGTATAACTGCGCATTTGTTTCTTCAATGAAATCGCCTTTATCATAAAGCGTTTTAAAAAACTCAGAAGCAGTTTCATGATGAATTTTAGCAGAGGTTCTGGAATAATTATCAAACGAAATACCGAATTCTTTAAAGGACGATTTGATGTTTGCATGAAAATGATCTACAATATCTTGAGGGGTGACGCCTTCCTTTTTAGCTTTAATGGTAATGGGTACTCCGTGTTCATCGCTTCCACAAATAAAAGCCACGTCATGCCCTTGCAAACGCAAGTAACGGGCATAGATATCGGCGGGCACATACACCCCAGCTAGGTGCCCAATATGAATAGGGCCATTGGTATAAGGTAAAGCAGCAGTAATGGTAAAACGTTTTGACATTATGAGATAATTATAGGACAAAAATACATAGAACTTATTTAAACTTTTTCAATTCGCTTAAAAAATGCCCTTTTACCCCCATTTTTCGTCTTTATGTCTTTTCAGTAGCAATGCTATGAAACTAAAAAAAGCCTTCAACTGCTTAGAAAATAACTAATTTTCGCTTCCATCCAAAAAGTTTAAATGAGTTCTTAATATTACGTCCAATTTGAAACAGAATTTTAGAGAAATTCCTATCTTTACAAAAAGCCTTTTAAAATGATTCTTAAATCGATGTTTTGGCTCCTTTTACTGATCCTATTTACAAGTTCAGACACCTCCCCTATAGCGGGTAAAAATCAACAAATTTCACTTTTAATAAACCCGTACAAATGATCCGTCCATCCTATTTAAAAACTGGCGATACGGTAGCCATCGTAGCACCCGCAGGCGTTTTAAAACAAGACGTCGAAGTGATTCAAAAAACCAAAACTCTTTTAAACAGCTGGGGACTAAAGGTCGTTTTTGGGGACCACCTTCAAACAAAATTTAATCATTTTGCAGGCACAGATTCCCAACGCACCAACGACTTTCAAAAAGCCTTAGACCACCCAAACATCAAAGCCATTTGGTGTGCGCGTGGTGGCTATGGCACCCTTAGAATTATAGATGATTTAGATTTTGAAGGCTTTAAAAACCATCCTAAATGGGTCATTGGCTATTCGGATGTTACAGTCTTACACAATGCCTTAAATAACTTAGGTTACGAGAGTTTACACGCCATGATGTGCATCAACCTAACAGAAGATAAAGACGCTATTAAGTCTTCCATTGCCACTTTAAAATCGGCACTTTTTGGGCAGCTAAAAAGCGATGAGATTAAAGGCCATTCGGATAACATACCTGGATCAGCTTCAGGTCAGCTTGTGGGTGGAAACTTATCGTTATTAACGGCCGCATTAGGCAGCAAAACCAGTCTTGATACCAAAGGAAAAATTATATTTTTAGAAGAGATTGGCGAATATAAATACCATATCGACCGGCAGTTACAAAGTTTAAAACGTGCAGGGTATTTTGACCACTGTGCAGGGGTCATTATCGGCGATATGAGTCAACTCAAGACCAACAATCCAGAATGGGGCCACTCTATTGAAGTGTTAATTTTAGACATCCTTAAAGATATTGAAGTGCCCATCGGTTTTGGATTCCCTTCAGGGCATGAATTGGAGAACCGTGCCCTCTATTTTGGACGTACCATTCAACTCAATGTGACCAAATCAAAAATAGGGGTCCAATATATATAATAACCTTTTTAAGTTTATCACTATGCTATCAAACACACCACCACCTCCCTATTATGCGGTTATTTTTAGCTCCCTTCGGACTAAAAACAACGACGACTACGCTGAAACAAATGCTCTTATGAATCAGCTTGCACTCAAACAAGATGGCTTTTTGGGGATGGAAGATGCTAGCTCAGATATCGGTATTTCTATTTCGTATTGGCGCGATTTGGCAGCCATCAAAAAATGGAAAGAAAACTTGGCTCATAAAGACGCTCAAGAAAAAGGACGACAACTCTGGTATCACCAGTACAAAGTCCGTATTGCAAACGTTGAGCGTGAATATGAATTTTTAAAAAAATAAAATTAGACTCCAATGTCTGACCACTACAATCGCGGCGTTTCTGGGGAACGCTTAGCAGTAGACTTTTTAATTTCGAAAGGATATACGATTTTGGCACAGAACTATCGCTTTCAAAAAGCAGAAGTTGATATTTTGGCACAAAAAGACACCTATTTGGCCGCTGTTGAAGTTAAAACACGAAGCACAGCCGCCTTTGGAGCCCCAGAAGAATTTTTAAAACCCGCACAAATACAGCGCATCATTAAGGCGGTCGATCATTTTGTAGTATCAAACAATTTAAATCTGGAAGTTCGGTTTGATATTATTGCGATCGTGCTGTCTTCTAAAACCCCATCAATAGACCATATCGAAAATGCATTTTATCATTTTTGATCCAACACATCCATAAGGTCTTTTAAAAGATACGGCTTGGAAGTAATCGTTTTAGAGGCATCCAAAAGATAATAACTCGGAGTGGCTTCCACCGCATACTGTTTTGGGAGTTCATTCTCCCACTTTCCTTCCGCAAGTACATGTGTAAATTGAGGCCAAAGCTTAATGGTCTCTTGCCATTTTGCGGGGGTTGTTTCCAATCCAATTGCCAACACTTCGACCTCTTTTTCGGGATGAGATGCTAAATAAGAATAAACTTCAGGGAGTTCTTTTAAACAATGACCACAGTCGCTACTCCAAAAAACCAACAGATAGTTGGTAGCATTGTCCAAATCATAAAGAGATTTTTGGTTATTAATCTGAAAATTAGGGGCTTTAACCCCAATAGCAATACGTATAAAATCTTCTGAATTTGAAATTTGTTCGGAGTCCTTTAATTGGATCGCCAATGGCAATAGATAGGACTTTGTTAGATATAACGCCACAGCTTCTTGTTGAAATTCAATCAATAAATCATTTAGAGCGACAAAACTGGTTAATTGAAACGATGGTTTGGTGGTCAAAAATTGCTGGCAAACTGTATCAATATTGGTCTTATAATCTTGTAATGAAGGCGTCGCTGAAGTGTGCATCCGAAGGATATAATCAATCGACTTATCGATTAAAAAATTAGAACTTTGAAGAACCTGATCTTTAAAATCAATAGGCTCAAAAAAATGTACTTTTACATTTTTTGTATACGTGTCCGCCCCTTCGAATTTGGTTGCTATATAGGGCTGACTGGCACTTATAAAACGGGCTGCAATGGTTCCTTTTGACAGCAAAGTATAGCGTTTTTGAATGCTATCGACTTTTAGAGAACGCCATTTATAAACTCGGGGATCCATAGACGGTTCGGCATACATTTGAAGCAACTCCTTTTGAGCGTTATTTATGGATTGTGTATAGGAATGAAACAGTTGATTTTCTTTAGAGTTTATAAATGTAACTCCAGAATCTGGATTGAAATTGAAATCAACATCTTCGTTTGCATCGTATATAAATTCAAAATTATGGTCGGCTTGAGGTAAGGCATATACTAACTTATAAATCCCAGAAGGAGCAGACGCATCGAGTTCAATTTTCATTTCTCCTTGTGGGTTGACCGTCCCATAACTCATGTAAGTGGCATTGCCTTCAGAGAGATGGTATAACATGGTCGCTTTAAATTCGCCAGCTGGCGAAAAAACACCTGTAATTTGATGTTGTGAAAACCCAAAAATTGGGAGCATTACACTAAAATATAAAAGTTGTTTAAACATAAGGATAAGGGATTACTTGATTCAAATATAAGCATCTTCAAAAGAAACCCAATAGTTATGCCAAAATAGGTCTTAAAGCTGCTAAACCCTGTTGCACCGAATGAATAGTTGAGAAACGCATCAATAAACGCAATCCCATACGCATCTGTTTTTCTTTGACTGTACAGGATTTTGGGTGTTCCTGAACGTATTGTAACACTTTTGAAAAATGAATACTTTGGTAGAAACGACTGTCTTGATCACTCACAAAATAGCCAACCATTTTTTGCTGTTTCAGTACTATTTTTTCAAATCCTAAGGTCGTTGCCAACCATTTAATGCGCACACTGTCTAAAAGATCCACAACTTGTGTTGGCACCGCTCCAAATCGATCGATTAAATCGCGTTCAAACACCTGCAATTCATCTTCGTTTTTCAATGTATTTAGTTGGGTATAAAGACTTAATCGTTCGGAGATATTATTGATGTAATCATCGGGAAATAAGAGTGAAAAATCCGTGTCAATCGTCACATCTCTTACAAATTCTTTGGTGTTTATATCTTCGTTATAAAGACTCTTAAACTCTGTTTCTTTGAGTTCTTCGATGGCTTCATTTAGTATTTTTTGATAGGTTTCAAAGCCAATATCATTAATAAATCCACTTTGTTCGCCGCCTAATAAATCACCCGCTCCTCGAATTTCTAAATCTTTCATAGCAATATTAAATCCACTTCCGAGTGCGGTATATTGTTCTAAAGCCGAAATACGTTTGCGTGCTTCATCGGTCATGGCATGAAAATCGGGAGTGATGAAATAACAAAACGCTTTTTTATTGCTTCGTCCTACACGGCCTCGCATTTGGTGCAAATCACTCAGCCCAAAATTATTGGCATTATTAATAAAAATCGTATTGGCATTTGGTACATCCAATCCACTTTCAACAATAGTGGTACTGACCAAAACATCAAATTCTCCGCTCATAAAATCGAGCATCAATTGTTCGAGTTTTCGTCCTTCCATTTGTCCATGTCCCACCCGAATTTTTGCATCTGGCACCAAGCGTTGTAGCAGCCCTGCGACTTCTTTAATGTTTTCGATACGGTTATGAATGAAATAGATTTGTCCAGCGCGTTGAATTTCATACTGAATGGCATCACGGATGGTCTCTTCATTCAAACGGATCACGATACTTTCAATCGGGAAACGGTTGGGTGGTGGCGTGGTAATCACCGATAAATCACGAGCCGCCATTAAACTAAACTGAAGCGTTCGAGGAATGGGTGTTGCAGTGAGCGTGAGCACATCCACATTGTCTTTGAGTGTTTTGAGTTTTTCTTTGACAGCGACCCCAAATTTTTGCTCTTCATCAACGATCAACAACCCTAAGTCTTTAAAAACAACAGACTTACTAACCAACTGATGCGTTCCAATAATGATATCTAAACGACCCGATTCTAAGCTCTCTAAAGTCTCTTTTCGTTGTTTTGTTGTTTTAAATCGGTTGATATAATCCACCGTTACGGGAAAGTCTTTCAACCGTGCTTTAAAGGTTTTGGCATGTTGAAACGCAAGAATGGTGGTTGGGACTAAAACGGCCACTTGTTTGCCGTTGTCTACCGCTTTAAAAGCGGCTCTTAGCGCGACTTCTGTTTTTCCAAATCCAACATCCCCACAAATCAAACGATCCATCGGGCGTTCACTTTCCATATCGGCTTTGATATCGGCCGTCGCCGTCACTTGATCGGGAGTATCTTCAAAGACAAACGACGCTTCTAACTCGAGTTGCATGGAGGTATCAGGATTGTATTGAAACCCTGTTTCGAGCTTCCGCTTTGCATAGAGCTTAATCAAATTAAACGCAATTTCTTTGACTCTTGTTTTGGTCTTTTGTTTTAAAACTTTCCATGCTTTACTCCCTAACTTATAAACTTTTGGAGTCTTGCCATCCTTTCCATTAAATTTAGTGATTTTATGGAGGGCATGAATACTCAAATATAAAATATCGCGTTCGCCGTAAAACAGTTTTATGGCTTCTTGCTTTTTACCTTCGACATCAATTTTCTGTAAACCTCCAAATTTTCCAATACCGTGGTCGATGTGGGTGATATAATCTCCTATTTCGAGTTTTGTTAATTCTTGAAGGGTAATGGATTGCTTTTTGGAAAACCCATTTTTAAGGTGAAACTTATGATACCGATCAAAAATTTGATGATCGGTATAACACACAATTTTTTTATCATGATCGATAAACCCTTGGTATAACGACAATACAATGGTTTGACATTGAACGTCTTCATCGACGGTTTCAAAAATATCGTAAAATCGTTGCGCTTGTTGTGCATTCGAACAACATATATAATTTTTATAACCCGAATCGTGGTGTGAATTTAAGTCCTCGATAATCAGATTAAACTGCTTATTAAATGACGGTTGTGGACTGACCTCAACGTTGAGTTGGTTTTCGGATTTGGTGGCCAATACAGCAGTACTTCCAAATTCAACGACCGAAAAATTTAAGAGTTGTGTCTTAAATTGATCTGGGGTACAAAATAAATCTTCGGGTCGACTGTGATTTAACGTTTTGGAAAGCTGTTCATAAGCTTCTTCTGCTTTTTCTTGAAGCGTTTCCGTTTTCGATAACAGTCCTTTAATATCTTTGGCAAAAATCACTGTATTTGAGGAAGTATATTCTAAAAAACTTTGGCGGGTTTCAGTGCGTAACTTATGCTCAATATTGGGGATGATTTGAAGTTTTTTTAAGGGCTTTATTGATAACTGAGATTCAATATCAAAGGTGCGAATGCTATCGACTTCATCCCCAAAAAACTCAATTCGGTAGGGTTGATCATGGGAAAATGAAAATACATCAACGATCCCGCCCCGAACCGAAAATTCTCCAGGTTCAGTTACAAAATCAACTCTTTTAAAATGGTATTCAAAGAGAACTTCATTGAAAAAATCTAGAACAAGTGTTTCCCCAACAGCCACTTTAAACGTCGATTTTTCGAGCTCTTTCCTGGACAGTACTTTTTCAAAAAGCGCTTCGGGATAGGTCACAATTAAAGCTGGTTTTTTTTGAGAGTTAATCCGACTGAGAACCTCAGCACGCATCAAAACATTGGCATTGTCCGTTTCTTCAATTTGATAGGGCCTTCGATAACTTCCAGGGTAAAACAAAACCTCTTTATCATCCAATAACGACTCAAAATCATTCAGATGATAAGCGGCTTCTTCTTTGTTATCAAAAATTAATAAAAACGGTTGATCCGATGTTTTAAATACACTCGCAATCGTAAACGACAAAGACGACCCTAAAGCGCCTTTTAAATGTATTTTTTCTTGTGGTCTGGATAGAGCAACGCTCAGTTTTTGATGGATCAAAGACTGTAGAAAACTCTGAGAAAGAATCGTTTTACTCAATAAAATTTTTTTTGCAAATATATAATAATACTTTATCAGTGGACTTTATTTATGAGCTATAAACAAAAAAAATCTTTTATTTTATTGAAAAAAAATGTAGGTTTGTGTACCCAAAATTTATACGTATGTCCATTTCAGATTTATTTAGTAGTGGTTTCAATAAACGAAACCAAGATCATTTTGCCTCCATTGTTAAAGTTGCCATGAGTGACGGCTTTATAAACGACGAAGAAAAAACATTCTTAGACCGGCTGGCTCGCAACCTAGACATTTCAAAAGAAAGCTATGCGACCATTTTAAAAGATTACAAAACCCACCCCATTAATCCGCCTGCAACTCAAGAAAGACGTATTGAACGCCTTTATGACTTAGCACGAATCGTTCACTTGGATCACATCAAAAATGAAGACGAAGTGAAAATTTTATCTAAGTTGGCCATCGGACTCGGAATTGACTACCATATTGTGTCAAAAATCGTAGACAAAGCTTTAGTATTGGTTTCCGAAAAAGCAGATTTTGATACGTTTGAGGAAGAAGTGAAAAAACTATTTCGAATTAGATAGTCCCTCGTTTAGCCCCTTGACTTAAAATCCGCATCAACCCTTCTTGCGCAACCGAAGCGATTAAGTTGCCTTTGGAATCAAAGATACTTCCTCTAGAAAACCCTCTTGAATTTGAGGCACTCGGGCTATCAATTGCATACAAAAGCCAGTCACTAATATCAAAATCTCTATGAAACCAAAGCGCATGATCTAAACTGGTATAAAACACTTCTTTAGTATTCAAAAACTCGCGATGTGGCATTGATGCGGGACGTAAGATATTATAATCAGATGCATAGGCTAGTAACTGATGTTGAAGTGGGATATTCGTTGCAACATCTTCACAGGTTTTAAACCAAATATTATCAAAAGGCGGGCTGTTTTTAACCAACTTCGTTAGCATATTATCGACCGGTTTGAATTCAAAAATTTTTGGTAAAAAAGACTTATAGCGTTTATAGGTATCTGGGATGACGTCCTTGAATTCTTCGATTTGCGCATGGCTATCCATTAATTTTTCAGGTGGAAATACATTGGGCATTGAAATCTGATGATCGACCCCTTCTTGTTTTAGTTGAAAGGATGCCGACATATTAAAAATGGCCTTTTCATTTTGAAATGCTACCACCCGACGTGTCGTAAAACTTCCACCATCTCTAATCACATCCACTTCATATTTTATCGGAATATCAATATTTCCGCCCAAAATAAAGTACGCGTGCATGGAATGTGCAATTCGATCTTCTGGGACAGTTTGATAGGCTGCATGTAGCGACTGCGCTAAAACTTGCCCCCCAAATACGCGCCCCCAAGGCGCTTTATAATTTTTACCAATAAAAGTGTGATCGTTAATTTTTTCGAGAGTTAATAACTCGATAAGTTCAGAAAGGGATTTCATAATTCAATAATTTTGACAAAAATAGTCTTTTGAAAGTAAAATGACTTTTTTATTCTTTTAACAATCTGTTAAATTTTTTGTAACATTGAATCAAGTTTTAAGTCTTATTATTTCAAGCCTATGGACATTTTTTTAATTTGTATTGCTGCATTCCTAATGATCTTAGGAATCATTGGAAGTTTTCTTCCTGTATTACCGGGACCCCTTACGAGTTGGGTCGGGCTCTTGGTGTTGTATTTCATACCCAACATCAGTGTCAGTCAGAAAATCATCATAATCACACTCATTATTGCTATTTTAATATGGATTTTGGATTACATTATTCCTGCCATGGGCACTAAAAAATTTGGTGGATCAAAAGCTGGGATGATTGGTACTACCGTTGGATTAGTGATTGGAATACTTGCTCCCATACCTGGCGGAATTATTGTAGGTCCTTTTTTGGGAGCTCTTATCGGTGAACTACTAAACAAGGCTGATAGCAAAACAGCCGTTAAAGCAGCGTTTGGAAGTTTACTCGGATTTTTAACCTCCGCATTCATAAAGTTTATCGTGGCTGTGATCTATTTCGGACTTTTTATTTCGATTCTTTGGGATCATAAATCTGTGATCTTCTAACGGGAAATAGTTTTTAACACAAATTTTGATCGTTTTTTTTCTAATTTATATTAATTTCACAAACTAATCTTTTAAACTTTTTTTACTATGAACAAGTATATTTCCATTCTATTTTGTGGTTTATTTCTCGTATCGACTGCTGTAATAGCGCAAGAGGAAGAACCTTCTAACTACAACTATAACGATGCTTTTGGACACGATTTTTACAGTAAAAACGGAACTGCTACTCGCTCTGCAAGTGGCAAACCAGGCCATGCCTATTGGCAAAACAGCGCCGATTATTCAATCGACGTTAACTTAAATGAAACGACTAAAGAAATCTCAGGATCTGAAATTATTACCTATACCAATAACAGTCCCGATACTCTAGAATTTTTATGGATGCAATTGGATCAAAATTTATTTAAAAAAGACTCTCGTGGAAATGCAATTATCCCAGTACGTGGAAGCAGAAACGGCGCTAAAGGTCAAGATTTTGATGGTGGATATGGTATCAATACCATCAAACTTCTTTACAAAAATGGCAGACGTTTTACAGAAGTTGAAGCGTCTTACTCCATTATTGATACTCGTATGAAAATTAACCTTCCAAAAGCCTTAGAGGCAAATGGTGGTTCTGTTGGCATAAAAATTGATTTCTCATTTACTTCACCGGACTATGGTTCGGATCGAATGGGTGTTCTTGAAACCAAAAACGGTCGTATTTTTACACTTGCACAGTGGTATCCGAGAATGTGTGTTTATGATGATGTGAGCGGATGGAATACTCTTCCTTACCTTGGTGCTGGCGAATTCTATTTAGAATACGGAACCTTTAATGTTAACATTACAGCCCCTGCAAGTCACCTTGTTGTTTGTTCTGGAGCGCTTTTAAACCCGTCTGAGGTTTACACGGCTGAACAACAAAATAGATTGAAAAAAGCAAAAGCAAGTGATGCCACTGTCATGATTCGATCAAAAGCGGAAGTCACTGATCCGAATTCAAGACCAACGCGCACTTCAACCTTAACATGGAAGTTTAGAATTGAAAATGCAAGAGATGTCGCTTGGGCGTCCTCTGCTTCTTTTATTTTGGATGCAGCACGTATCAACTTACCAAGCGGAAAACCAACCTTAGCCATGTCTGCATACCCTGTAGAAAGTGTGGGACAAGATGCATGGACACGCTCCACAGAATACACCAAAGCCTCTATTGAACATTACTCCGAAAAATGGCTTGAATACCCGTATCCTGCAGCCATTAATGTTGCTGGAAATGAAGGTGGGATGGAATATCCAGGAATCGTGTTTTGTAACTATGATTCTAAAGCAGAGCGTTTATGGGGCGTTACCGACCATGAGTTTGGTCACATTTGGTTTCCAATGATTGTCGGTTCTAACGAACGTTTACACGCTTGGATGGATGAAGGTTTCAACACGTTTATCAACTCATTAAGTAGTGCTGCTTTTAATGATGGAGAATATAAAGATCCTGAAAGAAATATGCACCGTTTTTCGAGTGTACTCGTTAATGAAAATCTAGAGCCCGTGTACACGTCTCCAGACAACCTAAAAGAAAAAAACTTAGGGATTTTAGCGTACTACAAGCCAGGAGCTGGTTTATCCCTATTACGCGAACATATTTTAGGCCCAGAACGTTTTGATGAAGCTTTTACGGCCTACATTAACCGTTGGGCGTACAAACACCCGACTCCAGATGATTTCTACAGAACCATTGAAAATGTAGCGGGTGAAGACTTAAGATGGTTTTGGAGAGGCTGGTTTGTAAACAGCTGGAAACTTGACCAAGCCATTACCGAAGTTAAATATATTAAAAACGACCCAACACAAGGGGCTCTTATTACTATTGAAAACTTAGAAAAAATGCCAATGCCAGTAGTCATTGAATTCAAAACAAAAAGTGGTGAGGTGACAAGACAAACACTGCCGGTTGAAATCTGGAAGCGAAATACCTCATGGACCTTTAAGCATGATTCGACGGAAGAATTAGCAAAAGTGGTTATTGATCCTGATTATGTTTTACCTGATTCAAATTCTAAAAATAACAAATGGAAAGCCACTGACGGAACCGCTAGTGTAGAAATATTGACTGGATATGTAGGAAACTACAACTCCCCTGTGTTTCCAATGAAAGTTACCGTTGCTGAAAACAATGGCGTCCTTGAATTACAACTTGAGGGGCAACCTTCATTGCCTCTAGAAAATGAAGGTGGTGGTGAATTTGTCATGGAAGAGGCTAGACTTCAGCTTCAATTTAATGACGAAAAAAGTGGATTTAAACTAGAAGTAGATGGTCAATCATTTGATTTCACAAAAGAATAAATAAAGTCTAAACTTCGTATTTAAGCTTAATCAACAAAGGCGACCCAGTGGGTCGCCTTTGTTGTATTTGAAATTCTTACAATCAATACTTAATTAGTTTATGAACAGAAGATTCTATCGCGTTTGTTAACGTTAAAACATAGAGTCCATTTTGTAAATTTTGAGTTTGCACTTTTGCGTTTCCGTTTATAAACTCAAGAGTCCCACTAAAGACGCGTTGTCCGAGGTAATTTCTTAATTCATACGCGGTCTCTAAATGTTGATTTTCGGACTTCACAAAGAAATCTATTTTAAACGGATTCGGGTATACAGACCATTCAGCCAGTGTTTCGTTCGGAACATTTAAACTGCCATCATAGCAACTTTCAGGGACCAAAAATTCTGATTTAATCAGCTCTGGAATTTTTGAATCTGTAAAGCTTTCACTGTTCATATTCCCGACGAAAGTGGCGTCTACCATGGCATCGTTAGAGCCTAGAAAGTCTTGCATAATGGTTGCAAAAGTTTGCCTATAGTCATGTTGAACTGATTGTATTTGAAAATTATTAGATGAAACCGCTTCACTCAAATCAACATTCACCCCTGAAACTCCACTTTTAACCGGTTTTCCAAAAGCAAAAACAGGCGCAACTTCCCCATGATCCGTTCCTAAACTACCATTTTCTTGGGCTTTTCTTCCAAATTCTGAGAAGGTAATTCCCAAAACATCATCCGCTAAACTATCGGAATTCAAATCTGACATAAATGCCTCAATAGCTCCCGATAATTCTGTCATTAACTCATAGTGTTTTCCTTGCACATCTCCGGAAGCTTGGTTTTGATCATTATGTGTATCAAACCCCTTTATTTTAACCATAAATACTTTAGACTGAATGCCGCCGCGCATCAATCTTGCGACTGTTTTTAGTTGATCTGCAAGATCAGAATCTGGGTACGTCGTAGTCACACTGTTTGAACCCGCACTAAATGAACTAGAAATAATTTGTGAGTATTGATTAGAAAGTGCATCAACGTTTATTATATTCTGAAGTTCTGTTCCGTAGTGTGAGTTTGGAATGTTTTCTGGAGGATTTCCTGCCAAACCACTCAAAACCGAATAGAAATTTTCCGAATCTTGACCATTGATATTTAAGGCCAGTCCGTGCTCGACGATCCCATGAAACCCAAGGTTTGTGTTTTGTGATCCAATTTGAATTCCTAGTGGATAGCTTGCTGGTATTAATTCAGCATAGGTTTGCTCCATGAAACGACCAATCCAACCACTATCGTTTCCATTAATCCAATTACTACCATCGTTGCCAGTGGCATAAACATCTTGAGATGCAAAATGACTTTTATTTTGAGATGGGTAGCCTACCGATTGAATAATTCTGAGTTGATCTGCTGCATATAAATCTTTTAACCCTGAAAGAGCGGGATGTAACGCAATATCTTGATTTGTACCTGCTAAACTAGAGTCAATCTGATTGAGAGGTAGGTATAAAGATGACGGAATATGAATGTTTGGACGTAAGGTTTGATAGTCGGTAAAACCACTGATAGGAATCACCGTGTTAAGTCCATCATTTCCGCCGGAGAGTTCGATCAAAACTAATTTCCTATTAGAGACATCACAATTAAAAAATGAATTCATTAATTTTAAAGAGGCATTCACTTGAAAAGGCATAAGTCCAATCGCGGAAGCCGTTGATGATAGTTTTATAAATTGTCTTCTTTTCATTCGTCTGCGAGTTACATCAATTGAAATTCGGGAGCATTAATTATTTTCGTAAATAAGGCATCAAGGCGTATTTTGACTTGCACATCATCCCCTGTTTGAAGGTAGCTTATCCAAGCTGAGTTCCAATATGAGGGATCCAATTCGTTCAGAACCGTCATAAAATAGTCGATTCTACTTTGGTCTATGGATTCGCAATAGAGCAATTCTGAAATCTCGGTAACTAAAGTCTGAGCATCACTCGCTAAGGAAAAGTTCCCAGAATTATGAACATAATCGACACTGTTAAACAACACCCGAATGCTGGTGTTTGGGCTGCTGATTTTATTTTTTCCAGAGATAAAGCATTCTATAAGTTTATACCTTGAAATAATGGTGTTGGACGAAAACCAACTACGATCTAGGTCGGGCGTTTGGTAATCCCCCGGATATCCGGCGACTGTTTCAGGCGAAAATGGATTCATTCCAGCCCCAGCGAAATATCCGAAATAGCAAAAATTAAAATAAAATTTATAAAAATGTTCGTGGTCGGTGGTCCAAGTCAGTGGCGGATTTGCACTGCTTGCGGCTGGGTTTGGTAAATCGATTTGTAATAAACTCAACGCTTCACTTAAAAGTTGAATCGGATTTTTAACACTACTTCCTATAATTTCATTTGAACTATCTGAATCGTCTTCATCATAGAAATGTTCTGACTTTAAAAGTGTTGTAAGGACTTCTAACAAGTTGTAATCAGATGCAATCAACTGAGCTGAAAGCGGAGTAATGATATCATCTTCAACTTCTTGATCCCATTCACTTTTTACAAAATACCTGTAAATTTTTCTAACATATGCCTTCGCCGTTGCCTCTTGCGCAAACACCATTTCTACATAATCGTCTAACTCCTGTTTGATGCCAGCCTCATTGGACTGTCCTGCAATTGTTTGATTGTCAAACGCATTACTGAACGTTTTAGAACCCGAATTATGTTGAGAAACTAAGGCATACCCCATTGGAATTCCCGTATCGGGGTCGATAACGTCTCTGTTAGGTTTCATTTTAATTCCAGAAAAAACTTTAGCGGTTGTTTGAATATCCGTTTCGTTGTAATTCGTGTAATCCCCATCGCCTATTTGAGGCCCTTTAAGAATTGTAAAAAGCTCAAGAAATTCGCGGGCATAATTCTCATTTGGATTGTTTTTATTATTAGTGGTATTATCTAAATAATTTAGCATTCCATTGTCATAGGTAATTTTTTTGGCGAGTGTTTTAATGTTTCCAAAAGCATAAAACTCTAGCAACTTTAAATAGTCATAAAAATAGGAAGACTTCCCGACGCCATTATCCTTTGACACCGTAAAAGTCGTATGTAAAAAAAAGATGAGTTTATGCTTAAGGTTGTTTTGTTTATAGGCGTTGTACCACCACCATCCAGAAACTATTCCTCGTTTTCGAAACTGTCCAAAAGGAAAATCTGAGGGTACTGTATTTGGGGTATGAATCCAAAAATCATCGGATACGCCGGATTGAGAACTCACTTTCATATCATATGGATCTTCCCAGAAAACAGTCGGTTCTACAGTGAGTTGAGCCAATGCTTGCTCGGGAGTAAGCATTGCGAACTGATCTAACACGGCTTTAGAATATTGGAAACAACTCCGTCTAAGTAAGTGCTTGGCTTTTCTGACCCCTAAAATTGACGTTGAAGAATTTAATGATGCCATTTCTTTTGTTTGTTGAACCTTTGCTGTTAAAATTTATTCAATATACGATAAAAAATTTTAGTTACGGTTGGACTTACCTTTTTGACAAAAGTTTAAAATGGTAAATGAAAAGTACAGGTGATTAGGACAATTTGGAAAAGCTGAGTATCTAAACAAAAATAAGTTCGCGCTCCAAAAAAAGTGTTTATGTGATTTACAATGCGTTTATTTTAGTAAAACAAAAGGCGTTCCTTTGACTGTTTCAGTGCTATTAATCGGTAAGCTCAGCAAACCAGAAAGTGTATAATTTGAGACCTCTAAAATTAGAGGTAATTCCTTTTATTTCACATAGAGGATATAGGAAAGGGGAATTACTATTTTCAATTCAGCTAAAACAAGAATAACAACTAAAATATAGTTAAATAAGCCTCTCATCTAACCGTCTATTATTTTGTTGCAAGTCCAATTCAGGAGGTTGGCCGCAACACGACACTTGTGCATTTATTACAACTTACACAAATCGGTTCACGATTTTTAAAAAGGGTTAAATCACCCATAAGTAAATAGGTTTAAAACTGACTATTTAACAAATAGTCACTATAGTTTTGTATTTCACAACTTAAAATATTTTATTATGGCTTGTTTAAATATTCAAGAAGGAGGCTTTAGTCTTGCATCTAGTTGGAGTTCTTCAGATTCAGATTCTACGGCTGGAGGTACAGTAACAATAACACGTTCCGTTTCAAATCTGGTCATTAGTAAGGGAGGTGATTCTGCGTTCTTTGGTGTAAACTCACTTTTTACGAAGGTAGGGACTAATTTCCTTTTCATTCTACATAAGCTATCTGATGTTACCGGTATTACACGATCGGTAAGCGTTGTAGATACAAGCGGGGCAGGGCTTAGCACTCAAATAGTAGTTGGATTGTATTCTGGATCAAATGCTACTGCAGATCCACTTATACATCTAAGTTCGGGAAACAATAATGCTTTTATGGTGGAAACTTTTGGTATGGAACGTCGATTACATGGTTTCTTTAGAAGTGACAACGGAAATGTAATAGAAGGTATCCCTTTTAATTCGGTTAGTACTACTGGAGCGGCACGGGTAAGTTCTGGAAATATGCAATATTCTTTAGGTGGGTCTTGGATCACAGCAGGACCATTACCAACAGGAAGTTGTTCTGTATCGCCAGCATCACGCACCTTTGCAGATGCCATTGTAGGAGCAGATATTGCTGGATTAGATTCTAGTGTTGAATCTTTTACATTAGAAAACATTGGTACCGATTGTTTACTGATTAATTCTATAGGTTCTGTTGGACCTTTTTCGGTAATATCTACAATTCCTGCCACTCCAGTGACACTTGACCCTAGTGAATCCATTAGTGTGGATGTCCGATTTGCCCCAGGAAGTATTGATGATTTTGATGAAGATCTTCCTATAATTCCTACTCCTACCATTGGACATACAGTCTTAAATTGTAAAGGAGAGTCCAAGCCTGCTGTTACCAGTATTACATTTTCTGGAAGTCTTGGTTTTGGAACAGAGCCAGTCGGTAGTTCTGATGTAGAATCTGCAACAATTCAAAATAATGGACAACGTGACATTACCTTGAATATTCCAGCTTCTAATCCAACAGATGCACCTTTCTCGTGGCCGGCTTTTAATGGGGTATTAGCCCCTACTGCAAGCCAATTACTTAACGTGACCTTTGGTCCAACGGCTGAAGGTATGGCTAGTGGAACTATTAATTTTACGGGCAGTGACCCAGACAGTCCACATCAAATTAGTTTGAATGGAACGGGTTGTGTTGCCTATGCAGAAATGCAAGTCGAAACACCAAACCCTATGGATCCTTATATTGATTTTGGGGAAGTTCAGCGTGGATTTCGCACAGTCAGAGTTATAAAGATACTTAACTCTGGTGACGGACCATTAAATTTCAGTGCACGAATTGAGGGTACTGACGCCACTCTTTTTGGAATTCAGAAAGAGGGCACTTCTATTATAACCCCAACTTCACCTGAAACTTTTACTGTTTTACCAGTATCGTCTTGTGGTGGTAGTTCGGGCTCAGGGGAAGTGTTTTTTGGAATCACATTTTTTGCAAATGAAGCACCTCCTAAAACAGCACAAGCTCAATTGGTTATTTACAATCATAATGCAACTAATGCCATACCCATTCAGATAACAAAAGATCTTCAGGTAGAAATTATCGCTCCAATTTCAGTAGATATTTCCCTTGTGATGGATAGATCTGGAAGCATGAGCGAAACTTCAGGAGATCGCACAAAAATTGCTACTGCCATCGATGCAGGTCAGCTTTTGGTAGAACTTATGCGCCCGGATGTAGAGGATAGATTAGGAATCGTTCGTTTTAATGATATACCAGAAGTAGTGTCTTCAATTACAGACGTAACAGCGTTAAATAAACCGACACTAGCAAATCAAATTAACTCGTCTACTTTTGATGCTACAGGGGGTACTTCTGTTGCCGGCGGTGTTCGAGTAGCAATAAAAGACATCAACGATAATCCGCGAGCGATAGCACCAGATGCATTAAATACCGCAATTGTGGTACTTACTGATGGTTTTGATAATGTCCCTTATGATGACCCTGATGGTAATACGTACTCATTATTAGGAGAAGACGGTACAACTGCACTTCCAGTACCAACTGGCAAACGAGTCTATGCTGTTGGTATTGGTGATAATATAGATACTGGTAGATTAAGTACCTTGGCTCAGGCAACTGGAGGTCAATATTTACCGATTCTAAATTTTAGTGGTAATGATTATTTTGCTTTAGAAAAGCATTTCACTCAAATTTTTATGGAAGCTGTAGATCTTTCAATGGTTTATGACCCAGTTTTTACGATTCAGCCTAATGATCAACACGTTATTCCAATTGATGTGCTTGATGGAGATACAGGACTAATGGTTGTTGTATATGATAGAGATGGTATTCGGTTACCTTTTTTCTTAGAAACTCCAAATGGTGAGACTATTGACCTCACAAATGTACCAGCAGGATTTCAAATACGTCCAGGAATTACCTCAACTGCTAGGTTTATGGAAGTAAAGTTTCCTATAGGAGAAACACACAGATACGGCAAACAATGGAAATTTATTATTCAACATGACGGTAGAGCTTGTGTATATCGTCCACAACAAGATATTGATATTAGTCATGGTATCACTCAAACTGGTGGTTTTGATTTAGAAGATTTTGGTCCTGGATTTCAACCTACAAAGTGCAAAGAGGGTTATGACAAACCCGTTATGTATGGTGTTGCTGTAGGAGTTGGCTCGGACTTCAGAATGATCCCTTATGTTCAACCAGGAATTATAAAAATTGGCGAATCGATTAATCTTAATGCTGTTTTAAGTGAATTCGGATTGCCTGTATTAGGAAATACGGTTACTGTAAAAGTGGAAACACCTGGTGGCAGCACATACAATTACACCTTGCTAGATGAAGGTAACCATGCAGATGATGATGCTAATGACGGTAATTATGGCAAGGTCTTTACACAAACTTTGGAAGAAGGTCATTATACATTCTATTTTAGAGCAACAGGCTACAACCATGATGGTCAGTCTGTTATTCGAGAAGCTGTTCGTTCTAAATACTTGGAAGGAAATGAGCCACTCATTCCTGCCAGAGATTCAAACTCAGGAGATTCTATTAAAGACTGTTGCCGAATACTAAGTTACTTTCTTTGGGCGATCATAATACTTCTTTTATTACTAATAATAATGAGGCTTATAGGTTAATTTATTGCGATATAAATGCAAAAATACGAGACTCCTCTTTACGCTATTTTAAAATAATTCGTTTTGTGGAGGTACTGGAACTGAATTGATTTTCAATCGAGCTTACTCTATTGTAAGTTCTAAAGCTTCCCTTAAAACCATAGTGGTTAAAGTTTATATATTTTTAAACTTTGATCAGTCCTTATCAGGGGAAGTTTACAGTCGTGGACGTCTAGACTCCTATGAAGAACTAGTTCCCTTTGATGTTTGGGTATAAAAAAAGCCCTCCTTTTAAGGAAAGCTTCTCACTGGTTTTGTCACAAACCACGGATAATCATATGATTATCACAACACAACATCTTTTTTACTATTGTATTTACTTAAAAATACTTAGCGGTCTGGACGGGACTCGAACCCGCGACCCCCTGCGTGACAGGCAGGTATTCTAACCAACTGAACTACCAAACCGTTGCGTTATTGCGGTTGCAAATATACACTG
>CATEFX010000033.1 GCA_949499105.1 Formosa sp. Hel1_33_131 | reverse complement strand
GAATGGGCGTCGATGGTGTTTCACAAATATCAAATGCAGGACCGTCTGTAATGGTAATCACAGGTTCTGGCTGCATGGTCACTATCACCTGATTTGTTTCAGTACATAAATTAGGCGTTGTTTCTGTTAAAATATAAGTCGTTGTAACTGTTGGTGTTACAATTGGGTTTGAATTTGTAGATGTGAATCCTACAGGGATACTACTCCAACTGTATGTGTTTCCTAGAACCGAAGCGGCTCCTACGTTAATAGAGTCAAATTCACAAATTGATGTATTCAAAATAACTTGAGCAATTGGCAAGGGGTCAGTAACGATTTCAAAAGACTCTTCTATAAAACAACCCGTAATGTCGTTTGTAATTCTGTAAGTAAAAACTTGTGTCGTTTCTATGTTGAAATTTAGAGTAACTAGTCTCAGGTTACTAAAAGCTGTTGGACTCCCGCCCAAATTTGTATACCAAGCATAAGAATGGTTTGCTATAAAAGCTTCCCCATACGTATCGGTATCTCCTAAACACTTAAGTTGGTTTGGGATGGCGGTAATAGAAGGCGCAGGATTCACAACAATTTCAATCTCATTAGAAAATGAAGGGGGACAGCTGCCGTTTTGAACTTCTGCTCTAAATAAAGTGGTTTGAGTAAGAACCGGAACCGTGTAACTATTGGTTGTGTTAGAGATGCTTGTCCAGCTAGATCCATTATCAGTAGACTCTTGCCATTCGTTTATTAGTCCTACTTCAGATGCTAAATTGATCACCCCACCAGCATTATTTTCACAAATTGATACTGTCGTAGTTGTAAGGGTACCACCATCACTAACTTGCGAAACCTCGATAAACGCAGGCGTTGAAAATTCTTCTGGAGCGGAGCCACTTTGCAACACGGCTCTGTAATATAAATCTGAAGTCGTATTTAAAACTGTATGGGTAGACCCTACATTACTTATTGCTAAAATACCGGATGTGAAATCAACTACTGGTGATGATTCCCACCTGATAATACTTCCTGCTTGTCCAGATAAAGTTAACACTGTAGAATTCGTTCCACTACAAACTGTTGTGGTACCAGAAACACTTCCACCCACTGAATTTGGAAAAATAGTGACGGAAACAGAGGTTCTATTTACACTTTCACAACTACTAACATCAACTTGTGCCGCAAAATAATTTCCAGTACCCAACGGAAATGATGTCGCATATTGAGTTCCTGCTACCGCTTGATTATACCAAACTGGTGTTCCAGAACTCGAAATTTGTAAATCTAAAATTGTCGCTGAATCGGAATCTAAAAATGATTGTGCAGTTGCAATCGGCGCATTTGGAAGCGTAGGTTGGGCATCAATAACTATATTTAAGGAGGCTGAAGAAGTACAACCCAAAGAATTAGTGACTGTATAATTGTAAGTTCCTGACGGAAGACCGGTAATTGTGTTGCTTGTACCAGAATTAGTAATCGAAACATTATCACTCGTTCTTGTTAAAGTCCAATTTCCAGTCGATGGCAAATCGGTTAAAGTCACAGAACCTGTAGAATTGGTACATGAAGGTTGGACAAGTGTTCCAACTACTGGAGCTGATTGTACGGGGATCGCATCGACGGTGACCGAATTTGTAACTGCGGAATCGCAAATACCATTAGAAACTGAAAATGTATAAGTTCCTGCATCTAAACCATTTACTGTAAAAGAAGTGGTTGAATTAGAGTAAGTTGTACCGTCAAATAAATTCGTTAAGGTCCAATTTCCTGATGGCAAATTAGAGAGTATCACGCTCCCTGTTGATATAGAACAGCTTGGATTTGTAACCGCTCCGACCGTAGGAGTTGAAGGAATATCATCAATAGTTACCGTAATTGCGGATCGTAAACTCTCACACCCTAAACTATTTGTTTCACTAACATAATAGGTATTTGTTCCAACAGCCGTTGTATTAATAACTGGAGCAGTCAGAGATCCAACACCTCCTGTAGCTAACAAATACCAGTTTAAAGTTCCACTTGTTGAAGTGGTCGCTGTTAGGGGAGTTGCCGTATCATTTTTACAATAGGTAACGGAAGCAGATGGGACGGCTGGAGCAGTCGGAACTGAATTCACATTTACTTGAACTTCAGATCGCGGGCCTTCACAACCATTAACGGTTTCACTAACAAAATAACTCGTTATTCCAAGAGTATTGACCGCAGGCGTATGTGACGTTCCTAGAAAATTACCTGCAGTTAGTGCATCATACCATTTTGGATTCGAAATTCCTGAAGTATTTAAAGCAGCTGCGACCTCATTTAAACAGAAGTTAACAACCGGTTGAACAACCGAAGGTGCGAATGGCAATGGATTTACATCAACCGTAATTTGTGAACGTGCACTTTCACATCCAAAAGCATTTGTTTGACTCACTTCATAGGAGACAGTTCCTGCACTTGAAGTATCAGCCGTTGGCGCTGAGGACAATAAAGTTCCGTCAAAATTATACCAAACTAAACTATTTCCAGTATTAAATGTTGCGGTTAAAGGTAAGCCTGTTTCATTTAAGCAGTATTCGATAGGGCTGGTCACTGTTGGTGCGGGTGCATTTGGATTCACAGAGATGGTTACCGAATCTGTTAATGAAGCCGTACAATCAGAATTATTAACAGAAACAAGACTCATTTCGGGATCTGCCAACGGATTGACCACGGTAATACTAGCTAAACCGCCACCATTTAAGACCACTGTTTGATTTGCACCAGAATTAATTGAGTAAACAACTGTTGCATTTGGCGACCCTGTTACTGTAAACAACGCATCCTCCCCCGAACAAATTGGAGAAGGCCCACTTAAAGAAGCGGTTGGTGTTGGGTCTACATTAATAATAATGATCGCATCCTCAGAACAACCACTAACATCAGTCCCTGTTACTGTGTACGTAGTGTTCGATGTTGGAGAGACCGAAATTACTGGGCTCGTTTGACCGCCTGGACTCCACATATAGGACACGGCTCCTGCTGCGGTTAGTATTGAACTATCTCCTGTACAAATCGTATCATCACCAGTTATTGAAATGACTGGCACGACATTGACTTCGACTTGCACTTCGACTCTTAGACTTTCACATCCATTTATTGTTTGACTCACATAATATGAAAAACTTCCTGGGTTAGTACTGTCTGGAAGCGGCGCTTGCGACAGTGGCGACCCACTCGTTGATGCCAAATACCATTTTAAATCCGTTCCTGTTGCAGAAAGTGCAGACGTAATATCTCCTTGACAATATGGTACAGGACTTATGATCGTTGGTGCCGAAGGAATCGGTTCAACGGTCAAAGTTTCTGTGGTCGATATAAGATTGTCGCAATTTGTATTTGCAACTTTGACTAAGCTAACCGTTTGATCCGCCAAAGCATTTGATATAGGGAGACTAAAAGTCCCTGAGCTATTTAAAGTTATATCTGTATCAGCTCCTGAATTTAATTTATAAGTTACAACCGCATCTGGCGTCCCCGAAAATATAAATTGAGTGTCACTTCCAGAACAAACAGATCCATTGGAAGTGACTGAAGCAGTAGGCACTGGACTCACCTCCACTTGAACCAAAGCAGACGCTAAACAGCTGTTTGAATCTTCTCCAATAACAGTGTAGTTTGTTGATGCTGATGGCGTCACATCTAATGCTGCTACATTTGTAAAACCACTCCCCCAATCATATCTTAAGGCTCCACTAGCGGTTAATGTGGTGGTTTGACCTTCACATATAATAAGGTTTCCAGTAATACCAATCGTTGGAAGGCTATTGACCGTTACTGTAAAAGTTGCAGAATTATTTGAACATCCATTTGCATCAGTTCCTATGACTGAATAGGATGTATCAGACGTTGGGGAAACCGAAATTGTTGGAGTCGTTTGACCTCCTGGACTCCATATATAGGACGCAGCTCCTGCTGCGGTTAGTGTTGTGGATTCTGCAAGACATATTGTATTATTTCCACTAATTCCAATTGTTGGCAGACTATTGACCGTTACTGTAAAAGGTGCAGAAGTTGTACTGCCATCATCATCGGTAATGACACATTGATAAACACCCGAATCTATTATCACAGAAGACGCTATACTAAGGGTTGCAGCTGTTGCAGCCCCTATATCAACGCCATCTTTTTGCCATTGATAGTTTATTCCATTGGAAACCACAGATAAGGATATCGCTTCTCCAAGACAAACATTGACGACTGATTGTGGCTGTGTCGTGATCGTTGGAACAATTAATAAATCGGATGAATCTAATACGTGTGTAGTATCTTCGTTTTCGACACCGTTATAACTCTTAGAGAACACATTAAGAGATATGGTTAATATTGATGTTAAAAGTAAAAATCTTATTAAATTAAATTTGTTCATTATTTTAGAATAAAGATTAATCAATTGGAAATATGAACAAATATAAATAAATTGTTCATAAGTTTCATTGATTTGGATAAATATATACGAAGTAAGAGGTGTGAATTGATAGATATAATGAATTTTATCTCAATTTAAAGCAAAGAAATAAGTTTCGGAAGCTTCAACACGAAATTTAGTTTTTACTGCTGAAAATCGATTACTTGAAATATAATCGTAATTAAATTGAATTTAATACGCTATAAGTTATTAATTTTGTTTAACTTTTTTAAATAATAAATTAAACATGAAGCTATCGTTTGTTTGGGGTTTGTTCATTCTTTGTAGTCTTTCTAATTGTGCACAATCGGTTACCAAACAACCCGGTTGCTTCATAGAATTTCAAGCAAAGGCTTACAAAAACAAGACTTTTTATCTTGCCAGTCACTATGGTAAGTTTCAAACTCTGGTAGATTCTGTGATTGCAGATGCAGATGGCAAGCTTGTTTTTAAAAATGACGAAAAGTATGTAAACGGAATTTATATGCTGGTAAACAATGCAAATGAAATTGAAATTGAATTTTTGATGGACGACGTGCAGCAATTTAAAATTAAGCCCGATTCACAAAATCCGTCAAAAACAACTATTAATCAATCGCCCCTAAATATCGACTTTAGAGATTTTAATGTTTTTTTAAAAACAAAACGTTCAGAAATTGATGTACTCAAAACCTCATTTGAGTCTAGTGATACTAAAAGTAAACAAGCGATATCTCAAAAAAAGATTGAGTTCATTGAAACTGAAATTTCACAGTATAAGCAAAACTACAGCGCATCACATTCAAATACGTTGGCTTTGTTATTTAAATTAACACAGCCTATAGATGACTTCTCTTCCCTACCCGAAAACCAAAAATTAGCCACCAAAGAGGATTCTATTTCTTATTTAAAAACTAATTATTTTAAAGGCATTAATTTTAATGATAATCGACTGCTAAGAAATCCTTTTTTAGAATCAAAACTCTCCACCTATTTTGAAGTATTCGTTCCCAAAACAGTGGACGCAATCACAAAAGAAATCACTAAACTACTAGAGATCGCTAACACCCCCGAAAGTGAGCTCTTTAAATATATGAGCCTGTATTTTATGGACTTATATATAAATCCTAAACAAATGGGGCACGACCGCATATTTTTAAATCTATACAACTCCTATTTTAAAACCCAGACTTACGATTGGCTTCCTTTGACTCAAAAAGAACTTTTTAAGTCAAAGGCGCGTCTTTTAGAACACAATCAAATTGGAACTAAAGCAAGAGAATTATTCATGAATTCCATGGATGGAAAACCATTTTACTTATACGATCTGACAGCCAATTATACTGTCCTAATTTTCTGGGACCCAACCTGCGGCCATTGTCAGACCGAAATTCCAAGAATCAACCGTTTATACAACGATGATTGGAAAAACATAAACCTTTCCATTTATGCCGTAAACATGAATTCTGAGGTTCAAAAGGAATGGGGAAAATTCATTACAACCCATAAGCTATCCGCATGGAAGCATGTATCGCCTGCCTCTTCAGTGAGCGGGAATTATTCGCAAAAAGATGTGGATTATCAAACCCTCTACAACATCCAACAAACTCCTGTGTTTTATTTATTGGACAAGGATAAAACAATCATTGCCAAAGATATAGATCCCGAAGACTATTTGAAACTAATCCAAAGAAAGTAGTCGAGCAACATTAAAACCAATAAATTGGAATCGGCATCAAAAAAAAAGCATCCTATTTAAAGAATGCTTTTTTTTATTTTTTAAAATAAGGGGGCATCATCAGATTAAAAATCAAATAACGATTAATCTAACAACCCTTTTTTAGCCTCATTCACCCAGCCTGCTTGATTTTCAAATTCAACATAGAAAATTTTCAGATCAGCTTGGTTTGGATAATTCACAAGGAAAATCGTTTTATCGGCTTGGTTTGAATACTTTGTAAAAAACCACAGCCCATTATTTCCTTTCGCTTGGTTGCTGTAGTCAACTTTGTAAACTTTTAAATCGGCCTGATTTGCATGCTTCATAACGCAAGCTGCGATATCCGCATGGTTTTGATACCCTACAGAAAATAATTTTTGAGCTGATGCAAACTGTATCACAAACATGGTAATTACTAATGCTGCAAAATTTTTCATAACTTTAAATTATGTGTTACTTAACTAAAAACTTAACTGTTTTTGACTGATTTTCTTGCTGTATATTCATTAGGTACAAGCCTTTTGAAAATGCAGACACATCAATTCTATTCGTATCTAAATCAAACGCTAAAGCCTGTCCTATTTGATTGTATATTTTTATAGAAGACTTCGAAACATCTAAACCTTTAATAGTTACAAAATCCTCTACCACGGTTGGGTAGATAAATACGGAGGAAACAGCTACGTCAGCTGCCGAAAGCACTCCCCAGATGTCTTCTGCATCAGGTCCATTCCAAACCAAAGTTGCTAGATAAGGATTGTCAATAAACGGATTTCGATTCCCTTGGTAAGAAGCAATTACATTATTTCTATTGGCTTCAAACACAGAAACAGGATCTTCTTCGTTCCACTCCAAAAACACATCAGGAATATCATTAGAATACATGGTGGAACCAGCCCCTATATTTGTTGGCTCACATTGTGTTGGATAGCGCAAATACATATACATTATAATTCGAGCAATATCCCCTTTAAATTCATCTCCAGGATAGAAATGACTCCCCACATAACCCGAATCCCCTGAACCACTTGCAAAAAATCGATTGCTTCTGTAAGTATTCATTTGAGAATCGGCGGCTCTCAGATTGTGAACATCGGTACCAGGGCCTGCTGAGTTCGTCGTCAAATTAGGATTTGCCAATGATCTTGCAAACACATGTTCTCGATTCCAACGTCCTATTGAAGTACCAAATCCTTGTTGCAACGAAATAGCACGTGTTCGATCGTTTTTACTAATCCCATCAGTATCATTATAGCCATAAATTAAAACGACGTTACCAGAAATGGAAACATCCGCATCACTTTGATGCACCACATCCCAAGTGTCTGTTGACCCCGAAGTATATGGAATTAAGTTGTCGTGTGTATTAATAATTAATGTCGAAAGTTCACTTTTGAGAGCATCGCCATCTTTTGTGAAATCAACCTCAGAATAATAGGCGGGAATTTGAGCGGATAAAAAACTTGTAAAAAGAATAAAAGCGGAGAAGATCGTATAAAAGACCTTCGAAGTCGAAGTAATTTTCATAAAAGTATAATTGGTTAATTGGATGCTAAATTACAACTTATAATTGATGAAATCAAAAAATTGCGCACCATCGCAGTTCTATTTGATATAAAGTTCTATTTTTACAAAAATTAAAAAAAAACTGAATGACTTTATTACTGATGGCCGCTGGAAGCGGAAGCCGCTATGGAAAATTAAAGCAATTTGATGATTTAGGGCCTGCTGGCGAATTTTTGATGGAATTTAGCATTTTTGATGCCCTCAAAAATAATTTCAACCATATTGTAGTCATTACCAAAGCTGCCAATAAATCCTTTTTAGAAACGCATCTCTCTAAATTTCTCCCTGAGGATGTGAAATTAGATGTGTTAATTCAAGATATAAACGATATCCCAGAAGGGGTTCAATTAGAAACAAAGCGCGAAAAACCTTGGGGAACTGCGCATGCTGTTTGGACCGCTCGAAATGTAATTAAAGGAAGTTTTGTAATCATCAATGCCGATGACTATTATGGTCAAAACGCTTTTGAAGGTGCCGCAAACTTCATCAAAAATAACACTTCAGATAACACCTTTGCATTGGTGGCTTACAACCTTAAAAATACACTTTCAAAGTTTGGATCGGTCTCAAGAGGCGTTTGTGAAGTTGAAAATAACCACTTAAAATCAATTATTGAACGCACTCAGATTTCCGAAAAAGAGTCTCAAATTATTGATGAAGATTCGGGTGTTACTTTAGACCCAAATGCAGCTGTTTCAATGAATTTCTGGATTTGCAATCCTTCTATTTTTACGTATATCGAAACCTATTTCTCAACGTTTTTAGAGAACTCTGATAATCTTGAAAAAAGTGAAATTTATTTACCGTTTGTAACGCAGGAAATGATGGAAAATGGCCACATCACTGTCAAGGTAATTGAAGCCCAAAGTGATTGGTTTGGAGTTACTTATTATGACGACAAAGACATCGCTGTTCAAACTTTATCTGAACTGACTCAAAAAGGGGCTTATCCGACGCCATTGTGGAAGTAAACTGATTAATTTTCAACTTTCAGACCACTGTTTTTCCATTGAACAAAACCGCCTTTTAAATCATAGACTTTTACAAAGCCTTTGGCAATTAGTTTTGAGGCACATTTTGCACTCCGACTGCCGCGCTGACAATAGATGATAATGGGTCTGTTTGGGTCTAAATGTTGGATGTTTTGTTCAAAATCTGCGTCTAAGAAATCGATGTTTTTTGCGGTTGAGACGTGCCCTTTCTGGTATTCGCCAGGGGTTCTAACATCGATTAACTGAACGCCTGCCAACACAGAAAGCTCCTTGAGTTCTTGGGGCGTAATAAGCACCAATGCATCCGAAGTTTTCGTTTGACAACTCAAACACGTTAAGACGCCAAAAAAGGAAGTGATGATTTTTAAAAAATTCATCTTATTCTGGAATTACAGTGGCACCGTCCCAATCGTTAAAACCACCCAAAAGATTAAATGCCGATTCAAAACCCAACTGAGTCATGATCGAACAGGCTTGTCCACTTCGTGCGCCCGATCGACAATAGACGTAATAGGTCTTTGTTTTATCGAGTTTCTCAAGTTCTGAGATGAATGCTTGCCCCCTATGAATGTCCAAATGAATGGCGCTAGGAATCATGCCTTCCTCAACTTCTTGATCGGTTCGGACATCTAAAATGATTGAATTTGAATCGGACGCTTGTTGCATCGCCCATTCTTCTTGTGATAAATCTGACATAGTCTGTAGTAAAATTAATTATTAATAGATTTTGATTCTGAAATAACGGTCTTAAATTTTAATGGAACATCCAATCGCTTTGGTTTTGTTAACTTCAATTGAGCCCCCTTTTAAAAGCGTATCAACCGCATTTTCAACATAGTAAGTTTTGACCAAAGATGGATCTGAATAATTATCATCGATCGCACCAATATACTGAACCACTGGCCCACTTTTTGTTGATTTTAAAATGTAGGTATGCGGGGTTTTAGTCGCACCAAATTGAGGATATACCGACTGATCTGCATCCATTAAATAAGGAAATGTAAATCCTTTTTCTTTGGCACGTTGCTGCATGGCTTCCATGGAGTCTCCCGGTTTTGTTGTTACATTATTAGGCATGATTGCGATCACAGGATACCCGAGTTTTGCGTATTTTTTATTCAATGCTTCGATGCGGTCTTCATAGAGCACCGCATAAGGACAGGTATTACATGTAAAAATGACGATAAAGCCTTTGGCGGTCTCAAAATCAGAGAGAGAGACAAACTTCCCGTCAATATTTTCAAGTTTAAAATCAGTGACTACATCGCCAATGTCATAGCCCTTTTCAGTAGGGATCGGCGTAAATGCAAGCGTACTAAACAGCACAAATAATAATAGAATCATTTTCTTTTGGCGATAAAATTTTGAGCTTGCTCGTGTCATATTAATTCGTTTTATGGGGTTAAAATGTTTTTAATTCAGACTCTAACTCCTTGTACGTAAAGGTACGGTTATAAAACACACGTTTCGATGCATTATAAATGAGTGTAACTGGGATGGCGCCATCCCAATCAGGATCTATTTTGGGAATCCAGGCGTTCATATCAGGGTCATCTAAAACAATAACTTTAGAAGATAATTGATGTTTTTGAATGAACGGCTGTAATTTGGTTTTGTATTGATGCGGAAAATCTAAACTGATAAGAATCACTTCTACATCGTCTATATAATTTTTTTGGATTTTCTCAAAGTGTGGCAACTCTTTTACGCAAGGTGCGCACCAAGTCGCCCAAAAATTCACCACATAGGTTTTAGAATCGTCGCGATTAAGAAACGGTTCGATCCCAGTAAAATCATAGATTTCTAAGGGAGCTGGTTCTTTTTGGTTGGTGTTACAACTAAAAATAAAAAGGGTTAATGTGAGCAATACATATTTCATTCGGTAAAGTTAGCAAATCAGCTGAAGGAGGCTAAAAATTTTAACAAAAAATTACCATCAAAAACCGCCTTGACAAATCAAAAAAATGTGAAATTTGTAACTTAACCTTTAATTTAACACATATCATGAAACATACATTTTTAAAATCAATTTCAATCCTATCTATTTTAGTGCTGTCTGCATTCACAACTAAGGAGACAAAAGAAGTGAATATAGCCGAAAGCGTTGTCAACTGGGTTGGTCACAAAGTCACAGGGCAACATGAAGGCACTATTACGCTTCAACAAGGAGCTCTTGAGTTTAACAACAACGAATTGACCGGTGGAAATTTTGTGATGGACATGACGACTATCAATACAACCGATCTTGAAGGAAACTACAAAGATAAACTAGATGGTCATTTAAAAGCGGATGATTTTTTTGGAGTTGAAGCCCACAAAACGGCGTCACTTATCTTTACTTCAGTCTCAAAAAACGACTCCAACTATGCGGTTGAAGGTGACTTAACAATCAAAGGGATTACCAATAAAATTAGTTTTGTATTAGCACTTACAGAAAATAGCGCTACCACAGCTTTAAAAGTAGATCGTACCAAATATGGAATCAAATATGGATCCGCTAGTTTCTTTGATGGCTTAAAAGACAAAGCAATCTATGATGAGTTTGATTTAAATGTTTCGTTAAAGTTTTAATTATTTTTAAAATTAACTTTGGTATCTATAAAAACGTTCTTATATTTGAGCTTTAAATAAATTATGAATCAATCTTTAAATAATACTTGGTGGTGGTGCTCTCGAAAAAAAAAATCGTGATCCACTCTTTGTATGTTTAAATCAAAATATCAAGGCTTGTCATTCACGACAAGCCTTTTTTTTATGAAAAAATTTGAACTAAAAACACATTACAAAAAAATACTCGCCGATACCATATCGCCTGTGAGTGTGTATCTGAAAATTCGTGATAAGTTTCCGAATAGCATTCTACTGGAAAGTAGTGACTATCACGGCAATGACAACAGTTTCTCTTACATCTGCTGCAATCCAATTGCATCGATAAAAGTGGAAAACAAGGGGATTACCAAAACGTATCCCGATCACAGTATGGAGACCATGCCCGTCATAAAGGATCAGGTCACCATGGAAATCGATGCCTTTACAAAACAGTTTAAAACTCAAAAAGACACTAGTTTTAAGTTTATAAACAATGGAATGTTTGGGTTTACCGCTTACGATGCGGTTCAATATTTTGAAGATATCGATATTTCTAAAAAGGAAAATTCTATCGAGATTCCTGAGATGTATTACGCCATTTATCAAAATATTATTGCGATCAATCATTTTAAAAATGAGGCCTATATTTTTGCACATTGTTATGAGTCTGAAAGTAATATTGATGCGATCGACCATTTGATTAAAATGCAAAGTTTTGCGTCCTATGATTTTGAGTCAAAAGGCGACATTAGTTCAAACTTGACGGATGACGAATTTAAATCTCATGTCGATTTGGCCAAAAAGCACTGTGCACGTGGCGATGTATTTCAGTTGGTGCTCTCTAAAAAATTTCAACAAGATTTTAAAGGGGACGACTTTAATGTTTACAGGGCTTTACGAAGCATCAACCCCTCGCCCTATCTCTTTTATTTTGATTATGGGAAATTTAAAATATTTGGAAGTTCTCCAGAAGCGCAATTAGTTGTCCAGGATCAAAACGCCGAAATCCATCCAATAGCTGGCACCTTTGCCCGTAGCGGCGATGATTTGAAAGACGCTAAATTGGCCAAAAAATTAGTCGCCGATAAAAAAGAAAACAGCGAGCATGTGATGTTAGTCGATTTAGCACGAAACGATTTAAGTCGCCATTGTACAGAAGTAACAGTTAAAAAATACCGAGAAGTTCAATTTTTCTCTCACGTGATTCATTTGGTGAGTAAAGTCCTCGGAAAGGTTCGAAAAAACACCCCAACCATGCAAATTGTAGCCGATACCTTTCCGGCAGGAACCCTTAGTGGTGCTCCCAAATACAAAGCAATGGAACTGATTGAAACGTATGAAAAAACAAGCCGTGCGTTTTATGGTGGTGCGATTGGATTTATGGATTTCGAAGGAAACTATAACCATGCCATTATGATACGAACGTTTTTAAGTAAAAACTACCAATTGCATTGGCAAGCGGGCGCAGGAATTGTTTCAAAATCAAAGTCCGAAAACGAATTACAAGAAGTATATAATAAACTAGGCGCACTCACAAAAGCCATTAAACTTGCCGAAACCATTTAAAGTATGAAGAAGATATTAGTCATCGATAACTACGATAGTTTTACGTTTAATTTAGTGCATTATCTAGAAGAGCTAGAATGTGAGGTCACAGTGCTTCGAAATGATAAGTTTGAGCTTGAAGACATTCATTATTTTGATAAAATCGTACTTTCGCCTGGACCCGGAATTCCTGAAGAAGCGGGCCTTTTAAAAGCCGTCATTAAACGCTATGCTTCCAGCAAAAGTATTCTTGGAGTTTGTTTGGGACAACAAGCCATTGCCGAAGTTTTTGGCGGGCAACTCATCAATTTAGAGGAAGTATATCACGGGGTACATACCGACATCACTATTATTGTGGATGATGAAAATTTGTTCGATCAAATGGAAAAAATTATCGAAGTCGGTCGTTACCACTCATGGGTGGTGGACCCAAATTTACCAGAAGTATTAGAAGCCACTTCAGTGGACGAAAATGGACAAATTATGTCCTTGAGACACAAACTATTCGATGTAAAGGGCGTTCAATTTCATCCAGAATCGGTGCTGACACCCAACGGAAAACAACTATTAAAAAACTGGATAAATTCATAAACAGATGAAACACGTTTTAAACAGACTTACCAACCATCAAACTATTTCTGCTGAGGAAGCAAAACAGATTTTGATCAATATATCCAAAGGGGATTATAATCAAAGTCAAATTGCGGCTTTCCTCACTATTTTCATGATGCGTAGTGTGACCCTCGAAGAGTTGAAAGGATTTAGAGATGCCCTTTTAGAATTGTGCATCCCTGTAGATTTAACTGCTTATAATCCCATCGATTTGTGTGGCACAGGCGGCGACGGAAAAGACACTTTTAACATCTCTACCCTGTCTTCATTTGTAACGGCAGCCGCAGGGGTTCCAGTCGCAAAACACGGCAATTATGGCGTGTCCTCTGCTTGCGGATCCTCGAATGTATTAGAATCGTTAGGAGTGAAATTCTCAAATGACGTTGACTTTTTAGAACGTGCGATTGCCACTACTGGCATTTGCGTGTTACATGCACCCTTGTTCCATCCAGCGATGAAAAATGTGGCGCCTATTCGTCGTGAATTAGGCGTGAAAACATTTTTTAATATGCTAGGACCGATGGTGAATCCATCCTTTCCAAAAAACCAAATGGTTGGGGTGTTTAGCTTGGAATTGTTGCGATTGTATAGTTACTTATATCAGGATACCGACAAAAATTACAGCATTGTACACGACCTGGGTGGTTATGATGAAATCTCTTTAACCAACAGTGTGAAAATTGTATCCAACCATTCGGAGGTGCTTTTTTCGGCCGAAGATTTAGGCTTAAAAAATAATACGCAAGCAGCGATTTTTGGTGGAAATACTGTGGCAGATGCTTCTAAAATATTTAAAACCATCATCAGTGGAAACGGTACAGAAGCTCAAAATAATGTGGTGTGCTCCAATGCGGGACTTGCCATTGCAACCGCTAAAAAAACCACTCACAAAGAGGGTTACGAACAGGCCAAAGAAGCCCTCTTTTCAGGAAAAGCAAATGAATGTCTTACCAAATTAATTGCGCTATCATGAGTAGTATATTAGACCGTATCGTCGCTGATAAACGTATTGAAGTGGCCCTTCGAAACCAACTGATTCCCATAAAACAATTGGAACAATCGGTTTTGTTTGAGCGCCACTGCCCTTCGCTAAGTACGCGATTGCAGCAGAGTACTTCAGGCTTGATTACCGAGCATAAACGTCGATCCCCTTCAAAAGACTGTATCAATCAAAACTTGAACGTGCAGGACGTGGCAAAAGGCTATGAAACTGCTGGAGCCTGTGGGATGTCTGTTTTGACCGATATGAAATATTTTGGGGGCAGTTTAGAGGATTTATTAACGGCAAGAGCCAGTTGTGAAATGCCTTTACTTCGAAAAGAATTTATTATTGATTCCTATCAAATTGTGGAAGCAAAAGCCTATGGCGCCGATGTGATTTTACTGATTGCTGCTATTTTGAGTCGCGAAGAAATTCAAGTATTTTCAACCCTTGCTCAAAAATTAGGCATGGAAGTTTTGCTGGAAATTCACAACGAAGCCGAATTACATAAATCGCTGATGCCCTCCCTAAATATGATTGGTGTGAACAACCGAAACCTTAAAACCTTTGAAGTTAGTTTAGAAACCAGTAAAACACTGAGCGCGTTAATTCCGGATGAATTTGTGAAAATTTCTGAAAGTGGGATCCGTACCGTGGAAGACATTCAAAGTTTACAACCTTATAGGTACAAAGGATTTTTGATCGGTGAAAGTTTCATGAAAACCGACCACCCTGGGGCGAGTGCAACTGCCTTTATAAAACAATTGAACGGATGAAACTAAAAATATGTGGCATGCGATATGAGGATAATATTCGGGCGATTGCGACCATCGAACCCGACTATTTGGGCTTTATCTTTTTTGAAGGTTCATCCCGTCATGTCTCAGAGTCTATTCCTACGGTCCCAGCATCCATCAAAAAAGTAGGTGTTTTTGTGAATGCATCCTATGACACCATCGTTGAAAAAATAAAGATCTACCAATTACAAGCCGTGCAATTACACGGCGAAGAAACGCCCGAATTTTGTCGATCCTTACAAGCACTTAATATCGAAATAATCAAAGTATTCTCTATTAAAAATGAGTTTAATTTTGAAGTCTTAGCACCCTATGAAACGGTCTGTGACTTTTTTCTTTTTGATACCAAAGGGCCGTTAGCAGGAGGAAATGGCTACCAGTTTGATTGGTCGGTATTAGAAAAATATCCCTCTTCCAAACCCTATTTTTTGAGTGGTGGGATTGGATTAGAAAACTTAGATCAATTACAAGAATTTAAAAACAGTCCCGCAGCAACCTACTGCCATGCAGTGGATGTGAACAGTCAATTTGAAATGGCTCCAGCGAAAAAAGATAAAAAATTATTAGAAAAATTTAAACAATTATTATGAGTTATCACGTCAATGAAAAAGGCTACTACGGACAATTTGGAGGCGCATTTATTCCAGAAATGCTGTATCCTAATGTTGAAGAATTACGTCTCAACTATTTAAAAGTGATGGCCGAACCTGATTTCAAAAAAGAGTTCGATCAATTGCTAAAAGATTATGTGGGCCGTCCAACACCGCTCTATTTTGCAAAGCGTTTATCCGCAAAATACAATACCAAAATATATTTGAAGCGTGAAGATTTATGCCATACAGGCGCGCATAAAATCAACAATACGATTGGACAAATATTAATGGCCAAACGTCTCAAAAAAACGCGGATTATTGCAGAAACCGGTGCGGGACAACATGGCGTGGCCACGGCGACGGTTTGTGCCTTAGCTGGTTTAAAGTGTATTGTTTATATGGGCGAAATTGACATCGCACGACAAGCACCTAATGTGGCTCGTATGAAAATGCTCGGCGCAGAAGTGCGTCCAGCACTGTCTGGAAGTCGTACTTTAAAAGATGCGACCAATGAAGCCATTCGCGATTGGATTAATAACCCTGTCGATACCCATTATATTATTGGAAGTGCCGTTGGTCCCCATCCCTACCCGGATATGGTGGCGCGTTTTCAATCGGTAGTGTCGGAAGAAACCAAATGGCAATTAAAAGAAGTTGAAGGCCGTGAAAACCCTGACTATGTAGTGGCTTGTGTGGGTGGTGGTAGTAATGCTGCGGGGGCCTATTACCATTATTTGAATGAACCCGAGGTCAAACTCATTGCTGTGGAAGCGGCAGGGAAAGGCATTTATACGGGTGAAAGTGCCGCCACGTCGGTGCTTGGAAAAGAAGGCGTCATTCACGGCAGTAAAACCTTATTAATGCAAACCAACGACGGTCAAATTACGGAGCCCTACTCTATTTCGGCGGGACTCGATTACCCCGGTGTTGGCCCTATGCATGCGCATTTGTATGAAACCAAACGAGCGGAATTTATTTCGGTGACCGATGATGAAGCCATGACCGCTGGTCTAGAATTGTCGCAACTCGAAGGCATTATTCCGGCGATTGAAACCTCCCACGCCTTGGCCATTTTTGAAGATAAAAAATTTAAGCCAGAAGACGTTGTAGTCATTAGTTTATCGGGACGTGGCGATAAAGATTTGAATACCTATATTGATTATTTTAAACTCTAAGATTGTGAATCGAATACAAGCAAAATTACAAGAAGATAAAAAACTATTATCCATTTATTTTACGGCGGGATACCCCAACTTAAATGATACGGTTACAACAATTAAAAACTTGGAAAACAATGGCGTTGATATGATCGAAATTGGCTTGCCGTTTAGTGATCCATTGGCCGATGGCCCCACCATTCAGGCGAGTTCAACGCAGGCCTTGCACAATGGCATGACTTCAACGGTGTTGTTTGACCAGCTCAAAGACATCCGAAAAACAGTGTCGATTCCCTTGGTTTTGATGGGCTATTTTAATCCGATGCTCCAGTTTGGTGTGGAAGCCTTTTGTAAAAAATGCCAGGAAGTGGGTATTGATGGATTGATTATTCCAGACTTGCCTGTAGAAGTCTATCACGAAGAGTATAAAGCTATTTTTGAACGGTATGGTTTGCTGAATATCTTTTTGATTACGCCACAAACCAGCGAATCTCGCATCCGCTATATGGACAGCATTTCTGAAGGATTTATCTATATGGTGAGTAGTGCCAGCACCACAGGAAGCCAAAGTGGTTTTGGAAATGAACAAACCGATTATTTTAAACGTATTGCCGACCTGAAGCTCACCAACCCACAAATTATTGGGTTTGGAATTTCGGACCATGAGACGTTTAGCCAAGCCACGCACTATGCCAAAGGCGCCATTATTGGCAGTGCCTTTATAAAGCATGTAACCGCGCATGGGGTGCATGACTTGGGCAAATTCACAGAACCGCTGCTAAAGGGCTAAAAACAGGCTTAAAGGGTTGAAAATCACGTATTTCTTGGAGGATCGTGATTTTTTTTGTGCAATTTAATTTTTTTACATACCTTTGGCGTTAGTAACGCAAAACAATACCATGATTGTTTCATTTGGTTCTAAAGAGACTGAGCAAATTTGGAATGGCATACGGGTCAAAAAAATGCCTCTAGACATCCAAAACGTTGGGCGGCGGAAATTGAGAATGCTTAATAATTCGACTGATATTACAGATTTTCGTATTCCTCCCTCAAATCGACTTTAAAAGTTATCAGGGAATTTAAGCGGTTTTTATAGCATCCGAATCAACAAACAGTGGCGGCTGATTTTCCGGTGGAATACAGGAAATGCAGCTAAGGTTCAAATAATTGATTATCATTAACAAATAAACACATGGAAAAATTAACAAATATTCACCCGGGGGAGATTTTAAGCCTTGAGTTTCTTGAGCCATTAAGGATTTCGGCTTACCGACTCTCCAAAGACTTAGGGATTCCGCAAACTCGAATATCAGAAATCACAAAAGGCAGAAGAAGAATCACAGCGGATACGGCTTTGCGTTTGAGTAAATATTTTGGAAATTCAGCTCAATTTTGGTTGGGGCTTCAAAATGATTTTGACATTGAGCAAGAAGGCAATGAAAAAAAATCTGTGTTAGAAAAAATACAAAAGTTTGAAACTAAAAACGTTGCCTAACAGCTACTCAAAACAAAAAACCACTAGTGGTGAGTCATTTAAATGAAGATCGAAGATTCAATACTATTAGAAAATTTTAAATACCTCTCCTTCACACAAAAAGAAAGAGATCGTATTAAACGTGAATTTAAAAAAAATAGATCTAAAAAAAGGGATATTCTTTTAAAAGCAAGTGATGTCGTATATAACCAATACTACGTTTGTGACGGTTGTTTAAGAACTTATTTTATTGACAACTCTGCTAAAGAACACACCTTACAGTTTGCGATTAAAGATTAGTGGATCAGTGACTATACCGCTTATTTCACAAACACAAAAGCCCTAATGAGTATTGAATGTATTCAGAATGCAACGGTTTATAAAATTATGAAAAAGGTACTATTATCAATTGCTGTAATTATTGGGCTTACATCCTGTAAAAACAAAACTGAAAAGAATCAACAAACAGAAAAATCACCAACAATTAAAACAGAGAAAATGAAAAAAGTATTATTTGTATTAACAAGTCACGAAGATTTAGGGAACACAGGAGAAAAAACTGGTTTTTGGATTGAAGAATTTGCAGCACCTTATTACTTATTAAAAGACAAAGGAATTGAAATTGCCTTAGCATCTCCAAAAGGAGGGCAACCACCAATTGACCCAAAAAGTGCTTCTCCAGATTTTCAGACTCCTGCAACGGTAAGATTTAATGAAGATAAAGAAACCCAAGAAATTCTGTCTAAAACAATAAAATTAGAAACTGTAAAGCAAGCAGATTACAACGCTGTATTTTATCCGGGTGGTCACGGTCCATTATGGGATTTAGCAGAGGACAAAAACTCAATTGCTTTGATAGAAGATTTTTATAAAAACAATAAACCTGTTGCTGCTGTTTGCCACGCTCCTGCTATTTTTAAACACACAAAAAACAGTGACGGAACATTTTTAGTTAAGGGCAAAAAAGTAACTGGATTTACAAACGGAGAAGAAGACGCTGTCCAATTAACGTCGGTAGTGCCCTTTTTGGTAGAAGATATGCTAAAAAGTAATGGTGGAATTTACTCTAAAAAAGCAGATTGGAATCCTTATGCGGTTGAAGATGGTTTATTAATAACGGGACAAAATCCTGCATCTTCTAAACTAGTTGCTGAACTATTGTTAGAAAAATTGAAGTAATAAACGACTCACAACAACGCTAGCCGTTGTACAGGTTTTAAAAAAAGACTGTTAAAATCACGTATTTCTTTGGAGGTGCGTGATTTTTTATACTTTTAAGGTTGATGACGACCCCGCTCTGCGAAGTCTCCTGACTTAGCGGAACATGACCCGCTCTTCGAAGTCCCTGACTTCGAAAAATATAAAAATTTATTATGTTAAAAAAAATGCAGGAAATTTATTTTTGACAATAGCGTCATATTTAGGAACATATACTCTTTATAAACTTTCCATAAATCCACATTTGTGGTTAACAACGGAAAAATTATTTATCGGACATTTTGGAACATTTACTATAGTTCTAATAGTATTTAACGGAGCACACCTTCTTATAATTTTCTTATTACTCAAATATGGGCTTAAATGCCTCGCTGCCGCACGAATCTTTCGTGTGGCAACACTAGTAAAGTGCTTTGGTAAATAATAAAATAAGTAGCAACTAAAATTTCATAAACCAGAAAATTAGAGTTTCACTAATGCTTGTTTTTTATATAATACAAAAAGGACTGATTTTTGATATGTTAGTTTTTAGTCTTTCACAATGATTGATTTTTAATACCACACGAAAGATTCGTGCGGTAGCGGAGTCATTTTCTTGAACAAAGTTTGGTAAATTATTTAGACAAAGACAACGTATGAATGGATGCGGCCAAAACGAAAACTACCCACAACAATGGTAACCGTTGCACAAGCGTTCCAAAAAATGAAAATTAAGGGGCAGATGCCCCAGCTAGTGCCACGCTATAGCTTGGTGGTCATAAAGTAAAGTAACTCGTTAGGTAATAAATAAAATTTGTGATTTAAATGCAAGAAAGAGTTTATATAAATCCTCCTTAAAAAAGTGCAATTTCACGTCCCTTTTCTTCCGCAGAATTATTCACAAGAACAAGGTTTTATTTTTGGGAATATTTTTTATTTAGACTTATTTATTTTTCCAAAAGGATTTCACAAACAAACTCTTCAGGCTATACCAAAAAGCCAAAATCCCTGGTAAGTTGGTTTTGGGAGACTTCCCTTTTCCAATCCGCTGAATTTGAAGTTCATACCAAGGTAATTCTACACCCCCAAGTTGGTCTAAAAACTTAATACCTATTTGGGGGACCGGAGCTTCAAATTGTTTTACGGACCCGTCAAAAATTTGATTTGCTAAGTTCGGATACAGGCAAAAGGGTCTTGCCAAACCAACCATGTCTAAATGTCCATCTTCCAAAGCTTTTTCCATGACTGAAACAGAACGAAAACCGCCTGTAAGTAGCAAGGGTGTTTTTATCAATTTTCGTGCTTTTTCAATATAATCTAAGAAGTACGCTTCCCGCGCTATGGTACTTTTTTTACGATCTCCCTGAATCATAGCAGGCTTTTCATAAGTGCCGCCAGAAATTTCAATCAAATCGATCCCTTGATTCCCTAGAAGGCGAATCACTTCCATAGATGCTTCTTCTGTAAATCCACCGCGTTGAAAATCAGCAGAATTAATCTTAATGCCTATTGGATAATCTGCTCCTACTTGAGACCGAATTTCTCGATAAATCTCTAAAACAAAACGGGCTCTATTGGACAGAGAACCGCCCCATTGATCCGTTCGAACATTGCTAATAGGAGACAAGAATTGACTGACTAAGTACCCGTGAGCCCCATGGATTTGACAGCCTGTAAACCCCGCTTCTTTTAGGATTCTTGCCGTAGTTCCAAAGCGTTTTATGATGTCCCAAATGGCGTCTTCTGTCAATGCAGTTGGTACTTTAAACATCTTAGAGGCACTGCCCATTTTTAGCGGTATTGCTGAAGGTGCTACGGTTTCTCTATTAATTGCCGCAAACGCTTGCCTCCCTGGATGGTTTATTTGTGGCCAAAGATGTACTCCTGTACCTTCCACAGATTTGGCCCATTCTTTTAACAACTCAAAATCTTTGTAATCTTCAACAACGACATTCCGCGCCTCACCCAATGCCAAAGAATCTACCATCACATTTCCAGTGATAAGCAATCCTGGATTTCCTTTGGCCCAAACTCGATATGCATGTATTAGTTCCTTACTTGGTGCGTGATGTCGCGTCCCAAAATTTTCACTCATTGCAGACTTTGCAATTCTATTTTTTAAAACGGACCCATTTGGTAAAGTAAAAGAAGAAGCGATCATTTTTATTGGTTTTTTTATCAAATATATTTAAAACATCAAACGAAAAGCTAAAGTTCACTCCATTCTTTTTTATTAAAAGTAAATCTGAAGGTAAAGTCTCTGACTTTGAGATACGTATGTGTTATTTTTTCATACTCCCTCGGCTCTGATTTAAAAAACGTTGCTGAACAAAAGTTTAACTTTAAAACACGACATTTTACACCGCATTATTTTAAAAATCATTCTAAAACAGAATTTTATTAAAAATATTTATTAATTTCGCGGACTGTACTTAGTGTAAAATGTATTTAAAAAATCAAATTGGAAAAAATGTAGTCGCAGTATTGCTTTTATTAGCAGTAATGCTCCCGTCTGCAATTCAGTTTAGCCATATGATTGAAGGGCACGAAGGTAGTGCTTGCAATGACCAGAGTACTCATATACATAAATCTGAAAAAGCTTGTGAAGTTTGTGCTTTTCACTTAACATCTCTCAGCTATGCTATTGTTAAATATCCAGATTTACTGTTAGCACAAATTTCTGTAAAGGAGAGTACAAACTACACTCCAACACAGTTATACTTCTCTACTTTAACCAACAAACAGCTTCGCGGCCCCCCTGTATTTTCTTAACAAACAAACACATACGTTTAATGTTAATTAAGAATTTATATGCGCAACTATGCATTATTGGTACTGCTACTCAGCAGTATTACAACGATGTCACAAAATTGTGACCACTCACTTTCAGGGTTAGTAACCGATATTCACGATGGCCAATTGCTTATCGGAGTGACCGTTATTATTGCAGACTCTGAACAAGCCGTTCAAACGGGCGTTGATGGAACGTTTTCGTTTTCAAACCTATGTAATGACACCTATTACATACAGGTTTCACATCCCTATTGTCTCACAAAAGGATTTACGGTTAGAGTTTCTGGTGATACCACGAAGTCGTTTAAACTGGAGCATCACATTGAAGAGCTCAACCGAATTACGATTGAGGGAAAAGCCTATAGTGACAAAACCAAAACAATTCTCGAAAGTACGATTAACAAAGACAAATTGGAACGTTTTAGTAGTGGTTCACTCGGGGATGCTTTAAAAAACTTGAGTGGGGTCTCTTCACTCAATACTGGAAACACGGTTGTAAAGCCAATGATAAACGGACTTCACAGCAGTCGGGTCGTTATCATCAATAATGGAGTGCGAATGGAGGACCAAGAATGGGGTGCAGAACACGCGCCTAACATCGATATAAATACAGTGAGCAACCTTACGGTCATAAAAGGGGCTGGTGCCCTTCAGTTTAGTGGAGATGCGGTCGGAGGCGTTATTATCGCTGAAGCTTCAAAAGTCCCTGTAAAAGATAGCTTATATGGTAAAACTTTAATGACTGCAGCCAGTAATGGACGTGGTTTATCACTAAGTTCACAATTGACCAAAAGTTATCAAAACGGGTGGTATTCAACCCTACAAGGAACCTTAAAACAGTTTGGTGATTTTGAAACTCCCGACTATGTGTTGAGCAATACAGGTATTTTTGAAAGAAATGCTTCGTTAAAAGTAGGTTTTAACCGTTTTGACTATGGGATAGAGGCCTATTATTCACTCTTTAAGAATGAGATCGGCATTTTAGCAGCGTCTCATTTAGGCGGTGCTCAAGACCAAATTAGAGCCTTAGAAAGCCCTATACCCTTAATTATAAACGATTTTTCATACGCTATCGAAGCACCCAAGCAAGATGTCACCCATCATTTGGCCACTATAAAAGGATTTAAAAAATTTGATGACTTTGGGAAACTGAGCTTGCAATATGATTTTCAAAGAAACAATCGCCTGGAGTACGATATCAGGCGTGGTGATGACAAAAATAAGGCTTCATCAGATTTAAAATTAGATACGCATACCGTTTTACTAGATCTAGATGCGCCTTTGACTGATAAGATTGTACTAAAAACAGGGCTCATGGCGAAGTATCAAAAAAACGTTGCAAATCCCGAAACGGGTGTGAGACGGTTGATCCCTGATTTTCAGATGTACGACTTAGGAATGTACTTTGTAATGGACTACCAATTAAATGACCAATGGCTTTTGGAAGCCGGGGGCCGTTTTGATTACTCCTTTATGGATGTTTTTAAATTTTACAGAACCTCCTTTTGGGAATTACGTAATTATGACCAGCTATTTCCTGAAATTGTGCTTGAAGAATTG
>CATEFX010000032.1 GCA_949499105.1 Formosa sp. Hel1_33_131 | reverse complement strand
TCGATACATTTTTTGTGAAACAAACACTGGTTCTCGATACATTTTTTGTGAAACAAACACTGGTTCTCGATACATTTTTTGTGAAACAAAAAACACTCGAACTGACAAGGGGCTGTCACTTCGAGTGAATTTGTGAAGGATGAACAAATTTGTATCTAGAAGTTCATGAGATTGCCGCACTCCGCTCGAAATGACGATAAGCTGTCCCATGGACCGTAGGAGAAATTACGCTTGAATACTTACACTTTGACTGCGCCTACCTACGGCAGGTAAACCTGTATGCAGATAGGAAGGCTCAGTGTGATATAGGAAGTCCTAATTGTCTTTTGTCTTTTTTCTAATTTCTTAATACTTTGTACTCTATACTTAATACTCGTTAGTCTTTTTTCACTTTCCACTTTTCACTTTTCACTTTTCACTTTTCACTTTCCACTTTCCACTTTCCACTTTTCACTTTTCACTTCTCACTTTCCTCTTTTCACTTTCCACTTCTCACTTTTCACTTTTCACTTCTCACTTTTCACTTTCCACTTTCCACTTCTCACTTTCCACTTTCCACTTCTCACTTTTCACTTCTCACTTCTCACTTCTCACTTTTCACTTTTCACTTTTCACTTTTCACTTTTCACTTTTCACTTTTCACTTTTCACTTTTCACTTTTCACATCAACAGATTGCCGCGCTACGCTCGCAATGACGAGTGCACAAAAAAAATCGAGACCTTTCTTATTTTAAAAGAGGTCTCGATTTAATTTTTATCGAAAGTCACAACTAACTTTCGGAATACTAAGGTCAGTTAATTCACTTCTTAGCAGTTTTGTTTTTTGATCAAGTTCAATGCAGAGCCTTCATTATACCATTCTATTTGAGAATTGTTATACGTATGGTTTGCAATGATGACATCCTTAGAACCATCCGCGTGAACCGCTTCAATGGTTAAAGGTTTTCCTGGTGCAAATGCATTCAGATCTACAAAATTAAAGGTATCATCTTCTTGAATTAAATCGTAATCCGATTCTGTTGCAAAGGTCAACCCTAACATTCCTTGTTTTTTAAGGTTGGTTTCATGAATACGCGCAAATGATTTTACAAGCACTGCAGCCACTCCAAGGTGACGTGGCTCCATCGCCGCATGTTCTCTTGATGAGCCTTCCCCGTAATTATGATCCCCAACAACAATTGTTTTTATATTCGCTGCTTTATAGGCTCTTGCCGTTAAAGGAACTGCATCATACTCCCCATCTGATTGATTTTTCACAAAATTAGTTTTCATATTGAATGCATTTACAGCACCAATCAAACAGTTATTAGAAATATTATCTAAATGCCCTCTATAACGCAACCAAGGTCCCGCCATAGAAATATGGTCGGTCGTACATTTTCCATGAGCTTTAATTAACAATTTTGCGCCGTGAATTGTATTGCCAATCGGCTCAAAAGGAGCTAATAATTGTAACCTTTCAGAATCTGGACTCACATTAATCACAACACCACTTCCATCGTCTTCGGGAGCAAGGTATCCATCGTCTTTTACTTCGAAACCTTTTGGGGGTAATTCCCATCCCATTGGCTCGTCTAACATCACCTTTTCACCTTCTTTATTAATTAGAGAATCTGTCATAGGATTAAAATCTAAACGACCTGCAATGGTAATTGCAGCAACCATTTCTGGTGAAGCCACAAATGCATGTGTGTTTGGATTTCCATCTGCACGTTTTGCAAAGTTTCTATTGAAAGAATGAATGATTGAGTTTTTAGGTGCGTTTTTAGGATCTTCATAGCGTGCCCATTGCCCAATACAAGGACCACAAGCATTGGTGAAAATCTTTGCATCTAATTGTTCAAACACACTTAAGATTCCGTCTCTATCTGCTGTATAACGTACTTTTTCAGAACCTGGATTGATTCCAAAATCAGCTTTGATCCCTAAACCTTTATCTAAGGCTTGTTGAGCTATAGAAGCTGCTCTTGATAAATCTTCGTATGAAGAATTCGTACAAGATCCAATCAATCCCCATTCAACTTTTAAAGGCCATTCATTTTTATTTGCAATAGCTTTCATGTCTGCCCCTACTTTTGTAGATAAATCCGGCGTAAAAGGACCGTTTAATAAAGGACTTAACTCTGATAAATTGATTTCAATGACTTGATCAAAATAATTTTCTGGATTTGCATAGACTTCAGCATCTCCAGTTAAATGTTCTTTGACTGTATTTGCAGCATCTGCAACATCGGCTCTGTCGGTAGCACGCAAGTAACGCTCCATTGATTCGTCATACCCAAAAGTAGAAGTGGTTGCCCCTATTTCTGCTCCCATATTACAAATAGTTCCTTTTCCTGTACATGACATTCCGATAGCACCTTCACCAAAATATTCTACTACGGCTCCAGTTCCTCCTTTAGCAGAAACAATCCCTGCGACTTTTAAAATGACATCTTTGGGTGCAGTCCAACCAGAAAGTTTACCCGTTAATTTTACACCTATTAATTTTGGGAATTTTAATTCCCAAGCCATTCCGGCCATCACATCTACAGCATCTGCACCACCCACACCAATGGCTATCATTCCCAATCCGCCTGCATTTACGGTATGCGAATCGGTTCCAATCATCATTCCACCAGGGAACGCATAATTTTCTAGGACCACTTGGTGAATAATACCTGCGCCTGGTTTCCAAAATCCTAATCCGTATTTATTTGAGACTGATTCTAAAAAGTTAAAAACTTCATTACTCGTGTTTAAAGCACTTTGTAAATCGGTTCCGGCTCCATTTTTTGCTTGAATTAAGTGATCACAATGTGTCGTAGTAGGTACTGCTACCTTAGTTTTACCCGCTTGCATAAATTGCAATAACGCCATTTGTGCCGTTGCATCTTGTAAGGCAATTCTATCAGGGGCAAAGTCTACATAATCTTTTCCACGCTCATATGCTTTTGTAGCATTGTCGTCCCAAAGGTGACTGTAAAGAATTTTTTCAGATAAGGTAAGTGGACGTCCAACGAGTTGACGTGCTTTTTCGATGCGTTCCGGCATTTGACGGTACACTTCTTTAATAATATTTATATCGAAAGCCATAATAATGAATAATTTTATTTCGTAATAATCGTTCGTAAAAGTACGAATTAAATAAAATTATATTCAATTAAAAAGTGAATAAGGCGAGTTTATGAATATAATTTAATTAAAACCTGAATTCAGTTTAAAAAAATAAATTATTATCAGATAAAAAGACTTTAAATTACAAAAAAATAGATAATACTACGTTTAGAATAAACTTTCAATAATGGTCTCTACTGAAATACCATCGGCTTCTGCCTTATAGTTTTTGATAATTCTGTGACGAAGAATACTAATGGCAACGGCTTGCACATCTTCGATGTCTGGAGAGAATTTCCCTTTAATAACGGAAAAAGTTTTGGCGGCTAATATTAGATTTTGCGACGCTCTAGGACCTGCTCCCCAATCCACATACTGCTTAATTAGTGGAAGTGCTTCAGAAGAATTCGGACGGGTTTTACCAACCATTTTAACTGCATATTCAATCACGTTATCAGCCACTGGAATTTTTCGAATAAGTGCCTGAAATTCCAAAATTTCTTTCGCAGTAAAAACAACCTCAACATCAGACTGTGCGCTCGAAGTTGTTAATTTAACAACTTGTACTTCTTCTTCAAAACTTGGATAAGTAAGGTTAATTGAGAACATGAAACGATCTAACTGAGCTTCAGGCAACGGATAGGTCCCCTCCTGCTCAATGGGGTTTTGGGTTGCCAATACAAAGTAAGGCGCATCGAGTTTATAATGGTGCCCTGCAACAGTCACCGACCGCTCTTGCATCGCTTCTAAAAGCGCTGCTTGGGTTTTTGGTGGAGTACGGTTAATTTCATCGGCCAAGATGATATTTGAAAAAATAGGACCTTTTATGAATTTGAATTGCCGATCGTTATCTAAAATTTCACTGCCTAAAATATCACTCGGCATTAAATCGGGTGTGAATTGAATGCGTTTAAAATCTAACCCGAGGGCTTTCGAAATTGTGTTTACCATGAGGGTTTTAGCCAATCCAGGGACGCCAACCAATAAGGAGTGACCACCTGAAAATATCGAAATTAAAATTTGCTCAATAACAGCGTCTTGACCCACAATGACTTTAGAAATTTCTTGTTTTAAAGTCTGGTATTTTTTAAGCAATTCTTTTAAAGACCCAACATCTGACATCTTGTAACTATTTAATTTTTAAACCAATTATTATTAAAGTCACAATCGCGAAGCGCACCGTTAATTTTGATATAGGTATCTAGTATTTTTTCTTCTTGCCACTTTGCGATAGCATTTAATTGTTTCTCTTGAAGTGCTAGTGCTTTAATTTTAAGGTAATCTTGAGCAAAGTTGGCTTCATGCTCATCAACTCTTCCAGTGACTGTAACGATTTTAAATTTGATTGGATTGATGCGATCTTCATCATTTAAAACAGGACTTACCTCGTTATCTTTTAGGTTTTGGATTTGCGAGTAGAGCTCTGGATCCATTTTTGTAAGTTCAAAATTATAGTCTTGTGTTTCTGGATTTCGGAGCTGTCCGCCATCAAATTTAGTTTCTTTTTCGTCACTCGCTTCTTTAGCTGCATCTTCAAAAGTAATATCACCTGCGACAATACTTTTTCTAACTTTTTCTAGTTTTTCTTTGGCATTTTGAACCGCATCGGCAGTTGTTTTGGGACGCAATAATATATGTCTTACATCATATTCTTGACCTCTAATTTTTTCGAGTTGAATGATATGATACCCAAAATCGGTTTTAAAAGGCTCCGAAACTTCACCTTCTTGAAGTGAAAATGCAACTTCCCTAAATTCTTTGGCCATTACAGGGCGTTTCCTATTGAGGGTGTATTTTCCACCAGTTCGTTTAGACCCTGGGTCTTCGGTATAAAGCACGGCTTTGGTGGTGAAACTAGCACCATTATCTAAGACATCAGCTCTAAATTCTTTGAGGCGATTGATGACTTTATCAACTTCAACTTTCGTTGTTTTAGGGATCACTACAATTTGAGCTACTCGCATTTCGGTTCCAAAAAGTGGGCGTTGGTCTTCTGGAATGGTATTAAAAAACTGACGAACTTCTTCTGGAGTCACTTCGATCTCTTCGATAATTTTTTGTTGCATGAGCGCCGCTAATTTATTGTTTTTATTCAGCTCAAACATATCATCTCTAAGTTGTTTCTCAGATGATTTTTTATAATAAGTAACCAACTTTTCCATGGATCCAATTTGCTCTGCGAAACCTTGTAATTGCTGATCGACATAGGATTTAATTTCAACATCACTCACTTCAAGACTGTCTTGAATTGCATGGTGCATATAGAGCTTATCTTCTAAAAGCTTACCAAATAATTGACAGCGAGAAATGTCTTCTATAGAAATTCCACCGGCTTCTAGTTGGGTGAATTGTTTATCGATATCGGAGTTAAGAATTACAAAATCTCCGATCACTGCATTCACACCATCTAATTTGATGCGTTGAACAGAATCGACCACGGTTAGCTGTGGTGTTTCGACTTTTTCATCTTCAATAATTTCTTGTGAAAATGAAGAGAAAGACGTCAAAAAACAAAACGCTAAGACGTACGAATTAATTATATATTTCAAATTTTTTATTTTTAATGGCATCATTGACAATATCACTTTTTAGCTGTTTGATAAGTTTTAGCTTTCGTTTATTAATTACTATTTGTTTTAAGGTTGGTAAAACATATTCTAAAGGAGCTAAATTGCCACGTTCGAGGTAGGTATTTATCCGCATCAAATATAGGCCTAAAGAATCTTTGAGTTGTATAAAATTAGGTTTTTTTAACAGTAACCGATTAAACCCTAATTGTAATGGTTTTATTTTAGAAATTGCTAAATCTGATTTTATCCATGTTGAATCATTCAAAAAATAAGAAATATACTCCAACGAAATAGAATCTAATATAATTTTATCCCCATTATTAAACCGTTTGAATCGCTTGGTAACTTCTTTGATATTTGAGACCGAGGCATTCACATTGATATAACGTAGTTTGACTAGATCTTCTTTTAAAATAAAAAGTTCTCTATTTTGATCATAGATAGTTTTCAATTCTAATTCAGAAACCTGAGTGTCAATATTTTTTTTAACCAAAGCTTCTAAATAAGAAGATGTGTATAAATCACTTTTATATTGTTGAACGAGTTGTTCAAATTCTTGTTGAGTTTCTTGTCCCAAGTTTAAAACGGCACCATCAATTAGTAATTGTTTGGTGGCCCAATTATTGATCAATGTTTGTATTTGAAAAAGACTATCTTCTTTTGAAAGACCTTCGATAAAACGAAAATCAATATCTGATTTATAAAAAAAAGCATCATTAACTCGAGCTAACAGAATTTCTTCACTATTCCTTTTGGGGTTATGACAACCCAAAAAAAATAAACAGCTAAGACCAATGATATATTTCAAATTAATTTGAGATTAATAATTTCACTTTCGATAATACGTCTTGGTTAACTTTAAAAGTGTATTTAGAGCGCAATTCTTGAATCCATTTCAATTCTAATTCAGTTTGATAATCTGAGATTAGTTGCCCTTTAGCTTCCTCGAATGTTTTTTGAGTTGAAGGTTTTAATTCGGTCACATTGACAACGTAATAGTTAACGTTTTCCTTAATCACTTTAGAAAGTCCCGCTTTAAATTCAAAACTTGGCGGCAATGCAGAGTGTCCAATTTCTAATTCGCCATTGGAAAATATGACATTTTGTTGTGATGTGTTAAGTGCTTCATCAATCTCTTGATTCGTCCTGTTATTTTTCCAGTATTTCAATACTTTTTTGATGTATTTAGAATCACTAGAACGTGCTACCGACCCCTCAATTCTATCGGGCCAAACATAATTTGGTTTGTTTTCATCATAAAAATTTTGCAATCCAATGCTATCATTTTTAGCACCATCCCAAATTTTATCTTGCATCAATTCAAACAACAACAACCCTTCCCTGTATTCATTGATGATATGAGCAAATTCTTGGTTTTCATTTTCAAGGTTATCTCTTTTGTATTGAAACACCGATTGTTCTAAAAACGAAGCATATTGCTTTTTAACGATCACATTTGTTGGCCAATTTTCCTTAACCGCTCTCTGGTTTTTATTCAAATACTCCAAAAAGTCTTGAGAACCATACGTTTTATTTTGAATGGTTAAAAAAGGTTGAGTTGTATCAAAATTATCAGAAAACTCCCAAACGTTTTGAGTCGAATTAAAGGAGAGGTTCGATTCAATATTTGATATATTAGGATTTTGTTTTGAAAGCTGATAGTCCACTAATAGCTGTTCAAGCATCTTTGCTTTTACAAGCTGAGAACGCGAATCTTTGCCGACTTGTGTTTCAAGCTCAGGTTTTAAGGATTCAAAGGATTCTACCGATTTATAATCTATAAGTTTGAGAATGTGCCATCCAAACTTAGTTTGTATTGGTTGTGATATGTTTTCATTTTTAGTCAAGCCGAAAGCGATGTTTTCAAAAATTTCAGAATTAATTTGACCAGACTTAAATGGTTTGAGTTTACCCCCAAGACTTGAAGAACTTTTATCATCTGAGAATTGTTTTGCTAATTCTGAGAAGTCTTCACCCTGAAGCAATAATCGATGTAATTCTTGGATGCGATCTTTAGGAACAAGTGTACTGTCTTTTTGTTTGTTTGTAATCATAATATGGGCGACCTCAACCTGTCCTTTTGACTTTCGTTTTTCTAAAACTTTTACAACATGAAATCCAAATCGAGTTCGAAATGGACTAGAAACTTCGCCGACCTTGGTCGAATAAGCCGCCGATTCAAAATTATACACCATTTTAAAGGCAGAAAAATAGCCTAAATCTTCAACAAAAACAGATTTCCCATTGTGGAGCTCCTTTTTTAGGGACTCAAAATCTTCGTTTATAAAACGTTGTCTTAATTTTTCTATTTTTGAGTACGCTTCCAAAGTATCGGTTTCGACTTCATCGAATAAAATTAGGATATGCTGCGCTTTAACTTCAGTGTTTGTACGCTCATAGGCTTCACGAACTAAAGCATCGGTGACTTTTTTATCTGTTAAATAAGCGTCTGTTAGTTGGTTTTTGTACGATTTAAATTCCTTTAGGTAAGTAGGATCTTTATCGTAGTCCAATTTTTTTGCTTCAACTAATTTTAATTTGTAGTTAATAAACAGCTCTAAATAAGAATCTAAATCCTTTTGGGAAGCATCTTGAACAAGGTTTAAGTTTTTATTGTAAACTCTCACAAATTCATTTGCAAGGACAACTTGGTCCGAAATCGTAAGGATCGCATCGTTCTCTGATACTTGTGCATTAGAAATGAAAAATGAAAAGCAGAATATGCTTATTGAGATAAAATATTTTTGCATGATATAATTTTTGAGTGAAGCAAAAATACTAAATATAAGGAAGAATACAAGTGTATAATTCCTATGTCTTAAAAAATCAATTTATTATCTCGAATAGTTGGGCGATTCTTTGGTAATCATCACATTATGAGGGTGACTTTCGCTAATCCCTGACGAAGTGATTTTGACAAATCGACCTGATTCTTTTAGAGTTTGAATGTCTTTTGCGCCACAATAGCCCATTCCAGCACGAAGTCCACCAATAAATTGATGTATACTTTCGTAAAGGTCGCCTTTATAGGGCACACGTCCAACAATTCCTTCGGGAACCAATTTTTTAATATCATCCTCAACATCTTGAAAATAACGATCTTTACTTCCTTCTTTCATGGCTTCAACAGATCCCATTCCTCTATAAGATTTGAATTTTCGACCTTCATAAATAATCGTTTCGCCCGGAGATTCTTTAGTTCCAGCGAGCAGCGATCCTAACATCACACAGTCTGCTCCTGCGGCGATTGCTTTTGGAATATCACCTGTGTATCGAATGCCACCATCGGCAATGACTGGAACGCCGGATCCTTTTAATGCAGCGGCAACTTCTAATACGGCAGAAAATTGTGGAAATCCAACCCCTGCAACAACACGTGTGGTACAGATTGAGCCCGGCCCTATTCCTACTTTAACAGCATCCGCACCAGCATCCGCCAAGTATTTAGCAGCTTCTGCAGTGGCAATATTTCCAACGACCACATCTAGGTCAGGAAATTTTGATTTAATCGATTTTAAGACAGCTACCACCCCTTTGGTATGTCCATGAGCGGTATCAATAATAACCGCATCAACCCCTGCTTTCACTAAAGCAGCAGTCCGTTCTACTGCATCTTGGGTCACTCCAATAGCAGCAGCCACTCGTAAGCGACCGTAATGGTCTTTATTGGAAATTGGTTTCTGGGTTAATTTCGTGATATCTCTAAAAGTGATGAGTCCAACGAGTTTAAAATCGGCATCGACCACTGGTAATTTTTCAATTTTTTTCTTTTGAAGAATGACTTCCGCTTGTTGTAAAGAAGTACCTTCAGAAGTGGTTACTAGATCTTCAGAAGTCATGATTTCTGTAATGAGACGATCGCTTTCTTTTTCGAATCTTAAATCACGATTGGTGACAATTCCTTTTAAATAGCCGTCTTCATCAATGATTGGAATTCCTCCAATACTGTGTTCTTTCATACTCATTTGAGCATCTCTAACAGTCGCTGTTAAGGGTAAGGTCACTGGATCGATAATCATACCACTTTCGGCACGTTTAACTTTTCGAACTTTAATGGCTTGTTGCTCTATGGTCATGTTTTTGTGCAACACGCCTATTCCACCTTCTCGTGCCATGGCTATTGCCATTTTACTTTCGGTAACCGTATCCATTGCCGCAGAACTAATAGGGACATTCAACGAAATGTTTTTAGTGAATTTCGATGTAATACTCACGTCACGTGGTAAAACTTCGGAATATGCTGGGATTAAAAGGACGTCGTCGTAAGTAAGACCTTCGCCGACAATTTTGGATAGATGTGCATTCATAGCAATTAGCTTATAATTGCAAGCAAATTTAAGGCTTTTTTCACTTGAATAGTAGATATCGTTCTGTTTTTTAAAAAATAAAGATTTAGCCCTCTTATTATTTGCAGGAATTCCGCTTATTATGTGGTCATTTATTAAATAATAGATATGTTTTTATATTTTTTTCACACGTTAAATAACTCTTTGTCAATGTTTTAATTTTTTTATGTTTATTTATTCTAAATAAGCTTTGTGAATCTAAAATTCGTTTGTAACTTTGCGGCTGAAATTAAACCTTATTTTTAATCAGTCTAAATAAAATGAAGAACACCATTACAGCACTCGCCCTAATAATTATAGGGAGTTTAAACGCACAAGAATTGACGAAAACAACGTCTGTTGACTCTATACAAAAACTGGAACCCGTTTTTATTAACTCACAAGTCATTTTTGGGAGTAAATATGAAGCCAAAAACAGGACAGGATCGTCATTCTATATTTCACCAAAAGAATTAGAAAAATTTTCACATTCTGATATTAATAGAGTTTTGCGCTCGGTACCTGGGGTGAATATTTATGAAGAAGATGGTTTTGGTTTACGTCCAAACATCAGCCTTCGTGGAACCTCTCCAGAGCGTAGTGCAAAAATATCTATCATGGAAGATGGCGTCTTAATTGCACCTGCACCCTACAGTGCACCTGCAGCCTATTATTTTCCTTCAGTTGCCAGGATGCAAGCTGTAGAAATTTTAAAAGGAAGCAGTCAAATACAGTACGGACCTTTTACAACAGGTGGTGCTCTAAATTTGGTAAGCACTCAAATACCAAACCAATTTAATGGGCGTATCGAAACAAATTATGGAAGTTTCAATACAAGTCAAACCCACTTAAAAATAGGAGATTCAAAAACCAATATTGGGTATTTAGTTGAATATCTAAATAACAACTCGGATGGCTTTAAAAACTTACCGAAAGGCGGCAATACAGGTTTTGATAAAAATGATGTAGTGGCTAAGTTAAGGCTTAACAGTAATCAAGAATCTAAATATAAACAATCTCTAGAATTTAAATTTCAATATTCAGATGAAACTTCTAATGAGACCTACCTTGGTTTAACTACCGAAGATTTCAAGACCAATCCATTCGATCGATATGCAGCGTCTCAAAAAGATCAAATGACTAATGAGCATCTTCAATTTATGATGACCCATAAAATAGATGTTTCTAAAGTGTTTAGAATTACGAGCAATGCTTATCATAACGATTTTTCACGAAATTGGTACAAACTGAATGATGTGGTTTTTGAGGGCAACAAAGAGAAAATTTCTAAAATACTTGAAACTCCTATGGACTACTCAAGTTATATGAATATTATTAATGGGACTTCAGATTCAAATGCGGACGCATTAGTTCTAAAAGCAAACAATAGAAAGTATTTATCAAAAGGAATTCAAACTAAATTGGACTTCCATTGGAACAGTAATACTATATTTCATGATGTTGAAATTGGTTTACGATATCATTATGATGAAGAAGACCGATTTCAGTGGAAAGATGGATACAGTATTACGGATGGCCAGATGAATTTAACTTCCGCCGGAACTCCCGGAAGTGACGCCAATCGAATTAGTAAAGCAAGTGCATTTGCAGGGTCTATTTTATATAAATTAAAATTTAATAATATGACCATAACTCCTGGATTACGTTATGAAGATATCGTGTTAGGAAGAGATAATTTTGGATCAAATGATTTTGATAGAACAGGAAGTGATCTTTCGACTCGAGAAAATAAAGTTTCTATTTTTATTCCTGGAATAGGGTTCAATTATAAATTAAACAATTCAACGTCTTTATTTGGTGGTGTACATAAAGGCTTTTCGCCTCCTGGAAATACAGTTGGACAAGAATCCGAAGAAAGCATCAATTACGAACTGGGATCAAGGTTCAATATTAAAGGGTTGAGAGGAGAAGTTGTTGGGTTTTATAACGATTACAGCAACTTATTGGGAAGTGACTTAGCAGCTTCAGGTGGCACAGGATCATTAGAGCAATTTAACGCTGGAGAAGTGGGTGTGAAAGGGATTGAATTACTTTTAAATTATGACCTACTCCAAAATAACACGTCTTATGCCTTACCTATTACTTTTGGATACACGTTTACAGATACTGAATTTTTAAATAGTTTTGGAAGTGATGACGGTTTGTGGGGCGAAGTTCAAAGTGGTGACGAGTTACCTTATATTGCCAAACATCAGTTTAACACCTCTATATCCTTAGAACATGCGAAGTTTGAGCTCAACTTGAGTGGCCGTTTAAATGGTGCCTTTAAGACCGAGGCAAGTGCAGATGCAGTCAACTCTGCTAATGGTATTACGTCTAATTTTATCATCGATTTTGCAGGAAAATACCATGTTTCAAAAACATTGAGTATCACTGCAAAAATGATAAATCTTTTAGATGAAACCTATGCCGTTGCTAAAGTGCCTGCTGGATTACGCCCAGGACATCCTTTTGGGATCTACGGAGGTTTAGGCTTTAGGTTCTAAAAAAAACAAAATACATAAAAAGAGTCGTTAGGAAACTAACGACTCTTTTTTTTTAATGGTACACTGAAAATATTTTTGTGGCTTCGTTATAAGCACTTTCAAAGCTAAGCGCATTTAAATTGGTCACTTCCTTTTGAGTCGTAAAATACGAGAGTAGTTTTTCTGTTGGCATATTGCCTGTCAATTCATCTTTAGCCATCGGACAGCCTCCAAAGCCCTGTATAGCACCATCAAAACGACGGCATCCGGCTATGTATGCAGCCTCAACTTTGGGGTGCCAGTGTAAAGGATTGGTATGTAAATGGGCTCCAAACTCGATATGAGGATAAGCAGGGATTAAATTTGAAAATAAATAAGAAATAGAATCTGAAGTGGAACTCCCAATCGTATCACTCAACGAAAGGATTTCGACCCCCATCGCATTTAAGCGTTGGGTCCACTCGCCTACTACATCCACATTCCATGGATCGCCATACGGATTTCCAAAAGCCATTGAGAGATACACAACCACTCGTTTGTTATGAGCCTGTGCGATGTTTAAGATTTCTTGAAGGGTATCAATAGATTGGGTAATTGTTTTGTGCGTATTTCGCATCTGAAAATTTTCGGAAATCGAAAACGGATAGCCTAAAAAATCAATTTCTTTATGAGAAGCGACGGCTAAAGCACCTCGGCTATTGGCGACTATTGCTAATAATTTACTTTGGGTGTTCCTAAGATCTAACTGTGCCAGCACTTGGGCCGTATCGGCCATTTGAGGGATGGCTCTCGGCGACACAAAACTACCAAAATCAATGGTATCAAACCCCACACGTAAAAGCGATTGAAGGTACTGAACTTTTTGAGCCGTTGGGATCATCGTCTTAATGCCTTGCATGGCATCTCGAGGGCATTCAATTATTTTAAGGCGTGGTGTCATTAAATCCATTAAGACTCTAAAATTACTATAATTTTTTGAAACAGGTCGATTGTTTTAAACTAAGCGATTACTCCATTGAATTTGGAGCGTTTGTGTTTAAGCATAATCGATACTAAATCTTTCAATACTTTAAAGGTTCGTTCCAAGCCATATTTAGAAACTCCATAGATTCGTGGATGGTGAATGATTGGAATTTCTTTGATCCGTGCGCCATTTAAATGTGCATGGAGTGCCATGAATCGATGTAATTCGTCGTATAAAGGAATGTTCTTTGCTGTTTTGGAGGTCATCACCTTAAGCGCACATCCTGAATCCGATACTTGGAGTCGAGTGGTTTTTCTGATGATGTAATTCGCAATTTTGGAGGGCAGAGTTTTAAGCAAGGAATCATGTCGGTTTTCTCGAACACCGATCACCATATCCCAATTTCCATTTTGAATTAGAGACACCATTTTAGGAATATCCTTAGGGTCATTTTGAAGGTCCCCATCCATGGTTACTATATACGTACCACGGGAACGCTGAATCCCAGCAGAGAGTGCCGAACTTTGTCCTTTATTCTGATCAAAAGCAATTAGAATGAGGTTAGGGTTTGAAATTGATTGTATGGACTGAAGACTGCCATCAGTTGAACAATCATCTATAAAAATAAGTTCATAGGCGTATTCAGATAGTTGATTTTCAATTGCATCGACTAAGGGCCTTACATTGAACTGCTCATTAAATATAGGGATCACAATAGACAACAAGGGGTTTGATGGCATAACTTTATAAATTAACTCTTTTATCGGTGAACCGGATTACAAGATTAACTATAAAACTGGATTTTGACAAAAATACTGTATAAATAGATCTAAATTATACCTTAGTCAACTTTACATTACAACCCATAGAAACGGCTGTTGTTTCCTCTTTTGTTCTTGTTATCAGGGTTAAAATCAAATGTAATGTATAATTCAAAACTATTAAAATCCGTTCCCACTGGACCTGAAGGCACCATATCAATTGAATAATTAATTCCAAATTCAATTTGTTGAACAAAAACGCTAAGAGACGTCCCAAATTGTGATATTGTAATTCCTTCGTAATTATTGATATGCTGATTTAATCCAAGCGAAATATTACCTAATATCACTTCTTGATAAAGATCTATTCTTGATTTCGCTCCTTGCATGGTAAAAGAGTTGTACAAAAATAAATAGGAAAATGCTGGTAAAATCCCTTGACCAAAAGGGTTTAAATCGTATTCATAACCGGCTTGTAGAGAGATCAATAAAGCTTTCTTGTTATTCGCTGTAGAATTAAAAGAAGTGTCGGGTGTATTCAGATGTTTTGCATTAAGACCAAAAAATAAATTCTCATTGTTTCGAACCGTAAATCCAGCTGCTAAATCAAAATAATTAATTTTTCCATCAACATTAACAGGGTCCACAGTAACTCCAGCGATACTACCGGTCAATACATTAATTTGGTCTTCAAAGACTAAGTTATTATAGTTTAATGCACTATTTCCATACCCGATCGATACCGATGGATTAAACGTCCATTTGTAATTCAACTGAGTTCTATAGATGTAGTGCAAATTGGCACTTGATACGGAATAACCAAGACTTGTCACATCGACTGTTTTGACATCTAAAGCCAATGAAAAGTCGTTATCTTTAAAGAAATGATTTACAAAGGCAAATTTGGTTTCAATTTTACTAGCATCACTAAATCCTTCCGATCCCGTCAGCACTCCCGCTTTGGAGGAGTCTCCAAAGGCGTAAAAACTGGGGTTTTGAACCCCCATGATTTTGTTCTGATTTTTTAATGCAGTGTCCTGTGCAAATCCAAAATTGGAAACAAAAATTACGGTTAGTATATATATAGATTTTAATTTCATAGCTGTATTATTTTATAAGCATCAGTTGCCCTGTTTTCTCAACAACTTCTCCTTCAATAGTTGTTGCGATTACGTAGTATTTATAATTCCCGTTTATCGGTTCATCATTTCCTTTTTCTAAACCATTCCATCCCCAATCTGCATCTAAGGCATTAACTTCCGAAGTAATTTCGTAAACAATATTACCCCAGTTGTCATATACAAACATGGACACTTCAGTAAAGCCAATTAATGACGCTCTAAACAAATCGTTGATCCCATCATTGTTTGGTGAGAAGGCTGTTGGTGTCATAATATTTGCACCTCGACCTACACTGATGATTTGAGTTTCGACTCGTGAACATCCAAGACTATTAAAGACGGTGAGCGTTACTGTATAAACACCATCAATTGTATAGGAATGAAAGACCGTTTTAAAACTATCTCCGTCAGAGTTAGGAACGATGTCTTCTGGATTAAAGAATACTTTAAAAGGCGAGTTATCTCCAAAGTCCCAGACAATGTAATCGTACTCAGCAGGGATGTCATTTAGATCCACTGTATTGGTAAACTCAATACTTTCATTAACATCGATTGCATTATAGGTCACAAAGTTAAGGGATGTATATTCAAAGCCTGGGGATTCAATTGGTGTACTCACAGAAATCGTATTCCAACAGTCTTGATCGTTTTTAACTTTGATGATCCCTGAAGGAGCCGTTGGGTTATTGATTGCTAATTCATACATTGAATCTCCTAAGTACAGGTGAGGTACTAAAACATTATTATAATAGAACGCCAAGCTTGGGTCCAAACTAGCCACTTTGATTCTAACATTTCCTGGAGCGTCCGTACATAACGAATCATCTAATTCTACCGATTCAATGGTCAGTGAACTGTAATCAAATATTGTAAACAAATAAGGCACTGATGCACATGAATTACTGTCTTCAATTGTTAGATAGTACAAACCAGCCCTTAGGTCACAAATATTAAAATAATTATTATTTGCGACGGTTATTGGCGTTAATGTCTCTGAAGAAGGATCTAGATACTCTAGCAAGAAACTCGTATAAATCCCTGTACCCCCTGAAAAATCAAAATCTGCACAGCCTAAACTTCCATTACAAGTAACATTAGACGTTGAAAGTAATGAGATTTCAACAGGTTCAACATCAGCAATAACATACGATTTTGTTGGGATCGCACAGCCTAAAATATCCGTTCCAGAAATTGTATAAACTCCAGGTTCAAGCCCCGTAATTGTGGATTGATTTTGCTGAAATCCGTTAGGTCCAGACCATGTAATAGCATACAAACCACCGACACTTGCTCCACCTCTAATATCAATTGAAATCGAACCATCATCTTCGCCAGTACAAGAAACTTGAGTGACTTGTTCATCAAAAAATGCAATTGGCGTTGAGACCTTGATCATCCCTGTTTTTATTCGAGCACACGGCAAGGTTGTAATTGCATAATTAAATTCTCCTGATTCTATTGGTGTTCCAGAAATAACAAGCTGACCTGTGGTTACATCAAAAACAGGATTTAAGCCTGTTGGTAACCCTGTTACAGTCACGCCTGTCGCACCAGTTAAGGTATAGACTATAGGCGTAATCGGCGCACTAAAATTCGACTGACACAATAACTGATCATCGGTTCCTACAGCCGATGTTAGTTCTA
>CATEFX010000031.1 GCA_949499105.1 Formosa sp. Hel1_33_131 | reverse complement strand
TCCAGATATGTGTAAGCATCTCTTGGCATTACTTTAACCCATTTTTTATGTTCAAAATACCATTTTGAACGTATGGATGGGAAGCCTTTTGTAATAAAGGCTGCTATAAAAGGGTGTGTGTTTAAAGTCACTTTTTTATAGCCTTTTTTCATAATTTGATCCAGCTGGTGATTAATTTTATCAATCAAAACAATCGGAGCTTCCACTTCAGCGCCATTAGACCCATTCGGATTAGCTTCCTTGGTCTTAATGTTCATTTCTGGTCGAACACGTTGTCTTGTAATTTGAATTAACCCAAACTTGCTTGGAGGTAATATTTTGTGTTTGGCTCTATCGTCTTTCATCTCATCTCTAAGATGATCAAAGAGTTTCTTTCGATTCTCAGCCTTGTTCATATCAATAAAATCTACGACGATAATTCCGCCCATATCACGCAATCTAAATTGGCGTGCGAGTTCGGTTGCCGCAAGAATATTGACTTCTAAAGCAGTCGCTTCTTGATTTCTTTCTTTACTAGAACGATTTCCACTATTGACATCCACCACATGAAGTGCTTCTGTGTGTTCTATAATTAAATAGGCCCCACGAGCCATTGATACGGTTTTACCAAAGGAAGTTTTAATTTGTCTTTCGATCCCAAATTTTTCAAAAATGGGTGTTTTAGGATTGTGATAATTCACAATATCCTTTTTGTGAGGTGCAATTTCATGAACATAATCTTTAATTTGATTAAAAAGCAAATCGTCATCGACCGTGATGCCTGTAAAGGTATCATTGAAAATATCTCTAAGAATAGAGGACGCTTTGTTCATTTCACCGAGTACTTTACTTGGTGTATGAGCGCGAGGAATTGCTTTACAAATAGACTCCCATTTTTTGTATAAATTTTGAAGATCTTTATCGAGTTCTGCGACTTTCTTATCGGTTGCAACAGTTCTGATAATGACTCCAAATCCTTTAGGAGTAATACTTCTAACTAAGCGTTTTAGGCGTTCTTTTTCGGCTCTACTTTCAATTTTTTGAGAAATTGAGATGCGATCTGAAAAAGGAACGAGTACCAAATAACGGCCAGCAAGAGAGATTTCGGAGCTAATTCTTGGCCCCTTTGTAGAGATTGGTTCTTTTGCAATTTGAACCAAAATAGATTGGTTTGACTTTATAATATCGTCAATACTTCCATCTTTCTTTATGTCTTCTTCAAAAGCGAAGTTTTTTAAAGAGTAATCTTTTACTTTACCTGTGCTTACACGTTTCATGAATTTCATAAGAGTTGGAAGCTTTGGCCCTAAATCATGGTAATGCAAAAATGCATCTTTATGATACCCTACATTAACAAATGCAGCGTTGAGACCAGGAACAGACTTTCTTACTTTGGCTAAAAACACATCGCCAACAGAAAATTTGCTATTATCTTCGTCATTTTGAAATTCAATTAGTTTTCCATCTTTTAATAAGGCAAAATCAACGTTGTCTGAATTGGATCGAATTATTAATTCTTTATTCATATGTGTTAATTTAATCCATACACGAATGTACAGATGGATTATAAAATATTTTTCTTGATTCATTCCCATAGAGGACTACAGGAGTATAATCTTAAGCATGAAACCAAAAGGTTTATACTAAGATTTGACAGGATTTAATACGGTAAATTCATGTATTCAGCAAGGTGTAACTGAATTTTAGCACGAATTTGATATCAAAGAACGTTTCGAAAATAAATCGAAAAAGTAGCGTATGCTACTTTTTCAAATTACTTCTTCTTGTGACGGTTAGCTCTACGTCTTTTTTTACGCTTATGCGTTGCTACCTTATGTCTTTTACGTTTTTTACCACTTGGCATAAATGTACTTTTTTAAAATTAGTTTATATTTAGTTTACTTTAACCTTCGACTTCACGCCTTCTACAAATACTTTAGAAGGTTTAAAAGCGGGTATATTGTGTGCGGGTATTTTGATTGAAGTGTTTTTAGAAATATTTCTACCGATTTTTTCGGCTCTCGTTTTAATAATAAAACTACCAAATCCTCTAAGATAAACATTTTCACCAGTCTCTAACGATCCTTTAACTTCGCTCATAAAAGATTCAACAGTTGCTAGTACATCTCCTTTTTCAATTCCTAAATCGTTGGAAATTTTAGCTACAATTTCAGCTTTAGTCATTTTTTATAGTATTTAAATTAATGTTTTTTTAATAGGCTTGCAAATATATGTATTTTATATTCAATATTTCAAGCCTAAAGAATTAAAATTAAATATATTAAAAGATTATTTTTGCTGTTCAACCAATTTCAAAATGAGTTTTCATTCAATATTAACTAACTGGTATTCAATACATAAAAGAAATTTGCCTTGGCGGACTTCTAGAAATCCCTATAATATCTGGTTGTCAGAGATTATTTTACAGCAAACACAAGTCAAACAAGGACTCCCCTATTATGAAGCATTTTTAGCCAATTACCCTTCTGTTCAGGAGCTTGCAAATGCCTCTGAGACAGAAATTTTGAAACTATGGCAAGGCCTCGGCTATTATTCACGCGCACGAAACTTACACTATACTGCCAAACATATTACTGAAAACTTAAAGGGCGTTTTTCCAAAAGACTACAACTCTCTACTCGACCTAAAAGGCGTTGGGGATTATACGGCGAGTGCCATCGCTTCCATTTGCTATGAAGAATCGGTTGCTGTTGTTGACGGCAATGTATACCGTGTTTTGGCACGTTATTTTGGAATTGACACCCCCATTAATAGTACTGAAGGCATCAAGCAATTTAAATCCCTAGCACAGTCGTTATTACCACCGTCAAATTTAGGCGATTACAACCAAGCCATTATGGAATTTGGGTCGCGTCAGTGCAAACCACAATCTCCCAACTGTAATGCGTGTCCGTTGATAGCTTCCTGTAGTGCCTATGCAACTGGTTCGATTAAGAAGTTGCCTGTAAAACTCAAAAAAACAAAGGTTACTAAAAAGTATTTTAACTTTCTAGTAATGAATTCAAATGACCAAAAAACGGTTTTAGAACAACGTACCGAGAAAGGAATTTGGCAGCAACTGTACCAGTTTCCACTCATTGAAACTCCATCGTCAGTGTCTGAAGACGCGTTTTTGAAACACCCAGAATTAGCTGATAAATTGGAGGTCTCACACAAAAAAATAACACTTTATAATACGACTGACATTATTCACAAACTATCCCATCAGGAACTCCATATTAAATTTTGGATCATCAACACCACTAAATCTACTGAAAATGCCATAAAATGGTCCGATATCAAAACGCTTCCTGTACCAATTGTTATCGAACGGTTTATAAATAATTTTCAACTTTAAGTACGAGCATTTGTAATTTTTAGATATCTTTATATCATTAAATTAAACTCAACTTATTTTATCTAATATTCGCTATTATGTCTGGAACCTTAAATAAAGTAATGCTCATTGGACATCTTGGAGATGCCGTAAAAATGCATTATTTTGATGATAAAAATTGTGTAGGCCGTTTTCCGTTGGCTACCAATGAAACCTACACAAATAAGCAAACAAACGAAAAAGTTACAAATACAGAATGGCACAATATTGTGGTGCGAAACAAAGCTGCCGAAATTTGTGAGAAATACCTCAACAAAGGAGACAAGGTTTATATTGAAGGACGTTTAAAGACTCGAAAATGGCAGGACGACAAAGGCACCGATCGGTATTCTACCGAAATTCAATGTGTTGATTTTACATTTTTGACTACCAAAAATGACGCTGCAAAACCAGCAGCCAGCAGCGCAGACTCCACACCTCAAGCCAAACTCGCAAAACCTGAAGAAATTCAGGAACAACCCAACGACCTTCCATTTTAATTGTTCCACTAAAATTTTATAATTGGACCCTGAACCCTTTAGTTTATTACTTCATTTCGATTCTACGCTTCTCATAGGCTGTTTAGCGCTTGTCATACTATTACTTGCGTCTGCCCTCATTTCTGGTGCTGAAGTAGCTCTTTTTTCACTTACACAAAAAGATTTAGACGAGGCTAAAGAAACAAAATCAAAATCGTTTGAGATTATTATTGAGCTTCTAAAACGACCAAAAAAATTACTCGCTTCTATTCTGGTTGCGAATAATTTTATAAATATTGCCATTGTCATTTTATTTGCTTCGCTAAGTGAAAAACTATTTGATGGGATTGATTCCGAACTAAATTTAGGGCTTTTCAAAATTGATTTAGTATTTTTTATTGAAGTTATATTAATTACCTTTTTGATTTTAATGATTGGCGAAATTTTACCCAAAGTATATGCCAATCGAAACAATCTAAAGTTTTCAAAATTCATGGCCTATCCTTTAAAAGTGTTGGATGTGATTATTTCGCCCATTAGCATCCCGATGCAAAAGGTAACTTTGGGCATTCATAAAAAATTGGGGAAACAAAAATCGAGTCTAAATGTTGATTATTTATCCCAGGCCCTTGAGTTAGCTAGTGAGGAAGACACCACGCAACAAGAACAAAAAATACTACAAGGCATTGTATCCTTTGGCAATACAGATACCAAGCAAGTCATGCGCCCACGTATTGATATCTTTGCATTGGACCAGTCGATCGAATATTCGAAAATAATTCCAGAAATTATAAAACATGGATACTCTCGAATTCCTGTATACAATGAAAGTATCGATGCTGTTGTGGGGATCTTATATGTAAAAGATTTATTACCTCATCTTCAAAAAAAACAATTTGATTGGACGGCTTTATTAAGAGCGCCTTTTTTTGTGCCAGAAAACAAAAAACTCGACGACCTCATGGTTGAGTTTCAGGAGAAAAAAATTCACTTGGCAGTTGTTGTCGATGAATATGGTGGCACTTCTGGTGTGGTCTCATTAGAAGATGTCATTGAAGAAATTGTGGGTGATATTAGTGATGAATTTGACGACGATGATTTAATATTCTCAAAGTTGGATGCTCATAATTATGTTTTTGAAGGCAAAACTACTCTAAAAGATTTTTATAGAATTATCAAGCTAGACGATGAATCCATTTTTGAAGATGAAAAAGGCGAAGCAGAAACCTTGGCTGGATTTGTGCTTGAAATTTCAAAAAGTTTCCCAAAGGTAAACAGTGAGATCAAGTTTAAAACGTATACATTTACTATTGAAGCACTTGATAATAAGCGCATCAAACAACTAAAAGTTACTCTTAAAAAATAATGAAACCATTCGCAGTTTTTTTATGTATTTTCATGTGCTTCTCCTGTGATGAGATACTGGTTCCAAAACCAAAAGCATTTTTGAGTTTGGAATATCCAAAAGCGACCTATTCTGAAAGCCAACTAGATTTACCGTTTGAGATCGAAACAAACAAACTTGCACGACTCTCTGTCTCTAGAAAAAACAATAAAGTCCAAGGGATTATTCTTCGCTATCCGACATTAAAAGCCTCTGTTTTTATCAATTACAAAAAAGTAGATAATAATGTCGAAAAACACATATCAGACACTAAAAAAATGACTCAGAAACACCTACAAGTAGCGGATGAAATTTCTGAACGCAACTATGAGAATCCGGCGCAAAACTTGTATGGAATGTTTTTTGAACTCAAAGGAAATGTGGCATCACAATCACAGTTTTATGTAACCGACAGTACACGGCATTTTGTATCAGGAGCGCTTTATTTTGAAACAAAGCCCAACTATGATTCCATACTTCCAGCCGTTAATTATATCCAAAAAGATTTAAAACACTTGATGGAAAGTCTTCGTTGGAAATAAAAATCTATGCATCGGAGTCAGAACTCATCGCGTTCCATCCTTGAGCAGTGATCGGGATTTTGGTTTCGCCTCGCGTTACCAAGTTCATTCCAGTACTTGAATCTGTCATGTACCCAATAACGGTTAAGTTTGGATTGGCTTTAATTTTTGGAAAATCTTCTTGAGAAATGGTCATTAAAAGCTCATAGTCCTCGCCCCCATTCAGTGCAACAGTTGTGCTGTCCATGTTAAATTCTTCACAAGTTGAAATGACTTGTGGGTCTAACGGAATTTTATCTTCATAGAGGTCACATCCTACTTCACTTTGTTTACATAAATGAATAATTTCAGAAGATAAACCGTCGCTCACATCAATCATAGCGGTTGGTACAACTTCAAGATCTTTAAGGAGTATCACGATGTCCTTTCGGGCTTCGGGCTTCAATTGACGTTCGATGATGTACGTATACCCATCCAAATCCGGTTGATTGTTAGGGTTCACTTTAAACACTTCTTTTTCACGCTCCAAAACCTGTAATCCTAAATAAGCACCTCCAAGATCACCACTCACAACCAATAAATCGTTTGGTTTTGCTCCACTTCGTTTTACGACCGTCTCTAAATCTACTTCCCCAAGAGCGGTCACAGAAATCATTAAACCCGTCGTAGAAGAGGTAGTGTCGCCTCCAACAACATCCACGCCATATACCTCAGCAGCTTTATGAATTCCTTCGTATAAAGCTTCAAGTGCTTCGAGTGAAAATCGATTGGAAACTGCAATCGAAACCGTTATTTGTGTTGCAGTTGCATTCATCGCATACACATCCGATAAATTGACCATCACTGCTTTATACCCCAAATGCTTTAGAGGCATATAACTTAAATCGAAATGAACGCCTTCCACTAACAAATCCGTTGTAAGCACCACCGATTTGTTTTTAAAATCTAATATGGCAGCATCATCGCCAATCCCCTTAATAGTAGAACTGTTTTTGTCTGTAAATTGTTTGGTTAAATGGTCTATTAATCCAAATTCACCTAAACTACTAAGGGCTGTTTTTTCTTGGTTTTTATCTTCAATCATACTGCAAAAATAAGACGCTTTTGGTAGATTTCTTATACAAAAGGAACATAATTCAACTCATTTTGGTTCTTGTATAATTTTTTGATGTAAATTAGAACCGCCAATTAACTGTAAATTTAAGATTATGAAAGTTGTTTTTTTAAAAATAGTATGTCTTTTTATATGTATCGGACTTTCCGTATCCTGTGCAGATGAAGCAACGGACTCTAACCCTGAACAACGTTTTATACCCACATCCCCTTGCGAAAACGGCATGGCCGGTGACTACCCTTGTGATGGTTATGACTTAATGAGCCATTTGTCGATACAAGAACTAACCGCTAGTGGAAGCGCAGAAGATCTAATCGCAAATGATTCTTGGGGTTGGACCGACCCGAGTACCAATAAAGAATATGCGTTAGTTGGACTCTCTTCTCACACTGCTTTTGTGGACATCAGTAATCCAGTGGTTCCTATACTTGTTGGCGTCCTACCAACCGCTACCGTAAGCAGTTTATGGAGAGATATTAAAGTTTATCAAAATCATGCCTTCATTGTTAGTGAAGCTCCTGGACATGGGATGCAAGTTTTTGACCTCACTCGCTTGAGAGCTGTTTCAACGCCTCCCGAAACCTTTACTGCTGATACCCATTTTACAGATTTTGGAAGGGCTCACAACATTGTCATTAACGAAACGTCTGGTTATGCCTATATCGTTGGAACATCCCGAAGTGGCACCTATGCTGGAGGCGCCTTATTTGTAAACATTCAAAATCCAACCATGCCTGTCTCTGAAGGCGGATTTGGAGCTGGAGGCTATTCTCATGACGCACAAGTCATTACTTATACAGGACCAGATCCTGACCATCTTGGAAAAGAACTATTAATAGGTAGTAATGAGAACGAAATTGTAATTGCAGATATTACAGATAAATCGAATCCAATCATTATATCAACTATTGGCTATTCAAATATTGGCTACACGCACCAAGGTTGGTTTACCGAAGATTTTAACTATTTTATTGTGGGAGATGAGGATGACGAAAGAAGTTTCGGAAACAACACAAAAACTTTAGTTTTTGACTTTAAAGACCTTGACAACCCCTCTTTTAGCTTTAATTATTTTGGACCAACCGCAGCCATTGACCACAATGGTTACACAAAAGGAAGCAACTACTATTTAGCAAATTACAGAGCTGGTGTTCGGATTATAGACATCTCTCAAATTGAATCACAAACTTTCTCTGAGATTGGATATTTTGATACCTACCCAGAAAGTGACACTGCCGCATTTGATGGCGTTTGGAATGTGTACCCGTACTTTGCAAGTGAAAACATAGTCATTAGTGATATTAATAGAGGTTTATTTATAATTCGAAGAAGTGACTTTTAATTTTATATTTTATGCGCCCTGAGTTTAATTTGTTTTTATTTCTATTAAGTATCTTATTAATTACAAGTTGTTCTAATGACAGTGATCCTGAAACGCCTCAAAAGCCAACTTTAGAAATTGATTTTGTATTAACTCTAGGAGGGTCAAAAAATGAAAGTGCGCAAGCGGTCACTAAAACAAACGACGGCGGATATGCTGTTTTAGGATACACCCAAAGTATGGACGGTGATGTTACAAGTAAACTCAATGAATCTTATGACTATTGGCTCTTAAAATTTAACGAAGCTAATACGTTAGAGTGGCAAAAAACATATGGAGGAAGTGAGGACGATCGAGGATCTGATTTAATTCAAACTTCCGATGGTGGTTATGCGGTTATTGGAAAAAGCAAAAGTAGTGACGGAGATGTTTTAGAAAATTCAGGACACGAAGATTTTTGGGTTACGAAACTGGATGCGAGTGGATCGATTTCCTGGGAATACGCCTATGGCTTTGCAGGCAGCGACACTCCATACTCTATCATTCAAACCAATGACAATGGCTATTTACTAACTGGAGTCTTGGATGTGTCGGCATCAAACGGTCAAGGCGACAGAAGATCCAATACAGCACGCAGACATGCAGGTGGTGACTACTGGGTGATTAAATTAAATGCAAACGGCCTCAAACAATGGAGTAACTACTATGGTGGGACGTTTACAGATACGGCCTATGACGCGATTCAAACCGAAGATAATGGGTATATAATTGTAGGCTCTTCAGATAGTGCTGATGTCGATATTTCAACCAATCATGGAGGCTATGATTTTTGGGTGATTAAAATTTCAAATACTGGAGAATTGATTTGGGAAAAATCGTTTGGAGGGAGTGAAACCGATGAAGCCCGAGCCATTAGCCAAACAACCGACGGAAACTATTTGATTGTTGGCGATACTAGAAGTAATGATTTTGACGTTACTAAAAATAATGGAGCCGCTGATTTATGGGTGATTAAAATAACCCCAAAAGGCACTCTACTTTGGGAAAAAATACTTGGTGGCACTAGTTTTGATGTTGGCAGATCCGTTTCAAAAACAGAAGATAACGGGTTTTTAATTTCAGGAAGCTCAAGAAGTACCGATGGAAATCTCACTAATAACAATGGGCAAAATGATGCTTGGGTCTTAAAAATAAATAGTAGCGGTGCCTTCGAATGGCAAAAAACAATTGGAGGAAGTGAAATAGATTTCTTTTATGACACTGTTGAATTAAATAATCAAACGATCGTAGCTGTTGGAGACTCTACGAGCTCAAATGAAATTATTTTAGAAAACAAAGGGTTTACAGACCTCTTAATACTTAAATTAAAATGAACCGAATCTATCATCTGTTAACTGTAAGCTTGACCATTCTTTGTGGATGTAGCTCCGACACAAACAATTCTGAGAGTCCGGTCCATATAACTTTAAATTTTTCTCATCATTGGGATGATACTCGAGTTACCAATTCAGATTTTAATGATTTAAAATTTACAAATGCACATGGAGAACTTTTGAGCATAGAACGCTTAAGCTACTTAATCTCTAACATTGTATTTACAGAAACCAGTGGTCAAACTATTTTATTAGAAGGCTATAATTTAGTGGATGTGACCAACCAAACGAACCTATCCTACACTCCTAAGACCAAAATTTTAACGGGCACTTATCGCAATGTTTCTTTTGTGTTTGGATTTACCAATGAAAAAAATACAGAGGGTACATACTCCGATCTAAATGCCGCATCCTGGAATGTTCCTATGATGCTTGGGGGCGGATATCATTACATGCAATTAGACGGAAAGTTTAAAAACAACAATAATGAAACCCAAGGCTATAACTACCATGCAATCAGAGCAAATGATAATGCAGGAGACAATCCAACATTTCCAAAAGACACTTATATTCAAGTTGATTTAGGCGAAGTTACTATAAACGCCGATGTTGAATTTGACATTTCAATGAATATTGCAGAGTGGTTTAAAAACCCCAATAACTGGGATCTAAACGACTATAATCAATTGCTAATGCCAAATTCAAACGCTCAGATTTTGATCTACGAAAACGGGCAAAACGTATTTACTTTAGAAGGCATTAATTAACTAGAAATGAATTATACAAAGTCGTATTCTATCTTTTTTTTACTGGCATTGTGTGTTATTTCGTGCAGTGATGCCCCTTCAGACTCCTATGTGAATACGCCGACTGCGAGTCCTTTACAAATTCCTCAACTTTTTAAAGATCTTATACTAGACCCCATTATTCCTTTTGATAATCCTCAAACTCAAGAAGGCATTTTGCTAGGTAAAAAATTATTTTTCGATCCCATTCTATCTGCGGATAACACCCAAGCCTGTGCCAATTGTCACGATCCCAGTAATGCATTTACAGATAGTACACGATTTAGTGAGGGAATTGACGGTCTTTTCGGACACAGAAATTCAATGCCATTATTCAATTTAGCTTGGAATTATGAAGATCGATTTTTTTGGGATGGTCGCGAATTAGGGCTTGAAAAACAGGCTTTTGAACCCGTCACCAATCCTATCGAAATGCACACCACTTGGCCAGAAGTTTCTATAAAACTACAACAACACCTTGAGTATCCTCAGCTTTTTGATAATGCATTTGGAAACATCCCAATAGACTCTGTATTAGTTTCAAAGGCCATCGCTCAATTTGAAAGAACTCTTATCTCAGCAAACTCAAAATTTGACAAGCATTTATTGGGCACCGCGACCTTAAACTCTGAAGAAATCGATGGTTTTAACATCTTTATGGACGAATCTAAAGGCGATTGCTTTCATTGTCACGGGAGTCAAAACAATCCACTTTGGACCGACAATAAATTTCACAACAACGGCTTAGATTCAAATATTACAGATCGAGGGTTTGGTCGTGTCACTGGAGACCCTGCCGATAATGGAAAATTCAAATCTCCGTCCTTAAGAAATTTAGCCTTTACGGCGCCTTATATGCATGATGGCCGATTTGCAACCCTAGAGGCAGTGATAGATCATTATAGCGAAGGCCTTCAAAACTCGCCCACAATTGACCCCTTGATGAAAAAAGTGAATCAAGGGGGTGTACAACTCAGCTCTCAAGAAAAAGCCAATCTTAAGGCCTTTCTTTTAACTTTATCTGACGAGGACTTTATTAGTAATCCAAACTTTTCTAATCCATAGGCAAAACCTATAAACCCATCTATTAATATAATGTTAGGATGTATGGAAATCCCCTCTATATGTTGTATATTTGTGCCCTATTTAGAAAGTATCTATATAAGCATTATGATAAAAGTATCAGAAACAGCAAAAAGTAAAGTCTTGCAATTAATGCAAGATGACGGATTTGACCCAACCAATGACTATGTCCGAGTTGGCGTGAAAAGCGGAGGTTGCTCGGGGTTATCTTATGATTTAAAATTTGATAAATCTCAGATTGAAGGCGATAAACTATTTGAAGACAACGGCGTTAAAATCGTCGTCGACACAAAAAGTTTTTTATACCTCATTGGTACGACCTTAGAATATTCGGGCGGGCTCAATGGTGCTGGTTTTGTGTTTAATAACCCCAATGCAAATCGTACGTGTGGGTGTGGAGAATCTTTTTCTTTATAGTAAAATTTAATAAATCGTATGAGTAAGTACACAGAAGATGATTTAAGAGAAGAATTAAAAACCAAAGAGTATGAATATGGTTTTTATACAGATATAGATTCTGAGACGTTTCCTATTGGCCTGGACGAATCCATCGTGCGAGCCATTTCTAAAAAGAAAGAGGAACCGGAATGGATGACCCAATGGCGCTTGGAGGCTTTTAAAGTTTGGAAAGCCATGGAAGAACCAGACTGGGCAAACGTAACGTATCAAAAACCGGATTTTCAGGCGATTGCATATTACTCAGCCCCTACGTCTATAGATCCTAACAAAACACTTGACGATGTCGATCCCGACTTACTCGCCATGTATAAAAAATTAGGGATTTCAGTCGATGAACAGAAAATGATGAACAATGTCGCAATGGATATTGTGGTTGATTCGGTTTCGGTTGCGACCACCTTCAAAAAGACGTTAGGCGAAAAGGGAATCATTTTTATGAGTATTTCTGAAGCCATCAAAGAACATCCTGAACTCGTCAAAAAATACATTGGAACCGTAGTTCCAACAACTGATAATTATTATGCAGCCCTAAATAGCGCTGTATTTAGTGATGGTAGTTTTTGTTACATTCCTAAGGGCGTTAGATGTCCAATGGAACTCTCTACCTATTTTAGAATTAATCAAGCAGGAACAGGTCAATTTGAACGCACACTTTTAATTGCAGATGAAGAAAGTTATGTAAGTTATTTAGAAGGCTGTACCGCTCCTAGTAGAGACGAAAATCAACTACATGCGGCCGTTGTTGAGCTAATTGCTTTAGACGGATCAGAAATAAAATATTCAACGGTCCAAAACTGGTACCCTGGAAATGCCGAAGGTAAAGGCGGTGTTTATAATTTTGTAACCAAACGTGGGATCTGTGAAAAAGACGCCAAAATTTCTTGGACACAAGTAGAAACTGGAAGTGCAGTTACTTGGAAATATCCTTCTTGCATATTAAAGGGCGATAATTCGGTCGGCGAATTTTACTCGATTGCAGTCACCAATAATTATCAGCAAGCGGATACTGGTACCAAAATGATTCACTTAGGGAAAAACACAAAATCAACAATTATTAGTAAAGGGATTTCTGCAGGGAAATCACAAAACAGTTACCGAGGATTGGTTCAAGTAAGTTCCAGAGCAGAAAACGCTCGAAATTTCTCGCAATGTGACAGTTTACTAATGGGTGATGAATGTGGCGCACACACATTTCCATACATCGAAGTCAAAAATAAAACGGCTCAAATAGAACATGAAGCCACCACCAGTAAAATTGGGGAAGACCAAATATTTTACTGCAATCAAAGAGGAATTGAAACAGAAAAAGCCATTGCATTAATTGTAAACGGTTTTAGTAAAGACGTTTTAAATAAACTCCCAATGGAATTTGCTGTAGAAGCTCAAAAATTATTAGAAATAAGCCTCGAGGGTTCTGTAGGATAAACTTTAAAAAAATGAAACATGTATTAGTATTCGTTTTTGTAGCATCTATTTTAAGTTGCAAAAACAACCCGAAAAACTCAAATGAAATCTCTGGTGACTTAACAACCATCAAAGGCAATTATATCTTTTTTGAAGATGCGGCGGTATTGCAAAATGATTCCGAAATTTATGGAGTAATTTTAAATGATCTCGCGAAAGAATTAAATGAAAAGGCAGCACCACTTAAAACATCAGATACCGACATGGTGAGTATTGAAGTAAGAGGCCTTTTATCTACAAAAGAAGATCCCAAGATTTTATGGGAAAATAAAATAGAAATTGTTGAAATTATCAGCGTTTCTGCAGGAAAAGAAACTGAGAATATTATAAAATTAGGCACGGAATAACTATGTTAAAAATCACCGATTTACATGCAAATATTGACGGCAAGTCAATTCTTAAAGGCATCAATCTAGAAATAAAACCAGGAGAAGTTCACGCGATAATGGGGCCCAATGGTTCCGGAAAAAGCACCTTAGCTTCTGTCATTGCAGGAAAAGAAGAATACGAAGTTGAAAAAGGACAAATTACTTTTGAGGGGCAAGACATTGACGAACTTTCGGTCGAAGAACGCGCGCACAAAGGAATCTTTTTATCCTTTCAATACCCAGTAGAAATTCCAGGAGTCACCGTCACAAACTTCATGAAAACTTCACTAAACGAAATGCGTAAAGCAAAAGGTTTAGAGGACATGCCAGCAAAAGAAATGCTTCAAATGATTCGTGAAAAATCTGAATTACTTGAAATCGATCGTAAATTTTTATCTCGATCCTTAAATCAAGGGTTTTCTGGAGGCGAGAAAAAACGAAATGAAATTTTTCAAATGGCCATGTTAGAACCCAAGCTAGCCATTCTTGATGAAACCGATTCTGGACTTGATATTGATGCGCTTCGGATTGTGGCCAATGGCGTCAATAAGCTAAAAACAAATGACAATGCCGTGGTTGTAATTACACATTACCAACGACTGCTCGATCATATAGTACCCGATTTTGTGCATGTACTTCACAATGGAAAAATTGTAAAATCAGGAACCAAAGAACTCGCCTTTGAATTAGAAGAAAAAGGCTACGACTGGATCAAACAAGAAGCTGAAAATTAAAAGAACGCATTGCCTTTATGGAACTTAAAGAAAAATTAGTATCCTCTTTTATTGCTTTTGAAAATCAAATTTCATTAGACAACACTTTTGTACACGATATGCGTACAGAAGCGATCAAACGCTTTGAACTGGAAGGCTTTCCAGCCAAAAAAGATGAAGCATGGAAATACACTTCCTTAGGAAAAGTTTTAAAAGAAGATTTTAGTGTATTTGCAAAAACAGAATTTGCTGTTGAATATAAAGATGTCCAGCCTTATTTTATTCATGATATTGACAGCTATAAAATTGTATTTGTCGATGGTAAATATGCATCACACCTCTCTGAAACCACCCATGAAGGTATCGATATTTGTTTAATGTCAGCTGCTTTGAGCAAGCCAAAATATCAGTTAGTTATTGAAAACTATTTTAATAAGATCGCTCAAAAAGATAGCTTGACGTCATTGAACACCGCGTTTTCAAATGAAGGGGCTTACATCCATATCACTAAAAATAAATTGGTTGAAAAACCCATCCAAATTATTCATTTTTCTACAGGGAGTGAAGCGGCTCTTTTGCTTCAACCTAGAAACTTAATTGTTGTGGATGAAAATGCACATGTTCAGATCATAGAGCGGCACCAGAGTCTTACAGACAACCCGACCTTGACCAATAGTGTGACCGAAATTTTTGCAGCCAAACGAGGGATTGTCGATTATTATAAAGTTCAAAACGACAAAGAAAATGCATCGCTCATAGACAGTACGTTTATAAACCAAAAGAGGGAGAGTCATGTTTCGGTTCACACCTTTAGTTTTGGAGGGAAATTAACCCGAAACAATTTAAACTTTTATCAAAACGGAGAACACATTGATTCCACTTTAAATGGGGTCACCATTATTGGAAACAAACAACATGTAGACCACAACACGTTGGTACATCATATTGAACCCAATTGTGAAAGTCATCAAGATTATAAAGGTATTTTTGGCGACAGCTCTATTGGGGTTTTTAATGGAAAGGTGCTCGTTAATAAAGAAGCTCAAAAAACCAATGCATTTCAGGCCAATAATAACTTGCTTATAAGTGACAAAGCAAGTATAAATACAAAACCTCAATTAGAGATTTTTGCGGATGATGTAAAGTGCTCTCACGGATGTACGATTGGACAATTAGATGAAAATGCACTATTTTATTTACGTGCTAGAGGAATCCCTGAAAAAGAAGCCAAAGCACTTTTAATGTATGCCTTTGCTAATAACGTCTTGGAAAGTGTAAAAATTCCACAACTAAAAAATAGGATTAATTCATTGATCGCTAAAAAATTAGGGGTTAATATCGGATTTGATTTATAATGAACGACCAAAATTCTAATACACTATTTGATGTTGAAACGATTCGGAACGATTTTCCAATCCTTTCCAGAACCGTCAACGGAAAACCATTGATTTATTTGGACAATGCGGCAACTTCACAAACGCCTCAACAAGTCATAGACGTCATTGTCGATTATTATTCAAATTACAATTCAAACATTCACAGAGGGGTCCACACTTTAAGTCAGGAAGCCACCGATAAATACGAAAACGCACGCCACACCATTCAAAAGCATTTTAATGCTGCGCATGCACATGAAATTATTTTCACATCGGGAACGACCCACAGTATTAATTTAGTGGCAAATGGGTTTGCTTCTTTTTTAACAGAAAACGACACCATTCTGGTATCGGCACTTGAGCATCACAGTAATATTGTGCCATGGCAAATGTTGTGCGAAAAAACCAAGGCAAGCTTAAAAGTGATTCCAATGACTTCAGAAGGTTCGCTAGACATGAATGCCTATGACGAACTCTTACTTTTAAACCCAAAATTGGTGTTTGTCAACCATATTTCCAATGCACTAGGAACCATTAATCCTATTGAGGAAATGATTGAGAAAGCCCATAAGGTAGGGGCCGCTATTTTAATAGATGGAGCGCAAGCTTGCCCACATATCAAACCAGATGTTCAAGCCTTAGATGTTGATTTTTATGTGACCTCAGGGCACAAAATGTGTGGCCCAACAGGCGTTGGAATGCTGTATGCTAAAGAATCATGGTTACATAAACTGCCGCCTTATCAAGGCGGAGGTGAAATGATTTCTGAGGTAACTTTCGAAAAAACGACCTATGCAGGACTGCCTCATAAATTTGAAGCAGGGACGCCTAATATTTGTGGTGGCATTGCTTTTGGCGCTGCGATCGACTATATGAATGGAATCGGATTTGAAGCGATTGCAACGTATGAACATGAACTATTGGAATATGCCACTGAAAAATTAAATGCGATCGAAGGCATGCGGATTTATGGTCCAAAAACGGATAAAACCTCTGTCATTTCTTTTAATATAGAAGGTGTTCATGCTTATGATATTGGAACTATTATAGATAAACTAGGAATTGCCATTCGAACGGGTCAACATTGTGCACAACCCATTATGGACTACTTTGAAGTCTCAGGAACTGCAAGAGCTTCGTTTTGTTTTTACAATACAAAAAAGGAAATAGATACTTTTGTGGAAGGTCTTAAAAAAGCGGCTATGATGCTACGTTAGTTTAGATTTTAGTACATTTAAAAACTTCAATTTCTTAATTTAAACGCTATGAACCCAATTATCACCTGTTTTACGTTGATTGTTTTGTTGACGGGCTGTCATTCAAAAAAAAATGCTCGGACCCAAAACAGCGAACAAAAATCAATACAAAATGAAATTGAGCTTTTATATGGCGCTCATACCCGGGGCTATTTTTTAGAAATCAGTCTCCGTAAAAATCGTTTAACAGAATTCAAAGATTATGAAAGGTTAAATGCTATTTCAAAAGACTTAAAGGAGGGCGAATGGAATAAATGCATGAAATTATTGGATCAAATTAACCTAACGAGTCTGCCAACTCTAAAATCGCCAACCAATTATAGACAGTACGACGGAGCCGCTTTTGCACAATTAACGATTATCAAAAAAGGAGATACGATTCAATCCAGCAATTTTGATCATAAATATCCTCCACCTGAACTAAAAGCGTTAGTAGAACACCTATTATCTATTCAAGAAAATTAAAAATTCCAATTTAAGAATTGTATTTTTGCAGAATGAATATTAAAACGATAAAAGACGAATTAATTGACGAGTTTTCCATGTTTGACGACTGGATGGAACGTTATGAATACATGATCGAATTAGGGAAATCATTACCCATCATAGATTCGAAATTTAAAACAGACGACAATATTATCAAAGGCTGTCAGAGTAAAGTATGGCTTCATGCCGATCTAGAAAATGATAAAGTGGTGTATTCTGCCGACAGCGATGCCATTATAACAAAAGGCATAGTAGCCATTTTGATTCGGGTTTTTTCGAACCAAAATCCCGATACGATCTTAAAAACAAATACGGATTTTATCGATGAGATTGGTCTTAAAGAACACTTATCCCCTACCCGAGCCAACGGGTTGGTGAGTATGATAAAACAAATAAAAATGTATGCACTTGCATATCAAACACAAATAGGATTATGAGTACCGAAAAAATTGACGTAAATGCTTTAGGAGAAAAAATAGTTCGTGTCATAAAAACGATTTTTGATCCAGAAATTCCCGTAGATATTTATGAGTTAGGTCTGATTTATGACGTGTTTGTAAATGAAGATTATGAAGTGAAAATTCTAATGACGTTAACGACCCCAAACTGTCCTGTGGCTGAAACCCTTCCACTGGAAGTAGAAGAGAAAATTAAATCAATAGATGCCGTGAAAGATGCAGAGGTCGAAATTACTTTTGACCCCCCATGGACCCAAGATTTGATGAGTGAAGAAGCCAAACTAGAACTTGGAATGCTTTAAAATAATGAGTGGAGAAATTATAAATCGCGTTGCAAAAAGTGCTCTAATCACAATTGATTTAGAGGATTATTACCCAAAGGGTGAAAGAGTGTGTCTTGACATAAAAGACTGGCTTCACGAAGGCCTAGTACTTCGTGAAAAAGAATTTAGAGCGTATGTCATTGCCCAGGACTGGTCCATCTACAAAAATCAATTCGTTGCACTTCATTGCACAACCGACGCCATCATCCCTGGATGGGCGTATATGTTGGTAAGACTCAAATTATCGGGACTTGCACAACAGGTGATTGTTGGCGACTTAGAAGCCTTGGAAACCTCACTATATCAACCAATCATAAATGATTTGGAACTTTCTTTTTATAAAGACAAACCAGTTATTATTAAAGGCTGTTCAAATAAACCCGTTCCACAAAATGCATATCTCTTTTTGATAGACCGACTGCAACCAATTGCAAAATCAATTATGTATGGCGAAGCCTGTTCTTCAGTTCCACTCTATAAGAGAACCTAAAGAACTTAGACGGCGATTTAAATGATTTAATTATTTTTATATATTTGCAACTAAATTTTAAACCCCAAAACCTACAATCACATGAAAAAGACAATTTTATTAGCAGCCCTCATTTTACAATTCCATACGATTAATGCCCAGGACCCAACAGATGTTGAAGTTCCTGTATGGACTAAAGGGGGGACCTTTACTTTTTTAGTAAACCAGTCAACCTTTGAAAACTGGATTGCTGGAGGCGTCAGTAATGTTTCCGGAGCTATTGGAATCAACTATGACTACAATTACCTCAAAGAGGATTGGTCTTGGGATAATAAAATTATAGCAGCTTTTGGCCTTACTAAAATTAAAGACCAAGACATTCAAAAATCGGATGACCGTTTGGAATGGAATTCTATTTTAGGAAAAAAAGCAAAAGGCTATTGGTACTACTCTGCATTTCTCAACTTTAAAACACAGTTTACGGATGACTTAGATAATGAGACCAAGGGACCAACCAACTTTTTATCCCCTGGATATTTACAGGTTGGACCTGGAATGCTTTGGAAAAAAAGCGAAAACCTAAGAGTCAATATTGCGCCAGCAACTTCAAAATTAATTTTTGTTGATAAAGACCTTACCTTGCCAGAGGCCGCTTATTTTGGAGTCGACGAAGGTAAAAGTACTCGTTATGAATTTGGAATTTCCACAGGAACGTATTATAAATTTGATTTGATGAAAAACATCTCGATGGAAAACATCCTAAACTTTTATTCGAATTATCTTGAAGACCCACAAAACGTAGATGTTGATTATACGATGAATATAGTCATGAATATTAATAAATACATCTCATCAACTTTGGCATATCAAACCATTTACGATGACAATGCTTATAGAGGTTTACAAACGCGTCAAGTGATTGGACTGGGAATAAATTACAATTTCTAAGAGAAAATACTCCTAAAAAAATCCCGCAGTTGCGGGATTTTTTTTATTCAATACTCTCCTCATAATCTGGATACAAAAACTGATTATACGGAAAACGTTTCACATGAATTTCACGAACTGTATCGTAGACTCGTTTTTTAAAATCTTCTAAATTCTCTTTATTAAGGGCGGAGATGAATAAGGAGTTTTTGCCAATTTTGGACATCCATGTCGATTTCCATTCCTCCAAAGAATAGTGTGCTTCTGTACGAACGGCAATCAAATCGGTCTCATCAAAGGGCTCCGCTTCATACGCATCAATCTTATTAAAAACCATCAGCGTTGGCTTATCTAACGCATTAATTTCTCCTAAAATAAGGTTTACAGATTCTATATGCTCCTCAAAACCCGGATGAGAAATATCAACCACATGGAGTAAGAGATCCGATTCTCTAACCTCATCTAAGGTGCTTTTAAAGGAGTCTACCAGTTGAGTTGGCAGTTTTCTGATAAATCCAACCGTATCACTCATCAAAAAGGGTAAGTTTTTGACCACCACTTTTCGGACGGTTGTATCAAGCGTTGCAAATAATTTATTTTCTGCAAATACATCTGATTTACTTATCACATTCATCAAAGTCGATTTCCCAACATTGGTATAGCCAACCAGAGCCACACGAACCATGGCACCACGATTGCTTCGTTGAACGGACATTTGCTTATCAATTTTTTTAATCTTTGCCTTTAATAAGGCTATTTTTTCTCTTACAATACGTCGATCTGTTTCAATTTCAGTTTCCCCAGGTCCACGCATTCCAATACCCCCTTTTTGACGCTCGAGGTGCGTCCACATTCCTTTTAATCGTGGTAATAAATATTCACATTGAGCCAATTCAACTTGGGTACGAGCATAACTTGTTTGAGCTCTTTGGGCAAAAATATCAAGTATAAGATTGGTGCGATCTAATACTTTACAGTTTAATATTTTACTGATATTCCGTTCTTGTGCAGACGACAATTCGTCATCAAAAATAGCGGTCCCCACTTTATGTTCCTCAATAAAAAGGCGTAGCTCTTCCATTTTCCCAGTTCCAATAAATGTTTTGGGATTGGGTTTTTCCATTTTTTGGGTAAAGCGTTTGAGGACGTCTCCACCTGCAGTATAGGTGAGAAATTCGAGCTCCTCTAAGTATTCTTTAGATTTAGTTTCATCTTGTGATTTAGTAATCACCCCGATTAAAACCGCTTTTTCTAAATCAATATCTTTTTTCTCTATCATATAAATGTATTGGTCAAAGGTAAAGTTTTAAAAGGATTGCCATTCATAGATGGCGGAAATATTTTTTAAAAAAACAGAACTCTTTAGACTGTTTTAAGTAGTAAAATTGAGAGACTTATAATCCCAACAGGCAACACCAAAAGAATAAACATCGAATACCCTAAATCTTTTTTATTGGTCAGTTTTGCGTTTAAAACACGCCGCTTTCGACCGCTATAATTCACCCAATTTTTGAAGTGAATAAAAAGTGCTATCAAACAAAAAAGGACCACCGAGTTCGTGCTTGTCATCACCACGACCTTCATTTGTTCTAAAAACTTAGTAAAGAAAATTCCACCTAACAACAGCAGTGCAATCTGAAGTATTGAAACATAGTATAGCGCTATCGAATTCGCCTTTTGTTTGTAACGCGCTTTAAAATGATTAAAAACGGTGAGATAAAGTTGGTTAAAAAAGTTCATTCTGGAAATATAGAAAAAACCCGTGATTTCATTGCACGTTTTATGAGTTTATAAAAACTAATTCTTAGCGTACACTCGAAAATTATCAATTTCAAAAGTCCCGGTGTTGTTTGTGCCGCCACCCGTATATCTAAAAGCAACATAAGCGGTTCCTGAATACGCGCTTAAATCGACATAGCTGGAGTCAATCCAATTCTCATAGGGCTCTGAGTCTGAAACAATAATCCCTGGAAGCTCCGACCAAGTGGCCGACAAAACACCTGCTTCTGTGCCATCCCAATATGTTGAAATTAATAATTCCAAATCGCTATTATCGCTAAAGCTATTTGAGGATTGAAAGTTTATAAATTCTTCTAGTTGGGTATCCAAATCAATAGGTGGTGTAATTAGCCACGCTATATTATTGGAGTCTCCAGAATTAAAGGCACCGATTCGAGCGGTTTTACTATCAAAATTTTGAGGATCATCCGTTGTTTTTAGTTGCCATGCTTTGCTCCCCGCTTCTTTGTAATTAGTCCAGCCGCCAAAAACGGTAGTATTATTTGAATACGACTCAAAATCTTCTTCAAAAAGAACTGAAAACTCATTAATGTCCACTAAAGAACAGCGTGTTCCACTCATGTTTACATCGGCTGTGGTGTTTAACGCTAAAACTAAATCCGAGCCATTAAACGTTTTAGAAACGATTCCAGAAATTGATCCACCACCATCTTTTAAAACTTCATTTTTGAAACTCGCGAATGTACTTGTTTCTAAAATGAAATTATAATAAGAAAAACCCGAGCAGCGTTGAACTGTTTTTTTAGTATCAAAATCATCGTTCGGGTCCACATAAGACTGGCCTACGGAAGTAGTCGGAAACGCGACATTGTCTAAGGTTACAAAAATTCCAATAGTACTGCTTGTCAGTATGGACACTAGTTTCGGGACTATTGTTTCTGTGTTTTTAGATCTAAATATATACGATGGATATGCATTTGCCGTTATGGCTACAACTTCACCATCCTTTACATTTCCGCCTATGGCATGAACACCGTCTCCACTGTTAGACTCTCCTAAATACAATCCTTGTAAGTACACATAAATTTCTCTACCCTTGTTAAATCGATTATAGGAATCAACCTGATTTAATGAAATTTTGATTGCATCAGTGGCATTTTCTGCTGTATTTTGAATAAAGAATTCTTTATAGAAATTTCCTGTAAAATCCGAAGACGACACATAGCCTTTGACCGCGATTTCGGAGGTAATTAAACGCGCTTCTTCTCCAGAAATAAATTGAGCTTTTAATTGTTCGATCGTAAGTAGCTGAACGTGTCCAGTTTCAATAGTGTCTAAAAGTGTCTTTAATCTTTCATTCTCTTCATCTCCTAAACTTTGGGGAATCGAAAAGTCAGAATCTTCGACGCAAGACCCTAAAGAAAGACTAAATAAAAGGGCTGTGAGATAGTTTTTAAGAGGCATGATTTTCATAGTGTTATAATTTAGTTTGTTTTTAAAATCTTAGGCTTAGATTCATAAAATAGGTGGCGCCACGCCCATACCAGTACTTCGGACCAAAACGACGTATTGGTTGATTGACATCGGTTTTAAGGGATCGATAATTAGCGTTCCGCCCTTGCTCAAAACCACCTGTTTTGTATTCTATATCAAGTAAGTTGTTTAAGCTCACAAACAGTCCTAGATATTTTTTGCCAATTCTCCATGACTTTCCGCCAACGGCATTAATCACCATATAGCTGTCAAATTTTTCTTGCGTTAGCAAGGCTCTTGCTAGTGTTGGGTCATAATCTGGAAAAGGAAACCCATCGGACTCCAGATAAAAGTTTTTAGTACGTGTGACAGAGGAGACATCTAGATATGCATTTGAGAAAAAATTAGCCGTGGTCCCAAACCACCAATATTTTGGGTCTCTATACTCAAATCCAATAGAGGCGGCACGTTGAGGGCCCCCTGCGATTTTATAGTTTTTCAAATTGGCCTCCTCATAGTTTAATCCATTCGGAAAACTATTGGAGGTTAACACTAAATTAGGATTGTTATTGTACGTAAATTGACCCATTGAAAGAGCGCCTTTTAAGGCAATGGTTGGCGTCACTTGTGCTTCAATCCCAAACTCGAGGCCTAACTGTTTTTTGTCGACCCCTTGCAAAAGCTCTTGCACAAAGGCGGATTCTCCAAAAACGCCACTGAGTCCGTCTGCATAAAAAAAGGAAATTTCGTTGGCGTCTTTTATGAGTGAATAATAGCCGGTCAAGCGTGCTCTTATAATTGGTGATCTATAACTATAATTAACATCCAAAGAGGTGATTTTTTCGGCTGTAATATCGATTTCAGAAACTGCTCCAATGATGGCGTGATTTTCTCTCGAGTTAGAAAACGTATTTCGAAGTGTGGGCGCTTTGGATAAATAGCCTGCGTTTGCTGTAAACAGATGCTTTCCAGAAAACTTATACGTCAAGCCTCCTTTTGCACCGATGCCTGTAAAGTTGACTTTGGGGCCTTTTCCATAGGAGGTGTCCGCATATATTTCATGTTGATAGAAGCCTTCTCTTTGATAATCTGTTTTGGTAAAACTAGCGGCGATAAAAAAATCAACCTTATTATAAGTAAACTGCGCTTGTGCAAACCCGCCAAGAATTTTTGCCTCTAAATTATAGTTATATTTAAAGATATCGCCTTGGCCTACGATTTGATTGGGGTTCTTTAAGTTCAATTGAATCTGATCAAAGGAATCAATATTTAAATAGCCCGTAGTACTTCCTAACATGTCCAAAATTTTGGCAAAATTATGAGATTGCAATCGCTTGTAATGGACGGCCGCATTTAAAACCAGGTGATCTGATCGTTCAGATTTAAAAATCGTGTTAAGGGTGAGTAGAGTGTCATCATTTCGATCTTCATACCACACATAGGCCGCAGGATCCCCATTGGTGTTGTTTGTGATGTTGGCATCGTACATTTGGTTCCAATCTAATTGACCCTCCGACGTGAAATTTTGATAGGCGTCATACGCGCCTGCTAGATCTGGTCCCCCTCTATTTGCTAAAAAATAACTGGGTAGATTTTGATAGTAGGCTGGACTTGGATTAGCGCCTCCTGCATAATCCAAACGGCTGTTTCCTAGTTCACCAAATTGGTAGGCAACATTTGTGTTGAGTTTTGAACGATCTGAAATTTTCCAATAATGATTCAACATCACAACAGGTTCTGAAATCCGTTTAACTCTCGAATTTCGCTTTCTCCCGTCTTGATATCCCCAATATTCATTATACTTAATGTTTTTCAAATCGTACACTTCTTGTGAATTTGGCGATGACTTTCCGCGTCTATTGGGGGTGTAAAACGCCGTAAAATTTAGACTGTGATTCTTGTTGATTCTCTTTTCGACCGCCCCAAAAAAGGAATTCGCATCATAAAAGGTTCCGTCTTGATACCCTCCATTCCCCCAACGTCTTCCCAGTGAAAATACATAGGACCATTCCCCTTTTACAACTCCCGATGCATAGGTCGCCATGAGTCTGTTGGTGTAACTTCGGTTCGATGATGAATAGGTGATCCGACGACCACTTTGGTACTCTGACGCTCTTAAATTAATATTTGTGGACCCTAAAACGCCCCCAAAATTATAGGAAGATGCGGCGAGTCCAGAGGTTAATTCTTGATTCCGAAGGACATCATTCAACCCTCCCCAATTGCTCCATTGTGGTCTCCCATTGAATAGTTTGTTCATATCGATGCCATTCATCAGTAGTGTCCCGTTTTCGGAACTTAGACCCCGAACATTAAAAAACGAAGCGCTAAATTCAAAAGCGGCTGTCCGCTGAAAAACATCTTTAGACGATCCTAATAACCCAGAAATATTATCGACTCCACTGCTGTCGTCATTTAATTCATCATCTGTTAGGGTAATGGTAAACAAATCGTCATTTGAAGGGTCTACAGACAGCACCATGTCTTGAATGTTTAGCGTTTGACCTTCGTGCACCACAATAGGATAGCGTGCTAAAAGAAAGCCTGGCTTGGTTAATCTTAAGATGTGTTCCCCAATTGGAATGTTGGTCGAAAACTGAAACACGCCTTCAGTATCTGTGTCCGTGCTTAGTAACGATGCTTCAAATACAACATGAACTCCTTGAAGCGGCTGGTTGGAAGTTAGTTTTTTCACACTTCCTTCTACGATCGTCTGTTGAGCTAGGGCCGCAAATGACACTAAAAAGCCTGTTAAACATAGTACAGTTAGGGGTTTCATTGTTGATTTGGGGGTTAATTAACAATCATTGACGGCTATAATTTACGAAAAATATTTACTTTTATAGAAAATTCCAATTATTCTAAATTAGATATGAAAAAAATTACGGTTTTAACCCTCAAAAAAAACGCTCTCTGTGTCTTTACATTCATTGTCAGTTTTGGCAGCATTGACGCTCAGGATACCAAAAAATTTAAAGTGCATACGATTGCATTTTATAATGTAGAAAATCTTTTCGATACCATTAACGATCCCAACAAGAATGACGAAGCCAGTCCTATCATGGAGCTAAAATTTGGGCGTGAGGAAGTCTATCTCAAAAAAGTCAAAAATATGGCGCGTGTGATTTCTGAAATTGGTGCCGATGTATCCAAAAACACTCCTGCAATCATTGGTTTAGCAGAAGTTGAAAACCGATCTGTGGTTGAAGATCTTGCGAATGATTCTTTATTAGTTGACAAAGATTATGGTATTATCCATTTCGATTCTCCCGACGAACGTGGTATTGATGTGGCGCTGATGTATCAAAAGGCACTTTTTGACCCCATAGCTTCGAGTTCGCACACATTAAATTTATTTGATACCGAAGAAAATAAACCCGACCATACCAGAGATCAACTTTTGGTTAGTGGGTATCTCGAAGGAGATCTCATTCATTTGATGGTGAATCACTGGCCTTCTCGACGAGGTGGCGAAGAAAAGAGCAATCCAAAACGTGAGGCCGCAGCAAGACTCAGCAAACGCCTTACGGACTCACTACAGTCGATTGACCCCTATGCAAAAATTTTTACAATGGGAGACTTAAATGACAATCCAACGAATACAAGTTTAAAGAAAGTTCTCAAAACTAAAAAAGACAAGGATTCTGTTGGCTTAAAAGGCATTTACAATCCGATGGAAACCATTTATAAAAACGGTGGTGGAACGAATGCCTACCGTGGTGTTTGGTTTTTGTTTGATCAGATTTTAGTAACAAAACCATTACTAGAAAAAGACTTTTCCTCGTTTCGATTTTATAAAGCGGGCGTTTACAACAAACCTTATCTCTTAAACAAAGACGGACGTTTCAAGGGCTATCCTTTTAGAAGTTTTTCATACGGAAAATTCATCAATGGGTATAGCGATCACTTTCCGGTCTATGTGCATGTGATTCGACAAGTGGACTAATCATTGTCTTTAAAATACTTTAATTCATAAAAAAAGCAGCCAATTGGCTGCTTTTTTTTATGGGTTAGTTTGGCCATACATTCCATGGAATTCTGGAGAGGATTAATAACAAAGCAATGGTATAAAACACTGCAATCGTTTTGTATTTAGGCCCCGAAATAAGTTTCTTCTTGTGTTTAGAGTACCCAATAGTAATCAAGGCAACTGCTAAAATATTTATCGTTGGATGCTCTACAAGATATAGGCGGATGCTAGCATTTTTCATCACTTCACCTACGCCTAAGTCACTCCAAAGACCAAATCGGGACGAGGTAAAATACAACAGCAATCCAATCAATAATTGAATGTGTGAAACGATCAACGTAAAGAGTGCGACACGAAAGGCTTTGGCATCGTAGTCTTTTTTACCAAAGTAGCCCACTAGCGATTTAAAAACGGCCAATACGAGTACAACGAGTACTAGGTAAGCCCAATAGGAATGAATTGTTTTGATCATGATATATCGTTTTTAGTTTATTAAATTTTGGGTGAAGATAAAAAAAAGCCTCTTAGTAAACTAAGAGGCTTTTAAATTTAGAATGACAGATTGATTATTCTTTATATAACCAAACACCACCCGTTTTAATCACCGTTTTGCTTTCAATACCAGTTGATCCAGTATAAACTACAAAATTTAGAGCATATTTTTGGCCTTCTGCGGCACTCGGATCTCTTGCGTCTAATAATACATTAGCTGCTTCCAATAACATTTCGTCGGACCAGAAGTTTGAACTTCCACTTCTTCTGTCAAAACTTCCAAAGTAACCGACATTGTCTGCAGGTCCAGGATAGATATCAATGAACGCACTCGAGATTAAGTCAACATCAGCATCTAATAACATATATTTAATGGTATTGTCTGGTAACCATGCGCCATCTTCAAAACCATACTGAAATGAAGTTTCAATAACATCTGGCGTTAAAGTCCATTTGTCGCCATCAAAAATACTATGTCCATATTTTGTTGAAGCGGATCCCGCGTAATAAGCATATTGTACCATGGCAACATCGCCTTGTTCAGCATATGGATATAAACTTTCTAAGAAAATATCAATAATATAAACACTACTACTTCCAAAGTTTGGATAATTAAACCCGAATGCATCGTAGTCTTTTGCTGTAAATACATAAGGGAATTCCCAATCTCCAGCATTCTTAGCCACGACTGTTGTTATTTCTACAATTGTTGCATTTGCGATATAAGCACCATCGGTATATAATAACGTCATCGTTTGTGTGCCAACAGAACCATTATAGGTTTTATAGGTTACAGCGTATATATCGCCTTCTGTTGCCGCTGGTAAAATAACATTTAACCCTTCTAAAATCATAGCATCACTCCAGTAGTTATCAGAGGTATCTCTTACATCAAAACTTCCATAACTTGAGGCATTATCCGCCGGGTCAGGGTAAGACGCTGCTAATGCATCTCCTATTGTATCATAATCAGATGACCCTAAAGTGTACTCTGTAGCAGTTACTGCCGACACTTCCACATCTAATTTTGAGAATCCACTTCCGGTGTATTGAACCGTAAATGATTCAGAATAATTAGTTCCGCCGTCATAAATAGCAAACGTCACAACCACCACTTGTCCTGCACTATATTCACCACTTAATAACTCGTTAATACCTTCTAAAATCATTCCATCAGACCAATACGCAGCTCTATCTGATCTTCTATCAAAGTTTGAGTAATTTGCTGCACTTGAAGCCGCTTCAGGATAAGAAGAACTTAAGGCATTCCCGATTTTTTTAAAATCATCTTCCGATAATTCATACGATAATACATCCGCATTATACGTTAACTCTACAAAAGTTCCGTTTTCTGCAGTTTCGTAAGTACTCGCTAAATAGCCATCAACTTGATTTATATTTGATAAGGTCTCTGTCGTAGAAAGTACCTCTAATGTTGTTTCATCAAATAAGTTGTAAGTCACATTTACTAAGGAGCCTTCTCCCCATACGGGGTATTTATCCGCTAAAAAGCCAGGGATTAATTGATCTGCTTGCGCTTGTGTTTCAAAAAATTCCTCTTCGCTTAATTCAGTTTCAAAAAGCTCGTAATCTTCTGAAGTAAAGACGTAGGTCTCTACCGCTTGAATATAATCAAATCCTGGATTGTCAACTGAATCAAGATTGTTATAGATGTCTTCATTAGGTTCACAACCCATAAAGGTTGTTCCTAAAATTGCTAAACAATAAATTATTTTTTTCATTATCTTATTTTTTAGAAGTTAAGTTTTGCTCCGATACTAAATGTTCTTCCGTACCCGTAGTAAACCAAAGCAGTGTTGGCTGTTGAACCTGATCCGTCATTGGCATCCGAAATATATTCTGTATTAAAAACATTGTTCATACGAGCCGTTAAAGTTGTTTCAAAAGGGCCGAAATCAAAGGTGTGACTGATCACGGTATCAAACAAGCTATAGTCAGGCATTTTCCATGCATCAGGTGCTCCTTGAGTTCCTCTATCACTCGGGTCAAATTGCGCGTAAAGATCCGCGTAGTAATTGTAATCGATCACGAATCGTGTTTTAGGCGTTAATTTATAATTAATCCCTAAAGCCATTGTTGTTTGAGCGGCATCCGCTACATGTAAATCTTTGATAAATAAGTTTACAGTGTCTACCACATTTTGATCTTCATCAATGATGTCAACGTCTGCTACATTGCTATCCCATCTCCAATCTCCTAAAGAGGCCATTCCTGTGATTCTTAATTTTTCAGTAGCTCTGTAAACGAAATCCAATTCGATTCCGGTGTGAATTGCATTTACCCCTAAAATATTAGCATAAGCAATGGTTTCGTCAGGTTGACGGAAACTTTGTGTTTCTGTTCTGTCTTCCCAAGCTGTAGAATATAAATTTACATTGGCAGATAATTTCGTTGAACGAAATCCGTAGCCTAATTCAAAACTTGTAATTTTTTGATTTTCAGCGTTTTCATTAAGATTTTGATTCCCGTTGTTTAAAAATACAGCGCCAAATTCTGGTGCTTTTTCGAAGTACCCTACGTTTGCAAAAACATTGTGTTTTTGACCTATTCTATAATTTGCACCCCCTTTAACACTGTACCCCAAAAAGTTGTAAGTGTCAGTCGTTTGTAATGGATCCGAATCTAAAAACTTGAAGTAATCAACCCTTTGGTAAGAAGTGTTTGAAACTGCTAAAGAGATGAACGTGTTAAAGTCTTCGTTCACATCATATTCTAATTGACTAAAAGCGCCTAACCAGCCTACGTTTCCATCGTTATTATAACTTCTTTTATCACCAACTTGCAATGCTGCATTTGGGTTGTTTACATCGCTATCATCAAAGAAATACTGACCTCCTAACAAGTCCGTAACTGTCTGGTAATGCTTTCCTGTATAATCTCTCCAATCCAATCCAGTTAATAAGACTAAATCATCCGTTAAGTCTGTTTTTAACGTTGACAAGACCCCAAACCAGTTGTGATCATTATGAGACGCTCTTAAAATAGTTTCAGAACCATTTGCACCACTGGCAATGTTATCGTCTACAATTTTATCAAAATTTATAGCGCCGTATAATCCATCTCGGTAATCACTTTGACCGTTAGATTCAAATGTAAATTTGTTAGTTCCAGCAGTTCCACCGCCACCACCAGTTCCGTAGGAAGCATAAGCAACAGTTGATAAGCTTGTTTTGTCGCTAATTGTCCAATAGTGGTTTAAAGACATTTGAGGTTTGTTGTAGAAATTATCTTCTTGGTGTGTAACTTGTCCGTTCTTGTAACCCCAATCAGCATTGAACTTTCTTCCTCTTTCAGAATTTCTGAATGTTTGAATTAATTGTCTGTTTTGTCGTTGACCATGACGTTGTTTAGCGCCAAATACAGAAAATGAGATTTTGTGAGCGTCATTGATTTCTTTAGAAAGATTCAAAAAGTAAGAAACGCCGCTAAACTCTGTTCCATCGACATATCCATTTCCAGTTGTTCTTGCTGCAGAAACAGTCGCTGCAAGACCACTATCCATAACTCCAGTTGAATATAACAACCCAAGTTTTTCATAGCCATCATTGGCGATAGAAGTAAATATTTTCCCTCCAGTTTCAACATCTGTTGTTTTTGTAATCACGTTGATCGTTCCACCAATGGATGGGACCGCAACTTTAGAAGCTCCAAGGCCTCTTTGCACCTGCATTGAAGAAGTTACATCTCCAAGGCCAGCCCAGTTAGACCAATAGACACGACCGTTTTCCATGTCGTTTACTGGAATTCCGTTAATCATTACCGCAACGTTTTCAGAACTAAACCCTCTAAGGTTAATTCGACCGTCACCATATCCACCACCTGCTTTGGTCGCATAGACTCCTGGCGTTGATTTTAAAATTTCTGGAAATTCTTGAGTTCCTAATTTGAGCTCAATTTCAGCAGCTTTTAGGGTAGAAACCGCTACTGGCGTTTTTCTGTCCACTGCCACAGAAGCAATAATTTGAACTTCTTCTAAACCGAATTCACTCGCTTGTAGTGCCATTGAACCGAGGTCCAAGTTTCCTGAAAAAGAGACAGTCATTGATACATACCCAACATAAGAAACAACAACCTCTCCAGTTGCGTTTTTAGTGTTGAATGTGAAATTCCCGTCAAAATCAGCAGAGACGCCATTGGACGTTCCCTTTTCAACAATCGTAGCACCTGGTAAAGGCACTTGTTGTCCAGCATCGATAACTGTACCCGACACAGTGCTTTGTGCAGCAACTGATAACGTACATGCCATCAAGGCAATAGATAAAATTTGTGTAATTCTTTTCATAACTTTAATTATGTTTATTAACGTTTTAAATTAGTTAAACAAAAGTATGAATAATTATCCTATAAATATTAGGTAATTGTTAAAACTACAGCAAATTATGGCAATATAAAAAACACTTGAATTATAATAAAACAAGTGTTTTTTATATTTTAATTGAATTATATTTAAAATTTTAGCTGTTTTCTAGATAATGCTTTAACAAGTTTGAAGTGGAAGCATCATGTTTGGTAATTGAGCTGGTATTAATTTCATGTAAAATCTTTGTTGCTAATTGTTTACCTAATTCGACTCCAAATTGATCATAACTATAGATGTTCCAAACCACGCCTTGAACAAAAATCTTATGTTCATACATCGCAATCAGCTTCCCTAAGCTTTCAGGGGTGAGTTGGTTAATAAGTAAGGTATTTGTGGGTTTATTCCCTGCAAACACTTTAAAAGGAATGATTTCTGGCGCAGTCCCTTCTGCGACCACCTCATCCTTTGTTTTACCGTTTAATAAAGCTTCTGTTTGGGCAAAATAATTAGAAATCAACTTATCTTGATGGTCTTTGTTACCATGCAACGATTTTGTAAACCCTATAAAATCGGCAGGAATCAATTTGGTTCCTTGGTGAATCAACTGAAAAAAGGCATGTTGAGAATTGGTTCCGGGTTCGCCCCAAATTAAATTACCTGTGTCGTACCCAACTTCATTTCCTGATCGGTCAATACTTTTACCATTACTTTCCATAATGGCTTGTTGTAAATAGGTCGCAAATTGATTCAAGTATTGAGTGTAAGGGATTATAGCTTCACTTTCTGCCTCGAAAAAATTATTATACCAAATGCTCAAAAATGCGAGTACTGTTGGAATGTTTGTTTCAAATTCTTCCTCCCTAAAATGGGTGTCCATTTTATGAGCTCCTTCTAAAAGGGATTCGAAATTGTCATGCCCAACTGCCAAACTAATGCTTAAACCAACGGCGCTCCAAAGTGAAAAACGTCCGCCTACCCAATCCCACATCGGGAAAATATTAGAGGGCTCAATTCCAAAGGCTTCTACTTTGGCCGTGTTTGTTGAAACTGCTACAAAATGCTTTGCCACATCATCCTGAGTGGCGTGGTTTAAAAACCAGTCTCTAATTGTTGTGGCGTTTGATAATGTTTCCTGCGTTGTAAATGTTTTAGAGACAATCACAAACAGTGTTGTCTCTGGATTAAGCGTCTTTAAGACTTCGTTGACATGATCTCCATCGACATTACTTACAAAATGTGGTTTTAGATGATTGCCATAAAAAGCCAACGAATCGACCACCATGGCTGGCCCTAAATCTGACCCCCCAATTCCGATATTCACAACATCGGTGAATGCTTTGTTAGAAAATCCATTTTTTGTGCCGTTAATAATAGCATCCGAAAAGTTTTTCATTAAGGCCTTGACCTTATATATTTCGGGAATAACATTAACACCATCCACAAGAATTTTGGAGTTTTCTGGCGCACGAAGCGCTGTATGCATCACCGCTCTACCTTCTGTTTGGTTGATGGTATCCCCTTCAAAATAACTTGAAACGGCGTCCTTAAGTTTAATCTCTTCCGCTAATTCTTTGAAAAGTTGCATGGTTTCAGAAGTCATTCTATTTTTTGAGAAATCGACGTAAAAGTCGTCCCATTTAATTGTGAATTCATCCGCTCTACCAGGGTTTTGTTCAAACCATGTTTTCATATGATCGTCTTTGATTGCTTCAAAGTGGTCTTTTAATTTGTCCCAAGCTTTAGTTTGAGTTGGGTTTATTGAATTTAATGCCATTGGCTCGTTTTAATATGGTTAGTTAATAGAGTCTAATTGTTGTTTTAGTGGCGCGATAAATACCTGATAATCGGGCTTTAATCGCAAAGGTAATGCTTTTGCATCTGGTAATTTTTGACGGAATGGATCTACTTGTTTGCCGTTTTTCCAAAAACGATAACACACATGTGGGCCTCCGGTATTTCCGGTCATCCCAACTTTCCCAATGACATCTCCTTGTTTGACGTAATCGCCTACACTTACCAGGCGTCTGCTCATGTGTAAATATTGGGTGCTATAAGTGGCGTTATGCCTGATTTTGACATATTTTCCATTGCCTCCTTTTCGTGTAGAGGCCGTCACAGTCCCGTTTGCAGTGGCTAAAATAGGCGTGCCTATTGGGGCTGCAAAATCCGTTCCTTTGTGGGGTCGAACTCTGTTTCCGTAGTAAGCTATTTTTCGTTTTAAATTGTATCTTGAAGAAATGCGGCTAAATTGTACCGGTGCTTTTAAAAAGGCTTTTCGAAGGCTTTTTGCGTTTTCATCAAAATAATCGGTTCTGTTTTTTGAATCCGCATTCATATAATTAAACGCATAAAACGATTCGCCTTTATGTTCAAAAAAAGCAGCTTTAATGCTTTCAATCCCTGCGTATATAGAATCGTCTACATAACGTTCTTCATAAATCACTTTGAAATTATCGCCTTTCTGAAGTCTAGAAAAATCGATGGTCCAAGCGTAGATGTCATCAGACATATCATAAATCAGTTGGGTAGGCAAACCTTGATCCTCCATGGTTTCAGAGAGGGTGCTTTGAATGAACCCAAACGTCTCTTTTTCGACAACTTTAACGGACTTTCTTTCTGTATATGCAATAATTGAATCACAAAACTCAACGACTACATATTCAATTTTATTGGGTTGATAGATGAAAATTAAAGGGTTTTGGGCCTCACCTTTGTCATATAAAACGGTGTAAGGCTTTCCAATTCTTAACTGACGAACGTCAAAAACTTCTTTTGTTTTTTCAGCAATATGATGTATTTGTGGATAAAACAAATGGTGTTGTTCTAAGATCACACCAAAGCTGTCACCACTCCTAATCGTATCATTAACGACCCGATAGTTAGTTAGGTTGTATCCAAATTTATAATCGTCTTTTTCGACAATCAACTCTGGCTCAGCCTCCACTAAATCATCACTTGAACATCCTTTTAGAATGCTATAAAAGCTGATAATCATAAATCCATAAAGGAAATATCTTGCTTTAAAATATTTTTTATAGTCCTTCCACTGCATGTCCCCAATTGTCTTTTTCATCGTTGCTCCAAAGTTCAGGAAAAAATATTCTTTTTTGGTATTTTGGATGCATATATTTTTGCCAATCGCTTCCACCTGTCGCGACACCATCCCCATTTTTTCCTAAAATATAATGTTTGGCGGCATTGTAATGTGCCATAACCCAGGTGATATTGACTGTATAATCGTAATGGCGCATCGCTGCAATTAGTGCTTCATCTTTTTGATGTTCTTCAGGAAGCTCTTTAAATTTTGACCATAAATTTTTAGAAGCGTAGGCCTCCATGAACGTTTTAAACTCGTTTTTATAACGGTTTTCGAAGTTGATTAATAGAATTGACTTTTGACCCGTCTTAAAGTCTTTTCCAGCGGCTTGCCAGTATAAATGTTCGAACGCTTCTTCAAAAGACGTATTTGCATCTATTTTTTTACGAAATCTGACATCAATAAGATTGATACGCTCTGTAGACGCAAATTCAATAAGTCGATATTGAGCACTTTGAAAACCACTTGCTGGCGTGAGTGTCTGTCTAAATTTATTGTATTGTGACACGTCCATACCGTCTCTCATAATATCAAAAGAGGTCGTTAGCATGTCAAAATAACGACTGATACGCATGAGTTTGTCTTTAAAAAACGACAAACTCAAGGGGGATGCTTCTGCGACTTGTCGAATTTCCCAAAGAATCATCTTAAAAACAAGCTCATTGATTTGATGATAGCTAATAAACACCATCTCATCGGGAAATTCTGTTCGTTGAATTTGTAAGCTCAGAAGCGCATCGGTATGTATATAATCCCAATACGTAATCGGTTTACTATACAATAAGCCTTCTAAATAAACGTCTGGGTCCTGGCGAATGGCCTGGTATTTGTCCTTCAGTTTGTTTGATAATTGGTCGGTTTTTGAGTTTTTGTTCATTAAAATTGAATTTCAAAAGGATATTTTAGCCCTTTTTGAGCGATTAAATCAGAGCGTAAAGAACCAACACTTAGGTCAGCTTTTATTCTCAATGGAATTTTATTTTCGTCGGCACTCACCCAAAGCGTGAGACTTTCTTCTTCGCTAAACACACGTCCAGCCATTACATAGGGTCTAAATTTTAGACATTTAATTTTCCCAAAGGCCGTTTGAATGGTTTCTCTCCCTAAATACTTTAATTTAAACTTAAACGTTTCGTTATCAAAAAACATATCTAGTGCTACAATATCGTTTATCTGAATTGTTTTCGTTTGATAATTATTTCTCAAATAGTAATAAGCAGAGACTAAATCTTGCACATTTTTACCGATATCAACGGAGGTTTTCGTGCTGTCTTTAATGTCCGTAATATGGGCTTTTTGGTTGCTGTGATCGAACTCAATAATTCTATTTTTCACATAACCGCCTTCATCAATATCACGAATAAACTTATAAGGCGCCCCTGTTTGCTTATCAAAATAGCTTTCGTAGTGGTCTTGAACCTTGAAAATCCACTTAATAGGACCCGTTGTCCACCCTTTAGCAACCACTCTATAAACTGGCTTACTAGCGTAGGTCGTTTCTGAAACTTGAAGGGTTGCGTTTCCTGCTTTCATCCAGCCACTATAACTCAGTTTAAACTTTAGCCATTCGCCTGCCTCAAAAGAGGAGGTTTGTTGGGCATTTAAAAAGCCTAAACTTGCCAAAAACAACACTATAAATATTTTTTTTTTCATGTGTTTATATTTATTCTTTTTATCGGACCCGTACTCTTCGCTATTAATCATTGTCCATGGGTGATAAAATTCTACGACATCAATCATACCGCTTAATGTTTAGAACAAATTTGCAATTATTATTCCAAAAAAGCAGCGAACTAGATGTGGCTATCAATTTTTTCAAAACCAGTACCCTACATTTACAAAAAAACCAGTTTTTTTGGTTTCTTCAGACCAGTTATATTTGACTTCTATCGGTCCAAAAATTGTCTCATAACCATATCCCACAGAATAGCCTCCGTAGGAAGGTGGTTGGATCCATTCGCTTTTTAAAAAAATATCCTCTCCAATGTTTGCAAAATTAGCGGAGATATTAAAATGATGATTCTTAAAGACTTTATAATCTAAGGTCGCAAAAGCTTTTACAAAACTATCCCCAATAAGTTCTAAATAATCATACCCATAAAACGAGGAGAAATTATTGAAATAATTTTGACCATAACCCCCGAGTCCAAAATGAAGGGCCTTCGTACTACTATCTCCTACAATAAAACCGCCTTCTGTCCCAACATGAAGTGCTAATTGATCATTGATTTTGAATGCTTTAGATAGTTGTGATTTAATAATTGAGAAGTCGTTAAAATTTCCGTTGGAATTTGAAGATGCAAAATAGTACTGAAACCCACCTTCAAAGACAAATCCGCTCGTCGGGAAAAACTTATTGTCAATGGTATCGATCTTTAAAGTACCAAATCCGCTAAAAAAGTGACTGTCTTCAAATTTATATTCAGACGTATCAAAAACAGATAAAAATGCATTATCGTTGGTGGCAATCTTTAAGTTCTTTAACTCTAACCCAATCTTTAGAGCTAAGTCCTTTTTAACCAGTGTTTCAACAAAAAACTGATGTGTAAAATCCCTGAAATTCATCGGAATTTCTTCAACGGATGGATAATTAATGGTGTTAATAAGCCCCGATGGGTCGGTAGAGTGGTTAAACCCTATATACCGAGAGTTGATTCCTACGCTCCAATAAAAGCCTTTATCAATATAGTAGTCAAAATTATAACGGCTGTTATCACCAAGAATAAAATCTAAAGACAAAACGTCATTTTTAAGAAACAATTGTTTCTTAGTAAGGTTTAAAAGAACGGCGCTTTTATATAATTGATCATAGTGTAAACCAAGCTTGATAAAGGTTGTGTTTTTGGATTCAATAACTTTCGCCATTAAATCATAGCCTTGATCGGAAGGTGAAAACTTATATAAAAAACTATCAAAATTATTGGTCGCCACCAAATTATTAACGCCTTTGCTAAAGTCGTCATAAGTAATCATCTCATTGCTTCTAAATCTTAGCTTTCCTAAAATATAGGAGGCTGTGTATTTTTCATTCCCTGAAATTTCAATTTTATTAATTTTAATTTCATCAAAATGAGGCGTATTAATGGGTTCAGGTTTATAACTTTGGGCTGCTGCGATGGCTTTCAATTGTTCTGAAAATTCTTCCGTTGCTGTTTCTCCATTTTTAATAATCTCATTTTTGTCTTGGAACGAAATAAGCGAATACGCATTGACGTTTGGATGGATATAGATATCCGTCAATTTGGCTTTGGCTTTCATCTCTTTAACCGCACTAAAATTATTGATTTGGATTAAAATGTCTGAAACGGAATTCAGACGGTTTTTGTCTAGTAATGGATCTTGGACATCGACCCCAATAATTACATCTAAATTTTTGGATTTTAAGCCTTCAATGGGATAGTTATTAACGATTCCACCATCCATCAATAATTTATTATTTAATGTGATCGGTTGAAAAAGTGTCGGCAGAGCGCTGCTCGCGGCGATTGCTTGCGCTAAATTTCCATGATCTAATATGACTTCTTGCCCGGTTTGCATATCGGTTGCGATGCAATAAAAAGGGATGGGAAGTTTACTAAAATCATTAACACCAGAAACATTTAATGTTAGTTTCGTAAATAAATTAAACATGTTTTGTCCTCTAGAAATTGAAGAAGGCAGTTGGATTTTAAAGTTATTTACAGGAAGTGAAAAAGCATATTTTTCGGCATTTTTACGTTCAAAAAAGGTTTTTGACTCTCGTGGTACTTCATCATTAATTAGGGTCTGGAAGTCAAATTTTTTAACAATTGAATCTAGTTGTTTTCCAGTGTACCCAGAGGCATACAATGCCCCAACGACAGACCCCATACTTGTGCCAGAAATATAATCAACGCGAACACCCAAGCTATCCAAGGTCTTTAACACACCTATTTGCGCTAAGCCTTTAGCGCCACCACCGCTAAGAACCAACCCGACACGAAGGTTCTTAACTTCTTTTTCTTGAGAAAAACTCCAAGAGAATAAGAAAATAAATGATATGATTAGTAAGTTACGCACTTGATTTTTTTTGATAATAATTATAAATAATGCGAGCTTTTGACACTCCAACTACCTGTTCTAATTCATCCAAGGCTGCGAAAGAAACACGTTGTACCGATTTGAACTTTTTTAATAAGTCTAAAATCGTTTTTTCACCAATTCCAGTAATCGATTCTAATTCGGAATTCAAAGCTGTTTTACTTCGTTTATTGCGATGATGTTCGATCCCAAAACGGTGGGCTTCATTTCGAAGTTGTTGTATGATTTTTAGAGTTTCACTTTTTTTGTCTAAATATAAGGGAATTGGATCATTTGGATAGAATAATTCTTCTAAACGTTTTGCAATTCCGATAATCGCAATTTTCCCACGAAGTTCTAAATCGTCTAAACTCTTTAAAGCAGCAGATAATTGTCCTTTACCTCCATCAATTATAATCAAATGTGGTAAGGGTTCTTTTTCATCTAATAACCGCTTGTAGCGTCGATATACAACCTCGGTCATTGACGCATAATCATCTGGTCCCACCACTGTTTTTATATTAAAATGACGATACTCCTTTTTGCTAGGTTTCCCATTTTTAAAAACCACACAAGCCGCAACAGGGTGGGTCCCTTGAATATTTGAATTGTCAAAACATTCGATATGAGTGGGGGCTTCTGAAAGTCGCAAGTCCGATTTCATCTGCGCCATAATTCGCTCTACATGACGGTCGGGGTCGGTAATCTTAACCTGTTTTAATTGTTCCAGTCGTTGATATTTAGCATTTCGCAACGACAAATCTATCAGTTGTTTTTTGTCTCCTACCTTGGGAATGGTCATCTTAAAACCAGCCCCTAAATTTACTTCAAAAGGCACATAAATCTCTTTAGATTCTAGCGCAAATCGTTGGCGTATTTCTGTAATGGCTAACTCTAATAACGCTTGGTCCGTTTCCTGAAGTTTCTTTTTCAATTCCATGGTGTGCGATCGAATGATTGCTCCGTAAGAAAGTTGTAAAAAATTGACATATGCATAGCTCTCGTCGCTCACAATTGAAAATACATCAACATTACTAATCTTTGGATTCACAATGGTTGATTTGGCTTGATAGTTTTCGAGAATTTGTAGTTTTTCTTTTAAGGATTGGGCCGCTTCAAACTCTAAATTCTCTGAAAATGATTTCATTTGAGCTTTAAAAACTGAAATTGAATTTTTAAAATTTCCTTTTAAAATTTCGCGAATCGTTGCAATATTTTCCAAATAAGACGCTTCGTGCTCTTTAGCTTCACAGGCTCCTTTACAATTTCCTAAGTGATATTCTAAACAAACTTTATATTTCTGACTTACTATTTTTTCTTTAGATAGATCGTATTTACAAGTTCTCAATGGAAAGAGTCCTTTGATAAGGTCTAAAAGCGTATAAACTGTTTTAATACTGGTATAGGGTCCAAAATACTCAGACCCATCTTTGATCATGCGCCGGGTTTGAAAGACTCTTGGAAACGCTTCATTTTTAATGCAAATCCATGGATAGGATTTGTCATCTTTTAACAGCACATTGTACCGCGGTTGGTATTTTTTGATAAGATTATTTTCAAGCAACAACGCATCTGTTTCGGTCTCAACAACGATGTGCTTAATCTCAACTATTTTCTTAACAAGAACATTTGTTTTTCCATAGTCATGGACTTTGTTAAAATAGGAACGAACTCTGTTTTTTAAGTTTTTAGCTTTTCCAACATAAATAACCACACCCGAAGCGTCGTAAAACTGATAGACACCAGGCGTATTTGGTAAGGTTTGTAGTTGAAGTTCTATATTAGAATGCGTCATTAATTCAAAGGTATATTAATTCCAACGATTGTAAAAATGGAATTTGCATTTTTAGTATCTTGCAAGGGTAAAATCCAATTCAGTTATGAATATTGTAATACTTTCACGCAATATAAATCTTTATTCAACCCGAAGACTTATCGAGGAAGCTGAACAGAGAGATCATCAGGTCGAAATCATTGATCCTTTGGATTGTGATTTGATTATTGAAAAAGAAAAACCGACTGTTTTTTATAAAGATAAATATCTCGATTATGTGGATGCGATCATTCCACGTATTGGAGCCTCTATTACCTATTATGGGTGTGCCGTGGTCAGACAGTTTGAAATGATGAATGTGTTTTCGACTGTATCCTCAAATGCCATTCTCCAATCGAGAGATAAACTACGAAGTTTTCAACACCTTTCCAAAGCGGGTGTCGACATGCCAAAAACTGTTTTTACGAATTACTCGCGCGATATAGAAAACGTAATTGCTCGGGTTGGTGGTACCCCTGTAGTCATCAAGCTACTTGAGGGAACTCAAGGAATTGGCGTTGTTTTAGCAGAGTCAAAAAATGCCGCTGAATCGGTACTAGAAGCATTTAATGGGCTCGAAGCGAGAGCTTTAGTGCAAGAGTATATTGCCGAAGCCAAAGGAGCTGACTTAAGAGCTTTTATCGTGGATGGTCAAGTCGTTGGTGCAATGAAACGACAAGGAAAAAAAGGCGAATTCAGATCGAACCTTCACAGAGGTGGAAGCTATACGTACCATAAATTGAGTGGTGAGGAAATTGAACTTGCTATTAAAGCGGCTAAAAAACTAAAACTCCCCATTTGTGGCGTCGATATCTTACAGTCAAATCGAGGCCCTTTAGTGATGGAAATTAACTCTACCCCTGGACTTGAAGGAATTGAGGAGGTTTCAAACAAAAATATTGCAAAAGCAATTATAACCTATATTGAACAGGGTAAAGCATAAAGAATATTAGCGCGTGAAGAAAACAGAATTAAGAGCCAAATACAAAGCGCTTCGAGCAAATTTAAGCCCAAAGAAATTAGAAGACTCTAGTCTTCTAATTGCGAATCATGTGCTAAAACTTCCAATATGGGATCGTTCATTTTTTCATGTATTTTTGACTATTAAATCTTTAAACGAAGTAGAAACAGAACCTATTTTATCTGTTCTTGCTGGAAAAGACAAACACATTGTGCTCTCAAAAACTGACTTTGAAACAAAAACGATGTCACATATATTACTGCAAGACAATACGAGTATCGAATTGAACAGATGGAACATCCCAGAACCCAAAAATGGCATTCCGATAAGTGACCAACAAATTGAAGTGGTGTTTATTCCGCTCATGGCTTTTGATGAATTAGGAAATCGGGTTGGGTATGGAAAAGGATTTTACGATGGGTTTTTAAAAAACTGTTCAAAAGATACTTTAAAAATTGGGCTTTCATTTTTTGAAGCAGACGCTGAAATAAAAGACATTGAGCCTTTCGATATCCCTTTAGATTATTGTATTACACCACATAAAACGTATACGTTTTAATTGACTGAAGGTTTTGGGAATACTTTTTTATTAAATACTAAAAGCAATCCAACTCCTGTACTGATTGCCATATCAGCAATATTAAAAACGGGATCAAAAAAAGAAAAATAGCGCCCACCGATATAAGGTAACCATTCTGGGAAATACCCTTTAAATAAGGGAAAGTAAAGCATATCTACAACATTTCCATGAAATACATTACTATAGCCTTGTGAAGGAAATAAAGTCGCTGTTTGCCCCACACTACCATCAAATAAGATCCCATAAAAAACAGAGTCGAAAATATTTCCAAGCGCCCCAGAAAACACCAACACTAAAGCTCCTATAAGAATTTTAGAAGCCGACTTTTTAAAACTTTGATGCAACCAATACCCGATACCGCATACGGCAAAAATCCTAAAAATGGTTAAAATTAACTTGGCCGTTGAATCGGATATATAAGAAGAGATATCACTGATTTTAGCACCCCAAGCCATCCCTTCGTTTTCGATAAAAAAAAGTCTAAACCAATCAAAAACCTTATATTCTTGACCGAGCTCAAAATGAGTTTTTATGTATATTTTTGAGGTTTGATCTATAAAAAGAATAAGTACTATTAATAAAAACGCCAGTTTTTTAGACATCTTATTTTTGCATATTCTTAGCCTCAATACTTAGAGTGGCGTGTGGCACTAACTCCAAACGTTTTTTGTTGATGAGCTTTCCGGTGACTCTACAAATTCCATAGGTCTTATTCTCAATTCGAATCAAGGCGTTTTTAAGATCCCTAATAAATTTTTCTTGTCGGATTGCTAACTGCGAATTAGACTCTTTACTCATCACTTGACTGCCTTCATCGAAAGCTTTAAATGTTGGTGAGGTATCTTCAGTGCCGTTGTTTAAATCATTCATATAGGCACTTTTAATTAACTCTAAGTCATGTTGCGCTTTCTCTATTTTTAGATGAATGAGAACTCTGAATTCTTCTAAATTTTCATCCGAATATCTACTCGTGTTTTCAATTAACATAATTATGAGGGTTTTTGAATAAATAACCTGGTGTCGATCGTGTCAAAAGTTACCTCTATTCCATTATCTAATTGTGTAACCAGGTGTAGTTCTTCCGTTAATGTTTCTAGTTTTATATAGTCTAAATTTTGTTTTATAGCGTTCTCAATGTGAGCATCTTTTTGTAAAAAAACCTCGATGCGATCGGTAACTTCAAATCCAGAATCTTTTCTTAAATTTTGAATTCTATTGACCAATTCTCTTGCAATTCCTTCATCTTTTAAAGCCTCCGAAATTGTAACATCCAATGCGACCGTCACAGCACCCTGATTGGCCACTAACCAACCTTCGATATCTTGAGAGGTAATCTCTACATCTCTGCGCTCCAAATTAATGCTTTTTCCATTAATTTCAATAGCTAAAACTCCATTTTCTTCAATTTGTTTAATGTCGCTTGGCTGCAAATTGTTAATTGCATTTGCAATTAACTTCATATCCTTCCCAAAACGGGGCCCAAGCGCTTTAAAATTTGGTTTTATTTGTTTCACTAAAATATCCGAAGCATCCTCTAATAGTTCAATTTCTTTCACATTTACTTCGTGTTTCACTAAGTCTGCAATGGCTAAAATTTCTTCTTTTTGAGCCGCCGAACTCACAGGAATCATGATTTTCTGTAACGGCTGACGTACTTTAATTTTTTCTTTTGCTCTTAACGACAATACAAGTGATGAAATCGTTTGTGCTTGTTCCATTTTACGCTCTAAATCTTTGTTGATTAAAGAGGTGTTAACAGATGGGAAATCGGCTAAATGAACACTTTCAAATGACTCTTTATTGGTCACCGAATTCAAATCTAAGTACAAGCGGTCCATAAAGAAAGGTGCAATAGGCGCCCCCAGCTTAGCAATGGTTAACATACATGTATATAAGGTTTGATACGCAGATATCTTATCCGTTTGATATTCGCCTTTCCAAAAACGCCTTCGACTCAAACGAACATACCAGTTACTAAGGTATTCTTGCGTAAATTCGGAGATCACTCGGGCCGCTTTGGTGGGCTCATAGTCTGCATAATACGCATCTACTTTTTCTGTTAGTGAGTTTAATTCAGATAAAATCCAACGGTCAATTTCTGGACGTTCCTTAGTGGGAATATCAGCCTCGGCATAGCTGAATTTATCGATATTAGCATAGAGTGTGAAGAATGAATAAGTGTTGTACAGAGTGCCAAAAAACTTTCGTTTGACTTCTTCGATTCCCTCTGTGTCAAATTTCAAATTATCCCATGGATTCGCATTACTAATCATGTACCAACGGGTGGCATCTGCGCCATAAGTTGACAGTGTTTCAAAAGGGTCGGTTGCATTGCCCAATCGTTTGGACATTTTTTGTCCATTTTTATCTAATACTAAGCCATTTGAAACAACATTTTTATACGCCACAGAGTCAAAAACCATGGTTCCAATCGCATGAAGGGTATAAAACCAACCTCGAGTTTGATCCACACCTTCCGCAATAAAATCAGCTGGAAATGCTTTGTTTTGATCAATTAAGTCTTTGTTTTCGAATGGATAGTGCCATTGTGCGTAAGGCATGCTTCCAGAATCAAACCACACATCAATGAGATCACTTTCGCGATGCATTGGCTGTCCCGATGGAGATACCAAAATAATGGCATCTACAATATTTTTATGTAAATCGATTTTAGCATAATTTTCAAGCGAATAATCTCCGACTACAAAATCTTCAAAAATGGCGTTTTCTAAGACCCCTGCTTGTACTGCTTTTTGCATTTCTGATTTTAACTCTTCCACAGAGCCAATACAGATTTCTTCCTTCCCATCTTCTGTTCTCCAAATAGGAAGTGGAACTCCCCAATAACGAGAGCGTGATAAATTCCAGTCGTTCGCATTTGCTAACCAGTTTCCAAAACGGCCTTCTCCAGTACTTTTTGGTTTCCAATTAATTGTTTGATTTAATGCAAACATGCGATCTTTGACATCAGTTACTTTTACAAACCAAGAATCTAATGGATAATATAAAATTGGTTTATCTGTTCGCCAGCAGTTTGGATAGCTGTGCTTATATTTTTCTACCTTAAAGGCTTTGTTTTCTATTTTTAACTTGATCGCTAATTCGACATCTACCGATCTTTCTGGGGATTCCCCTTCTGGATAATATTCGTTTTTAACATAACGTCCTGCGAATTCTGCGACTTCGGGTCTAAAACGTCCTTGTAAATCTACCAATGGCACTAAAGTATCGTCCTTGTCTTTTACCAATAATGGCGGAATTTCGGGACTGGCTTGTTTGGCAACAATCGCATCATCAGCACCAAATGTTGGAGCAGTATGTACAATCCCTGTTCCGTCTTCAATGGTTACAAAATCGCCTGAGATAATTCGAAACGCATTTTCTGGATGGTCATGTGGTAAAGCATAATCGAGCAATTGCTCATATGTAATTCCGACCAAATCTTTCCCGATAAAGGATTTTACAACATAGAATGGAATGGCTTTATCTGATGACTGATAGCCTTCTAAACCAGCTATCGCATCAACTTCTTTAAATTTTCCGCTAAATTGCTTTCCAACCAATGCCTTTGCGACGACCACATTGGCCGCTTCAAAAGTGTATTGATTGAACGTCTTGACAAGTACATATTCAATTTTTGGACCAACTGTTAAGGCCGTATTACTTGGCAAAGTCCAAGGCGTTGTGGTCCAAGCTAAAAATAAGATGGGACCTTCGTTTTGTAAAAATTCAGGAAGTGACTCCGTAGTTGCTTTAAATTGAGCAACAATTGTAGTGTCTGTAACGTCTTGATAAGTTCCCGGTTGATTCAGCTCGTGGGAGCTTAATCCGGTTCCTGCTTTAGGTGAGTAGGGTTGAATCGTATACCCTTTATAAAGAAGGTTTTTATTATAAATTTGTTTTAATAACCACCAGACACTTTCCATGTATTTTGGATCATAAGTCACATACGGATCCTCCATATTGACCCAATACCCCATTTTTTGAGTCAGGTCGTTCCAAATATCAGTGTAACGCATGACCGCTTTTCTACAGGCTGCGTTATAATCTTCCACAGAAATAGTTTTACCAATATCTTCTTTGGTAATTCCGAGTTCTTTTTCAACGCCCAATTCGATCGGTAAACCATGGGTATCCCACCCTGCCTTACGCTTTACTTGGAATCCCTTCATTGTTTTATAGCGTGGAAATATATCTTTAATCGCACGCGCTAAGACATGGTGTACACCTGGTAAACCATTTGCGGAAGGAGGTCCTTCAAAAAAAACATAAGGTGTTTTTCCGTCTCGAGTGGTGATGCTTTTGTTAAATATATCATGGTCTTCCCAAAACTTCAGCATTTCATCTGCAATGTTTGGTAAGTTAAGTCCTTTATAATCAGGAAATGTCGCGCTCATTGTTCATTGTTATTAAGGTCGCAAAATTAAGAAATTTTAACAAAAAGGCGACGAATAAAGGCGGTCATTTTGCGTTTTGATGGTATTCTTGAAATTGAGCGATCAATTTTAACTTTACATTTCTAATATATACTATTTTTTTAGTAATATTACGAGAACTAAATCTACCTATGTTAACGTCCTTTCTAAAAAGTATCTCTTATTTGTTTCATCCTTTATTGATGCCGTGGATGGGGGCTGTATATTATTTTTCGGTCACTCCCAAAGATTATTCTCCACTAAAAATCAGTTATTGGTTGATTTCTATTATTAGTTTAAGCGTTTTATTACCGCTCGTATTGTATTTTATTTTGAATAAATTAAATAAAGTACAAACCATACACTTAAAAACTTCAAAAGAACGGATTTGGCCATTACTTTTAAATAGTATGATCATTGGGTACCTGAGTGTTTATGTTTTACCAGAGTCTATATGTGTCGAATTACATTATTTTTTATTGGGAATTGTAATAACGATTTTGATGGGGCTTGTATTGGCTTTACTAAAATTTAAAACTAGTATTAATATGATGAGTACCAGTAGCGCATTCATCTTTATAGTGCTCATAAACCTACATTATAGTTATTCAGTTAGTAGTGCATTTGTAGTCTTTGTTATTATGATGGGCGCTATGGTTAGTTCGCGGTTGCATCTGAATGCACACACTGCAAGGGAACTTGTCGTAGGGCTCATTATTGGGGTTAGCCCCCAACTTCTACTCTTAAAAAATTGGTTATAAAATATAGAATATAAGACCAATTTTCAAAGCATTGATTTCAATTGATTGAAGGTTTGTTGTCGAAGCCGTGTCAAAAATAGGGTTTAGACCATAATAAATATAGCCGTTCCAAGTGTTATACCCTACACTGAGTGTCAGTCCATATTGCCAGGGGTTTAGTCCCTTTAAATTTTTAGAATATAGGCGTTCTGAAGCATCTTCAAAAACAGATTTAGAGGCGAACACGTAAGCTGCTTTGAATCCTGTGTAAATTCTCCAAAACTTATATATTTCTGAATTAGAAGTCCGCCAACGAAACTCTAATGGAAACTCGACAAGATGTTGAGAAAAGTTATTCTTGTTAAAATTACCTCCTTCAACAATGGTGTATATAGGGGGAGAGGTTTCGTCAATTTTTAAGTTTTGATTAAATCTATTATAAGAATATCCGAGCCCGATTCCTAATGAGAAATTTCGAGTTTTATTTACTGGTAAATCTCTAATTATGCCCAAATGAAACCCTGGAGAAAAACTATTTTGAGTCATCCCTTCTGGCAAATCAATCAAGGCATTATAGGTCACAGATACATACAATTGATCTTCTCTGTAAAGAGAATCTAAGGATACTGATTTGATAGATTGACCAAAAACAGTTTGAAGACACATTAAGAAAGAAAATAAAAAAAAGCAATGTTTCATGGATAGTTTATATCTGTATTCCTTCGCTAAATTAAATAAAAAAAGGCATTCTAAAATAGAATGCCTTTTTAATTATTTTAAAGTGTGGTTATTTGATGTTGGTCATCGCATCACCGACTCCTGTTGTATAGTTAATTTTAAGTGCATTCACTTTTCTAAGCTCTTGCTTTACATCCCCTACGATTCCCATATTAGCATCTTTATCAACTTTAAGTGCAACGGTAAGAAAGGGAATTAACTCTTCTCTAAGGGCCGCTCTTTCGGAGCTGATAAACGCACCTACTTCTTTAAGGTCTGCAAACTGATCGTTCAATTGAACTCTTGCTTCCGTTCCAAATTTCTCATAGCCTGAGCTTGGTTTTCCCATATAGATATAACTAACAGGGTTTTTCTTATCAAGTTTTTCAACTTGATTTGCAACAGGGAGTGCATTTTGAATTTTAAGCGAATTTTCACGCATTACAGTAGCCACCATAAAAAAGAATAGCAACATAAATACGATATCTGGAAGCGAAGCCGTTGAAATGGCTGGTATACCTCCGTCTGATTTCTTTTTAAATTTTGACATTTTGTTTCTTTTAGGTTAATCTACTGAACTTCAGAAAGTTTCTGTGGAAACTCTAATTTAATCTGATCGATCAAAGCTTTTAACTTGACTTTATTTCCTACAAAACGAGCATCCTTATAGTTTTGTTGCATTTCTACAAAGTTCATTTCTCTGAATCCTTGTTGAGGACCGAGTTCAAGAGCTCTTCTGTTACGAAGTACATTATAAGCTGCTACTAATTCATTTTGAACAGAAATATAAGCTGCATACGATGTTTCACGTTCGTTTTTTAATGATATAATTGCTTTATCTGGATTATCGGATGATGTTGGATCTTTAGGCCCTTGACAATAGGTACAAGACTTATCGCCATTGTTATCCAAAAACTCAACAGCGGCAACTCTCAAATCTTTAATTTCCATGAGTTCATCTTCGACAAGTAATTGATCTTTACCATTGAGAAGTACTGTGAAAATATTTTTCTGCTTGATGATAACATCTGGTTGATCTTCTTCTTCCATAGGAGGAAGTTTTCGATTAATACCAGAATCCTTTTCAATGGTCGTTGTGACCAAGAAAAAAATCAATAGTAAGAAAGCGATATCGGCCATTGAACCGGCATTCACTTCTGGTGCGGATCTCTTAGCCATATTATTTTACCATTTTTTTAATTCCAAAGCCTAACATAATTCCACCAGCAATAACTGCTAAGAAATAGAATAAGTACAACCCAGCTCCTACTAGTCTAGAGCCATTGGCAGATAGTATATCACCATCTTTAAGAGGTGTGTCAACGCCATTTGCAAAGCCAAAGTAACAAAGTAATGACAGTACAACAAAAGCGCCTACGCCCATAAGTGTGTTTTTGAATCCTGCAGTATTTGAAACTAAATTAGTTATTGTAAAAACTAATACAATCAATACGGCAATAGCTAGAATAGCATAAGACACATACATAAAGGTGTTAATTGTAGAGCTACTTTCGCCTGCTTTTACAGCTTCATCTCCAGTAGAAATTATACTTCCGAGGAAAAAGACTGAAATCACACCGATGACAATAGCTACAATCTTCAATAATTTTTGTAAATCCATAATTATCTGATTTAGTATTGAGGTGTTATTATTTTTTATTTTTAACCAAGATATCCATCAAAGATATAGAGGCATCTTCCATATCGTTTACAATACTGTCAATTTTTGAAATGATGTAATTGTAAAAGACTTGTAAGATAATAGCAACAATAAGACCAAATACAGTTGTTAGTAGGGCTACTTTAATACCTCCAGCAACAAGTGATGGTTGCATATCTCCAGCAGCTTCAATTTTATCAAAGGCTTGAATCATTCCAATTACAGTTCCCATAAACCCTAACATTGGCGCTAAAGCGATAAATAATGAGATCCAAGAAACATTTTTCTCTAACTGTCCCATTTGAACACCTCCGTAAGCAACCACTGCTTTTTCAGCAGAGTCTAAATCCTCGTTGGCGCGGTCTAAACCTTGGTAAAAGATTGATGCGATAGGCCCTTTTGTATTTCTACAAACCTCCTTAGCGGCATCTAAACCTCCTGATGCTAAAGCACTTTCAACATCATCAGTTAATTTTTTTGAATTGGTTGTTGAAAGATTTAAGAAAATAATCCTTTCAATGGCAATTGCAAGACCTAAGATAAGACATAGTAAAACGATGCCCATAAAACCAGGACCTCCTTCAATAAATCGTTTTTTAAGTTCTTGGTGGAATCCTAAAGACTCTGCATCGGCAGAGGCCGCATCATCTTGTACTGGATTTACAATTGTGGTTACAATAGAGTTCACGTTCGTGTATGAAGTTGCACTTACAGACCCGAATGCCATCACGAATGCGATAGCTAGAATTGGAAATAATCTTTTCATTGTTCTATTCTTGATTTTATTAAAAATAATATTATTAGTTAAGATGTTAAAGATATAAAAAAAATGGAATTACAAAAATAAAAATGACAAAACTCAGTAAATTATTTAAAAAAAGATTAAAAGTTGGGGAATTTTGTCGGAAATCAACCCTAAGGGGCTGTTTTGGGGGCAATTGCAGAGAGGAAGGGATTCGAACCCTCGATACGTTGCCGTATACACGCTTTCCAAGCGTGCGCCTTCGACCACTCGGCCACCTCTCTAGTTTTGTTTTGAGCAGGTCAAATAAAGAAAAAATAGTTTGATTGCTAAAATTTTTGAGGGCTAAATTTAGGATATTTCACCTCGAAGGCCGGTTTCAAAAACTGTTTTGAACCTATTTCTTGGAATCTTAAGCCCCAACATGTGCATTAATTTTGTGATGGCAGACTCTGTGGTCATATCATTTCCAGAGATAACGCCCAGTTTCTCAAGTAGTTTCCCCGTTTGATACTGATGCATCTGAACACTCCCACCAGCACATTGTGTGACATTAATTATATAGAGTCCTTTAGATAATGCCTTTTCGATCGCTTGCAAAAACCAATCTTCTGTCGTCGCATTCCCACTTCCATAGGTTTCAATGACAACTGCTTTTAGGGTTGAAATCTCTAAAATAGATTCTAATACATTCGCTGTGATTCCAGGAAACAGCTTGATTAGCGCCACATTGGTATCTAAATCTTTATGAACTACCAAAGGTGCTTGCGAATAGTTTTTAAACAATAATTCATGGTGAACCTTTAGATGAACCCCCGAACTCAGGAGCGCTGGTAAGTTTAAAGAGGCGAATGCTTGAAAATGTTCGGCATTAATTTTAGTTGTTCGATTCCCTCTATATAGTTTATATTCAAAATATAAGCCAACTTCTTTGACTACGGCGATATTGTTGTTTCGTAATGCTGCTATTTGAATGGAAGTGATTAAATTTTCTTTGGCATCCGTTCGTAAATCTCCTATGGGCAGTTGTGAGCCGGTAAAAATGACTGGTTTCGAAAGGTTTTCTAACATAAAACTAAGTGCAGATGCCGAGTAACTCATCGTGTCACTGCCATGAAGCACCACAAAACCGTCAAATGCTGCATAATTTTCTTCCAGGATCGTCGCTATTGAAATCCAATGAGAGGGATTCATATTAGAAGAATCTATAGGGGTTTCAAAAGAGACTGTTTTAATATCGCAGTCTAATAAATTCAATTCTGGAATTTTTTCTAATAAAGACGCAAAATCAAATGCTTGTAAGGTCGCCGTTATTGGATCTTTAATCATCCCTATGGTTCCACCCGTATATATTAATAAAATTTGTCGTTTCATCTCATCATTGTTTGAACACCTCTTTTGAGTTTTGGGTTGTGGCATCTGCAATAAACTCGTTTGATACTTTATAAATATCAGACAATTTCTCTAATACTTGCAGTATATAACTGCTTTCATTTCGTTTGCCCCGGTAAGGCACCGGTGACAAATAAGGAGCGTCTGTCTCTAAAACGAGGTGCTTTAAATCTATCTGATTCAAAAATTGATCAATTTTTCCATTTTTAAAAGTAGCCACGCCCCCTATTCCTAGTTTCATGTTATACGAAATGGCTTGCTGCGCTTGCTCAAAAGTTCCTGTAAAACAATGAAATACTCCAAATAAATCAGGGCCTTTTTCGGCTTCTAGGATCTCAAAAATCTCATTAAAGGCCTCTCGACAATGAATGACGATGGGTAATTTATAGTGTTTTGCCAGTTGAATTTGTGCTCTAAACACCTCTTGTTGCGCTTGTAAAGTGCTTTTATCCCAGTAAAGATCAATACCAATTTCACCAATGGCCACAAATTTTCGAGAGCGTAGTTGCTGTTTAACATGTGTGAGCTCTTCTAAATAGTTCTCTTTAACATGTGTTGGATGAAGCCCCATCATTAAAAACATGTGCTTTGGATAGCATTTCTCTAATGCGTACATTGACTCTGTGTAAGTAGAATCAATTGCAGGAATAAAAAATCGAGTCACTCCTGCAGCTATTGCACGCTCAATGACCTCTGTTCTATCTTCATCAAATGCTTCACTATAGAGATGGGTATGTGTATCTGTGATTGTCATGTTGCAAAAGTAAGATTTTGAATAGTATATTTGTGAAAAATAATTTGCTTTGAAAACAACAATACCTCCATTATCTGAATATTTATCAAAAAAATCGTATTTGAAAATTAAAATGCACCCTATTGCATCAAATCATTTTAAGATTATTTTAAAAATTAATCGTGTCAAAGGGTTGTTCATTTTAGATACGGGAGCTTCCTCGTCTTTTGTAGATGTTAAACTTGGAGAGAAATTTAAACTAAATTCTGAGGTTTCAGTTATTAAGGCCCGTGGCGCTGGACCTGATACAATTGATACGTTACTGTCCAAAAATAATATGATTCAAATTGGTGATTGGAAAAAAAACCAGGTCCCTATTGCTTTAATAGATTTAAGTTATGTGAACGATGCGTTTGACTCTATAGACGCTTCTCCAGTAGATGGGATTCTGGGGGCCGATATTCTTAAAAAAGGGAATGCTATAATTGATTATGAAAAACGGTATCTATACCTAAAATAGTGTAAAAAAATCCCGCCGAGGCAGGATTTTGGATTTCATAAACAGCTGTTTATTACTCTTGAATATCAAATACAATCGGTAAGGTGTAAGCAACAATCACCGCTTTCCCACGCTGGCGGCCTGGTTTCATTTTTGGCAACAACTTGATAACTCGCGCCGCTTCTTTCTCTAATGCTGGGTGTGGGGCTCTCGACCTCACATTGGTTATATTTCCGTTTTTGTCGATTTTAAAAATGACGCTGATACGTTGTCTCCCTGTTAAACCCAAATCAGTCGCTAGATCTTCTGAATTAAATTTATCATTGACAAATTTTGAGATTTTAGCAGACATACAATTTTTTTTATCCTTGTTGGACCCTTTTTCACAGCCTGGAAATACAGGAACGTTTTCAATCACAGCAAAGGGGACTTCAACATCTTCTTCAACTTCTTCCACCTCTACTTCTTCCACTTCAACAATTTCCTCTTCTTGGTCAGTTTCAGAAGTTTCAATGACCGTTTCTTCAACCTCTGCCTCATCTTCTACGATTTCAATGACTTCAGGTGCTGCTGGCGGCGGCGGCGGCGGCGGCGGCGGGGTCTTTATTTGTTCGATAATAGGAATTTCCTCTTCAATTTCTTGATCAAGATTTAAAGCACCAATATCAATGGCAGACTTATCGTAGGACTTGTAATTAATCGATTGATTGGAAATAAACAGCATTAAAAGTAATCCCATAGAAAAATAGATAGCTGCATTTCTACTGACATCTGATTTAGGATCTTTCTTTGGTAAACGCGACCGAGATGGGTCTGGAGGAGATTTCATAGTGTGATATTTAAGGTTAAACTACGATAAACACCACAAATATTATACCAAAAAATCCCGCCGAGGCGGGATTTAAATTCAAATAAATAAAATCCTTAGTCTTGTACTTGAAACGTAATTGGTAGAGAGTAAGGAACAATCACAGCTTTTCCACGTTGACGCCCTGGCTTCATCTTTGGCAACATATTGATCACACGCGCCGCTTCTTTCTCTAATCGAGGGTGTGGTGCTCTTGAGCGAACTCCAGTAACATCTCCATTTTTATTAATTTTAAAAATCACACTGATACGTTGTTTTCCTGAGAGTCCTAAGTCTCCCGCTAAATCTGTGTTGAACTTTCGTTGTACAAATTTTGCAATTTTAGCGGACATACACTTACGTTTTTCAGTATTAGATCCTTTTTCACAACCTGGATATTCTGGAACATTTTCGATGACAGAAAAAGGAACCTCAACATCTTCATAGACTTCTTCAATCTCAATGTCTTCGATTTCAATTTCTTCTTCTTGATCGGTCTCTGTAGACTCAATTACGGTTTCTTCAACCTCTTCTTCATCTTCCACGATTTCAATAACCTCTGGCGCAGCGGGTGGCGGGGGAGGTGGTGGTGGTGGCTTGATTTGATCTAGTAATGGAATTTCTTCGTCTAGATCAGCATCTAAATCTAATTTTCCAATATCAATTAACGACTTATCGTACGTTTTATAATTGATCGTGTTGTATGTCAAAAACATCATTAATGCCAATCCGACTGCAAAATAGATGGACCCATTTCGACTCACGTCTGCTTCAGCGTTTTTCTTAAGTTTCATATTGGTTAATTTTTCGAGCGTTAAATTAATTAAAAAATAAACAACAACGCAGAAGTTTCGGAGTTTTTAATTATAACTTTTTTTTAGCCTTATGACTAGAGCCATTAAAACCACTCCAAGTGTATTGGCCAACAGATCGAAAAATTCTGTGGACCGATAAGTAGATAATTTACTTTGTAAAATTTCAATTAATCCTCCAAAAACGATGGATAGTGCTATTGAGAGCATTAAACTTGACTTCATTTGTAAAGCCTCAAACATGAGATACCACAGCAAACAAAAAATAGCATAGGCAATACAATGAAATATTTTATCATCAAACCCTGTGTGAAGTTCTGGTATTTCTTGGAGATCGATAAAACTCAAAACGATAATCGCTAAGGTATATATAATGGTAGTTATGTATACGAGTTTATTTTTAAGCACCAATCAACACTTTATAATCTTCCGCACTAAGAAGTGTTTCTAAATCTGTAGGGTCCTCAACCTTTAACTTAATCATCCAGCCATCGCCGTAAGGGTCTTCATTTACTTTTTCGGGTTCATCTTCTAAGGAGTCATTAAACTCAATAATTTCTCCTGCCACTGGCAAAAACAAATCTGAGACCGTTTTAACGGCTTCTACCGTTCCAAAAACAGCATCCGCTTCCAATGCCTCATCAAGCGTCTCTACTTCTACGTATACAATGTCGCCAAGTTCGCCTTGTGCAAAATCAGTAATGCCAACAGTGAGAATGTCGCCGTCGATTTTGACCCATTCGTGATCTTTTGTGTATTTTAGTTCGGATGGAATATTCATAATGATATCTTGGTTAATATGGTTTGTGTTTAATTTCCAAAATTGTAACGAAGTGTGAATCCAGATCTAATCGTCGTTTGTGGAAAGGCGGTTGAAATTGCATATTCCGAGAACGCATAATCAAAATAGAATATCGCCGTTAGGTTTTTGCTAAACGCATAGTCGGCTGCATACCTTAAACTCCAAATGGTTTGACCTGCACTCACTTGATTGTTTTCTAAATCGAGATAGCGAATGATCGTTTTATTGTTTCGAACCGAAACATCGGCCTTCATATTCAAATCACTTTTTACTGTCTTTTTTTTCCCAGCTAATTTTGTTTTGAATTTAAGATCTTTAATTCGATACCCAAGTCCAAAAATATATTCGTAACCCTGAATTTCCGTCAAAAGATTATTATCAAAACTTAAAGATAAACTACGGTCTTTTTTAATTTCTGTCGAAACTTTGACAGAACTCTTCATTTCAAAATCTATCTTAACTAAGGGACTAAATTGCTCCACTAAGTTTACATTGCTAAATAAGGTTTGAGCTTTGAAATTCCCAGATAGATCTTTAGTTTTTGGACTCTGATCTGCATAGTTTACATTGGAATCTGCAGCATTATAATCTAAATTTGTTCGGAATTGATTGATGGTATAAGACGCGTTATAGCCGTGGGTGATTGAAAAACGTTTGAACCTTTTCTTGAACCACTTCATTTTCATAAAGCCGGTGTATTTCAAGGTCCAATTCGGAATTGGAATGTCTCTAAAAGCATCCAGACTTATTTTATTGGATTTTTTACCTGAGTAAGCTGCTAAAAACGCAGGCAATAAAACGGCTTGACTGTTTTTCCCAAAGCCTTCAGGATAGCCTTCTGCATCGGTAGTAATCGGGTTGGCGCCATAAAAGTCCTGAGCGAGACGATTGGCGATCACCAAACGATTGCTTTTGAATTCCTCAAAAGGCACTGAATTCGTTTCATCACTTTGACTAAAAGCGGTCTTGATGAGCGAGGTTGAGATATTGAAATTTCCAAACGTATTTTGAAATAATGAAGTATAATCTATCAGACCATCTCCATTAGTGTCCTTCGCTGCATGAAAATTTTCGTTTAAACTGCTCGCATAGGTTTTTCCACCTGTTAAATCAATTTTTAAATCTTTGATGGGCTCCATATTTATCACATAATCTAAGTTTTGATTATGGGTCTCTGAATATTGTTGATTAAAATCCTCATAAGTCGTTAACCAGCCATTCTGAGCAGATATCCTACGAATGTCACGTTGACTTCCAAAGGTGAAACCAGCCGTAGGTTTAAGGGTTCCTAAGAATCCAGGCGTTGGAATGTAACCAGGTAAAAACGTACTATTACTTTCCGAATAGTTGACCTGCATCCGTTTCACACTTGTAAGTAACCCAAGACCCACATTTTTTAAATTAAATTTTTTGGATTTTTTGGACGCCTTTCTTTTGTTAGATGTATTTTTTAAACCCAAATATCGATATAGTTTTCGCATATCCATCTGCGAATTCAGGTTGTGCTGACTTGCATTAGAAATAGAATTCCCAAGGTCATAGGTTGAACCCTTAATCTCAATCTCTCTAAATAAATCAGAGCCTTTATTCCATTGAAAATCTCCCGAATAAGTATAGTTGGAAGTTAAGAAATTCAGTGTCGGTATTTTTTTAAATGGCAACTCATAATTAATGCCTAATTGTTGGGTATGCCTATTGGGGTCTCCAAAATCAAAAAACCGATCCCACACGCCTAAACTTGGGTCTTGATCTCCTTTTAAATTATCGTCCACAAAATAATTTCTAACAATGTTATTATTGGCAGCTGTAAAGTTAACCCGTAGCGCATCTGTGATGCTGTAATTAACGGTGTACTGGAAATCGAACGTGTAATTTCTCCGAATCAGTTCATCGACCGTTAAATTGCTAACCCCTAAATCTGCATCTCTAAATTTCTGACTGTTAAATTGTCTATTAAAATCGGAGTTTACCGATAGGTTGGTTGGTAATAAATTGAAATTGAAATCTTTTAAAAGTTGCCAGTATTTACCGGTAAATAAAGAATCATTTTTCTTGAATGGCTCAATTTTTAACGGACTAAAGCTATAACTGTAATTGCCCCCGACACGTACATTTTGATCCAACGCATTTTCGATTTCAAAATCCCGATGTTTCATCTCGTTGAACGAATAATTTAAAGTCAAATTTTCAACGTCATAAACTCTTGGTTTTGCATCCCCTGTGCGGTTTTTTCGGACCCCAATAAAGTTAATACTTTTACGTTTTGTATAATCTTCCGATTGGTTTTTGATTCGATCGCGTTCTTCGGAACTTGTGGCCGCATCTAAACGCGACTGCAGCTTTAAATCTTTATATTGTTGGTCGTACTCTGGGGTGATTAATGTTTCACTTTGCCCATAATTGAAAGGGATTTCTAAGCCCCATTTTTTTGGTAGTAACTGACCCACGTTTATGTTGGTTACAACATCGTATTGTTTCAAATCTTCACGACTCCGTTCATTTGGTCCTTGTTCCAAAGTTCCAAAACCAGTCGTAGTTCGTTTGGCATTGGCGTTGATGTTCATGAAGTCCGCAATGTTTGTATCCATGCTCATAACGGCTGCCCAACCACCTTCGTTGTCCATATCGGCCAATCGGAGTTCGTTAAACCAAACTTCGGCACATTGGTTTGTTGGGCCAATATTTTTAATCCCAAGCATTAGGGTTCTAATATCTCCAAAGTTTGGATTTCCCTTCACCGCAATTCGCTGCTCAAAAGGCGCCTCATCAGAACTCATCGAAAACGAATCAAACTCACCTACTGGCGTTTCTTGTAATTCGCCATCAATGACATTGTAAAAAACAGGGTTTTCATTCCCTAATGTTCCTAAACTGATTCCCAAGGCTTTTATCTGTTCGAGAAATTCAAGGGGGATGTTAATCTCATTGTATTCTGGCCAAACCTCGTTTTCTGAAGCACCCGTGGCACCCGATGATTTCCGTAAAGGGATTTCTAATTGATAATAATTTTGGGTAAAATCATTCCCCATTCTTATAAATGCAACGAGGTTTCCTTCGTCAAAACTCCCGGATTCTCCATCTTCAGCATGGATAAACATTTTTAGTTTTTTATACTGACGCATGTCCACATTAATGTTTTTGAAAACTGCCCTGGAATCTTCAGGCTCCAACTCACAAACATCCACCACCAACGACTGTTCATTTTGACGGATAATTGAGTTGTTATTATTTAATTGTTCGCGGACCACTCCAGGTGGTGGCACATAGCTGCCATCATTTTCTTGAACGCCTATAATCCCAACACTAAGATTGGTCGGGTCGAGTTTCGTCGCGGCATTTGATTCTTCATCCAACGATAATTGATAACGACGCCAATCGCTTCGTACTAAATCTAAGGTTCCAAAACGAAGCACCGTGGTTTCAGAAAAATCTTTCAAATACAAGCGCGCAAAGCGAATGGATCTGAAATCGGAAATCCCTCCCTGTTCGTTTGTAAATTCGGATAATGGAATTCGATATTGATACCAGTTAATCGTCTTAGCGGTCGAACCATTAGGTAATGTAATACTAGCGATCGACTTTCGGTCTACAATATAAGGGTTGTTCGCATCATTAAAGTCCATAGAACTGATCCCAATTTCATATTCGTAATAGCTATCAATCGTATTCATGGTATTATCACGGTTGATATCTTCGACATCGGGTTGTGGCGTTGAGCCCCGATTGGTCTCCGAAAATGTGTCTGGAGAATTTCCTTCCAAGCCATTGTATTTTTTATACCGCTCAAAGATATCACCTTCTGTATTCAAATAATATTGATAATTATCATTGGCGGGATCTGGAAGGGGTTGAAAGGCCGAAAATTGTGCATCAGACGTGGTTATAGTTTGTTCCTCAAAATCATTATAGCCATCCAATCCAACATCTTGTCGGGCACGATCTTCGCCTTGTGACGAAAAGGCATAAATCAACGATTGATTTTGCGGAGTGACCGTACCCCAATCCGATTGTGGTAAAAAGCCTATATTCCCATCTTCGGGTAACCCGTTTTCATATTGTTTGCGTCCATCTTTAATCACATCTTCAGAAATGTTTCCTAAGTTTAACACCAATTTCCCACCTGGATTTGAGGTGTTGTCTAAAAAAGGATCCATGAGCCAAAACTCGACATACTCTACGTTGGCTTGCTCAAAATCTGTAGAGGTGAGCTGTCTGGTGATTCCTGCCCAACTCTCTTTTGGTTTTTCTAAAACACCATCTTCAGCCCCCTCTTGGTAGTTATACGGCCCTCTTTCGGTGGGGTTGTAAACTAAATCGAGTGTATTAATCACCGAATATTGCCCGGTCACTAAATCTTCTTGTGGAAATAATTCATTAATAAAAACACGGCGGGTGTACAAATCAGAAATATCATCGTCAGAAATTCCACCCGGACGTTGACCACTATAGAATATAGGATCTACGGTATACCAGTTTAGGTGGGCGCGATCAAATCCATTTTGATAGTCCAAAGCATCTTCATTCCCTTGTGAATAGGTACGCCCAAGTTTTATAGGTCGACTTGATAAAAACCACGATTGTGGACTTAATAAACTAATGCCATTTTGTGAGCCTTCAAAATCGTCAATATATGACGTTGCTTCACTGTCAAAATCAACGCCTTTTGGTGCCCCTGGTTTGAGGTAGGCAAATTCGCCTCGAAGCGATAAATTAGACAGCGCGTCAGTATCAATATTTGGAAGCTTGTTAGCGAGTCGGGTTAAAAAAGGAACTTCAGTGGAATAGTTTCCGTTAAACCCAAAAATTGTATTGTTTATGGGTTCAGTACCATAATTTGCTTTTTGAGTAATGGGGCGTTCATTGAGGTTTAAAACGGTCGCACCTAGGACAAAGTTTTCATTAAACTGATGTTCAATATTAAACCCTGTAAATCGTTTGGTTTGTTGTCCAAACACAGCATTATTTTCAACTGACACTTGAATCGGTGTGTTAGACGCTTGCAATGAAGGATCTAAAATTTGAACCGTTCCAATCTGATAATTAACCGTATAATCGACGCCTTCAACCAGCACACGTCCACCCGCAGTCACTTTTACAGAACCTCTTGGGACATTAAACGCTCCAATAGGAATTCCAGACCCACCTGTAGATTTGTAGCGACCACGCATCAAAAATTTGTTCTTATCACTGTCTTGTAAAGCGGCTGTCTTGGTGCTTTTATAAAGCGATCTATAAACGTATTTTGCCTGATTTTGGTTATAATCCGTTGAAACGGCTTCATCGCCGTCATAATCTTCAGAAGCCTTGAGTCGTAAGGTTTCAAAAAGATAATCTCCAAATGGCTCTACTTTCGTAAAGACAATTTTACCGTTTTGAGGAATGACGGTAATCCCTGGCACAAAATCAAAAAATCCATCGCCTTTGTTTTGGGGATCATTATTAAAATTTAATTTATCAAAGTTAAAGAGTCGAATTAAAGGCGTTTCATTAATAGGATCGGCATTGGCTGTTGGATCGGGAAATGGTGTGGTTCCTACTGGGGTAATAAAATTAAGTGCGGAGGTTTCGTTATAAAAAATATTCAATCGGAAATCTTCTTGAGATAATTGATACGCGCCAGAGTTATAGATGTTTTTCATCATCAAATCCCAAACTGGAAGCTTGACATCGGTGACCGCACTTTTTAACATTTTTAGGACCAAACTCTGATTGGTAACCGTTTGGTTGCCGGTTGCTCCATCCACACCCGTATCCGTGGCACTAAGTCCATCATTTGCAAACTCTCCTACTTGAAACACCTCTTCTCCAATAGTATATTGATAAGCTACGGCTAAAATTTCATCATTTTGAAGGCGTTGACTTAAGGAGATATATCCTAACTGAGGGTTGACAGTAAACTCATTTCCTTGGGTTAGTTTTCTTGCGTTTTCTAACTTTCCATAATCAAACCCTTCATTGACACCTGGCGATAAAAACCCGGCTTGGGCCGTTGCAATATCTCTTATCGCGCTACTTAACTGTGAGCCCGCCTCGCCTATCTCTGCGGGATCAAAATTATTGTTTTTGTTGTTTGGAAGCGTGTTGGAGTCCCTAATTACAAAGCTGTCAGGATTTAAAAAGTCGCCAGGAATCGGATTTAATCCTATTCTTGACGCTTCTCCTAGATCTTGTAATGCAATTATATTTCGGATATTTTCGGTTCGATTGGTACGGTTTGTAACCCATACTTCGACTCTTGTAATTTGAACTTGGGAGTTGATGAACGGGTAATTTTCAAGGGCTTCATCGTAAGATTCTCTGAAATAGTGCCCTAGAAAAAAGTGTCTGTTTTCATCATAATCCAATCCAAAAAATTCAAAATCTTCTAAGGTCCCTCCACCCTGTGCAACGACGGTTCGTGTCTCCGACTGTTGCTCAGAAAACACCCCTGTAATTCTCGTTTTCCCAAATTGTAATTCTGTTTTAACTCCAAAAAGACTTTGGGCTCCCGAAATCAGCGAACTATTTAATGGCATGCTTACATTACCAACTTCTAATTTTTTCAAAATAGAGTCTTCGCCGCCACCAACCGATCGCTTATCTTTTAGATCATTCAAATCACTCAAATCTCCTAAACCAGGGATTGAAGGGTCGTATTCTAACTTAACAATGTTTTGAAAGTCGAACGTAGATTGGGTATCATAGTTTGCATTGACTTGTAATCGAGTCCCTACTTTTCCCAGCAAACTCAAACTTATTCGTTGGTCAAAATCAAAGGTAAGATTACTTTGATTTTGTGGCGAAAAAGAAGGGTTTTCTTGTTTGGAGTACATGACTCCTAAATCCATTTCTACAGACCCTTGTGGGGCGACCGTAATTGTATTTCCTCCAAAAATGGTTTCAAAAAATTTGGAGTTGACATACATATCCGGGATTAGATTTTTCTTCGCTTTTTCAGAACCTTCTTTTTTTCCGTCAACCGCATCTAATTTTTCTTTGTAATAGGCTTTTAAACTTTCTTTAACGACTAAGTCTTGGAATTCTTTAGGCGTTAATATAACGGGGTAGTTGATATTAAAGTTTCCAATGGAGGAGGTGTAAAAATAGCGATCCGTTAAGGGGTCGTAAGTGTATTTACTCTCAATACTGCTCGGGTCTGGAGTGTCTAATTTTCCAAATGAAAATGTTGTAGACGTAGAGTCTCTAACGGTCGTGGGTTGTTGTGCAAACACACTTGAAGCACAATTCGAAAAAAGGACTACTAAAAAAAGTCTTTTAAAATATGATTTATAGGTTGAGGTTTTCAAATGTATTATAGGTTTTTGAGGGCTTCTTTTATAATAAATTCTACCGTGGCATCTGGGTGAGATGTAACTACTTTTTCGACCACGCGTTCCGATTGTTTTTTCATAAAGCCTAAAACTTCTAAAGCAGATAACGCTTCATCTTTGTTTGTATTGTTTTGAGACAAGGAAGATTCATCAATATCGTAAATTTTAAGGACTTTGTCTTTTAAATCAATGATCACTCGCTGGGCTGTTTTGAGGCCAATTCCTTTAACGGACTGTATTAAAGCAACATCTCCAACGGCAATTCCTTCTCTAATTTGTTTTGGTGTAAGTGACGATAGCATGGTACGAGCGGTGTTTGCGCCAATACCACTCACAGAAATTAACAGTCTAAAAATTTCTCTTTCGGCAGAGCTAATAAATCCATAGAGCGTATGCGAGTCTTCTTTCACCTGAAGATGTGTGAACACCTTAATCGATTCTTGATCAGGGATTTGAGAAAACGTATGAAGTGAAATATTGATAAAGTACCCGATTCCATTACAATCAATAATGACATGCGTTGGGGTTTTTTCAGTTAATTTACCTTGAATGTGTGTAATCATAGTTTCACTTCCTTTGAATTTCAAATGTACTAAAATAATACAATATTTAATGAAGAAAAAAGAAAGTGATTTAGTGGATTAATTCACTGTTTTTTCTTTTTGTTGTGCATCCACGACTGCAACGGCTGTCATATTCACAATTTCATCGACACTGGCCCCCAATTGTAAGATATGAACGGGCTTACGTAACCCCATCATAATTGGACCAATGGATTCTGCTTTATTGAGTTCTTTTAATAATTTATAGGTAATGTTTGCCGACTCTAGATTTGGAAAAATAAGGGTGTTCACTTTTTTATTTGCAAGTCTAGAGAACGGGAAATTAGCTTTCAGCATGTCGCTATTCAAAGCAAAGTCTGTTTGCAATTCGCCGTCAACTAGTAAGTTTGGATGTCTTCTGTGAAGGTACGAAACCGCTTCTCTCACTTTGGTTGCCGTTTTGTCTTTAGAAGAACCAAAGTTGGAATATGAAATCATTGCCATGACAGGCTCTAATCCAAACATTTTAACCACTCCAGAAGTCATCTGCGCAATTTTAATTAAATCGTTTGCGGTCGGATTGATGTTAATCGCAGTATCACTTAAAAACATTGGGCCTCTTTGGGTGATCATGATGTTGGTCGTCGCAATCCGTGTCGATCCAGGTGCTAAGCCAATTAGGTTTAACATTGGTTTTACCACAGAGCCATAATTGCTAGAATAGCCCGAAATAAGAGCATCTGCATCGCCTTCATTGACCATCATGGCGGCAAAATAATTACGTTCGCGCATGAGTTTTTGAGCGGCAAAAAGGGTCACGCCTTTTCGCTGTTGTTGTTTCCAATATATTTCGGCGTATCTGTTTTTTTGAATACTGCTTTCATCGTCTTTTGGGTCAATAATGAGGACTTCATCATCAAATTCTAGTTCGACCATCAGACGTTCAATTTCGTCGCGACGTCCTAACAAAATAGGCGTTGCCATGCCTTCTTCTAAAACAATTTGTGCGGCTTTAAGTACATTTAATTGGTCAGCTTCAGCAAAAACAACCCGTTTTGGGTTTAGCTTTGCTCTGTTAAATAACAGTCGAACAATTTTATTATCGGATCCCATGCGTTCTAAAAGGGCATCTTCATATGTTTCCCAATTAGTAATTGGTGCCAAAGCCACACCACTATCAATGGCTGCTTTAGCTACAGCAGGTGGTATCGCCGCAATTAGTCGGGGATCAAATGGTTTTGGAATAATATAATCTTTTCCAAAGGTGAGGCGGGTTTCACCATAGGCAATATTAACTTGCTCTGGAACGGGTTCTTTTGCCAATTCGGCTAAAGCAATTACGGCGGCTTTTTTCATTTCCTCATTAATAGAGGTGGCTCGCACATCTAAAGCGCCTCTGAATATGAATGGAAATCCAAGCACATTATTTACTTGATTAGGTGTGTCACTTCGACCTGTCGCCATGATAATATCATCGCGTGTTTTCACCGCGAGATGGTATTTTATTTCTGGATCAGGATTGGCCATGGCAAATACAATTGGATTATCCGCCATAGATAAAAGCATCTCAGGATTCACAATGTCTGAGGTTGAAAGTCCAATAAATACATCGGCTTCTTTCATCGCTTCATCCAAAGTATCAATTTTTCGATGGGTTGCAAACTCTGCTTTTTGAGAGGTTAAATGATCACGATCATCTCTAATAACGCCTTTACTGTCGAGCATTACGATGTTTTCGCGTTTCGCTCCAAACGATTGGTACAACCGGGTACAAGAAATCGCTGCAGCTCCTGCACCACTCACTACAATCTGTACATCTTTGATGTTTTTTTCAGCAATTTCCAACGCGTTCAATAAGGCTGCCGCAGATATTATAGCGGTCCCATGTTGGTCGTCATGCATGACAGGGATATCGAGTTCTTCTTTGAGTCGTTTTTCAATTTCAAATGCCTCTGGCGCTTTGATATCTTCAAGGTTAATCCCTCCAAAAGTAGGGGCTATATTTTTTACAGTTTGAATAAATTCTTCTACATTTTCAGTGTCCACTTCTATATCGAACACATCGATATCAGCAAATATTTTAAAGAGCAATCCTTTCCCTTCCATGACAGGCTTGGACGCTTCAGCCCCAATATTCCCCAACCCTAAAACAGCGGTTCCATTGGTAATTACAGCGACTAAATTTCCTTTAGCCGTATATTTATAAGCATCCGATGGATTTTTCTCAATGGCCAAACAAGGCGCTGCAACTCCCGGAGAGTAGGCCAATGCCAAGTCTCTTTGAGAGGCATATTTAGTAGTAGGCACTACCTGAATTTTTCCTGGAGAGGGTTTTTCGTGATAGGCTAAAGCTTCTAAATCGTGTTTGCTAAGTTTTGACATATGCGTTGGTTTGATCTGCAAAGTTAGACAGTTCCATTTAATAATGAAATTTTATAGCTATTCTTTTAAAGATTTCACCATTCCTTTTAACCTATTTATGAATCAAATTTTAGGATTATTTATTAAAACCCTTCAGCCGTATCATCTCCTCTTGGATCTGCACCGCCTTCTAATTGACCATTTGGCAACACTAAAATCGCATCCACTTTACCGATGACTTGTGAATTACTTTGATCTAGTTCATATCCCAGTTTACGAAGTGATTTAAAAACAATGGTGTCAAAAGAAGTTTCAAATTTGATGTTATCCGGCAGCCATTGATGGTGAAAACGGGGTTTCGAAACCGATTCTTGCATGGTCATATCATACGACAATACATTCAAAATAGTTTGCATCACGGAGGTAATAATGGTAGAGCCTCCGGGAGACCCTAATACCATTTTTAATTGGCCATCTTTCTCAATAATGGTTGGCGACATCGAGCTTAGCATTCGTTTTTGGGGCGCAATCGCATTGGCTTCAGCCCCCACTAGACCGTACATATTTGGTTCGCCAGGCTTTGCACTAAAATCATCCATTTCATTATTTAAAAAGAAACCGCCTTCTTCTACATAGACTTTAGATCCATAGGCTGCATTTAAAGTGGTGGTCACAGCAACACTGTTCCCAAGAGGGTCCACAATCGAATAATGGGTGGTTTCATCACTTTCATATCCGGGAATAGAACCTCTGGAAAGTGCGTTCGATTGGGTGGCTTTTTCCCAATTAAAATCACTCATTCGCTTGGATAGATAATTTTCAGACATCAAACTGTCTGTGGGTATATTGACAAAATCGGGATCTCCTAAAAAATAGGATCTATCTGCGTAAGCTCTGCGTTCTGCTTCGGCGATTACTTGGATGTATTTTGTTGAATTATGAGCGTATTGTTTAACGTCATAAGGTTCAATACTTTTTAAAATTTGAGAAAGACAAATGCCTCCGCTCGACGGAGGCGGCATGGAAATAATTTTATGCCCTTTATACATAAACAGGATCGGGTCTCTCCAAATGGCCTCATAACTGGCTAAGTCTTCTTTGGTGATAATTCCTCCGAGTTCTTGAACCTGCTCCACTATAATATTAGCAGTTTCCCCTTTATAGAACTCATCTCTCCCATTCACTTTAATACGCTTTAATGTTTCGGCTAATTTTAGATATTTAATGGTATCTCCTTTTTTCCAAACCTTATCCAGTAAAATGGTTCTTTTGTTTGCGGCCTTAAAATCGTCTGTATGATCATTTAAACTTTGAGCTTGTTTTTCCGTCACAACCACCCCATTAAGCGCTAATTGTATGGCGGGGTCTATTAATTTTTCAAAGGGAAGTGATCCAAATTTTTGATATACATCAAATAAGCCTGCGATGGTTCCGGGTATCCCAACAGCCAATGGTCCAATTTTACTTGCATCCGAATTAACAGTTCCATCGGCATCTAGATACATGTTTTTTGTGGCTGCTAAGGGTGCTTTTTCTCTAAAATCCAAGCTCCCTGTCGAACCATCTTTCGTTCTGAAAACCATAAATCCGCCACCGCCAATATTGCCTGCAACGGGGTATGAAACCAACAATGCTAAATCGGTAGCAATCATGGCATCAAAAGCATTCCCGCCTTGCTTCATAATCGAAACCCCTATTTTGGAGGCTTCTTCTCTTGCAGAAACCACCATGGCTTTGTCAGTAATAAGGCCATCCGTTTTTTCTACAATGGATTTGTTTAAATTGGTTCTACACTGAAAGAATAGCAAGGAGATAAAAAGTAGTAGTCTAAATTTTTTCATAGTACCAATGTAGTTTTTATAAAATTAATCTAAAAACTCGATGTTTCTTTTTAATCCAGAAAACTTGGTCCGCTTCACTGCAGAATGCTGAAACACTTTACTAAATGTATCTTGTGTAATTTCTTTCCAATCCTGTTTGGTCATGGACAAAAGTTCTGGTTTTGGGTTAAACAGGGGTTCATTATGTGCTTTTGAAAATCGATTCCAAGGACATACATCTTGGCATACGTCACATCCAAACATCCAATTATCAAATTGACCTTTCATTTCTGACGGAATTTGTTCTTTGAGTTCTATGGTGAAATAGGAAATACATTTACTTCCATCTACGCCATGTTCTGACGAAATAGCTTCTGTTGGACAGGCATCAATACAGGCAGTACAGGTTCCGCAATGATCGGTCACTGGGGTGTCATAGTCCAATTCTAAATCAATAATAAGCTCTGCAATGAAATAGAAAGACCCCACTTGTTGCGTTAGTAAATTGCTGTGTTTTCCAATCCATCCTAGCCCTGATTTCTTAGCCCATGCTTTTTCCAGAATTGGTGCGGAGTCTACAAAAGCACGGCCATGAACCTCGCCAATTTCTTCCTTAATAAATTCTAACAGTTGTTTGAGTTTGTCTTTGATAACAAAGTGATAATCCCTACCATAAGCGTATTTACTGATTTTTGGGGCGTCTGGATCTTGTTGGGATTGTTCGGGGAAATAATTATAAATTAATGACACCACACTTTTAGAATCTTCGACTAATAATGTTGGATCGAGACGTTTATCAAAATGATTTTCCATGTACTGCATTTTTCCATGGCTGTTCTTTTTTAGCCAAGACTCTAAACGCGGGGCTTCTTCTTCTAAAAAACCAGCCTTACTCATACCACAAGATAAAAAACCGAGGCGTTTGGCTTCTGCTTTTATTAAATTTGAATAATGGCTTTTTAAATTCATTTTAGTGTCTCAGTGAGCGCAGTCGAAGTGCTAAATCAACTAATTCTTATATTAAGTTCATTTAGATGTCACACTGAGCGCAGTCGAAGTG
>CATEFX010000030.1 GCA_949499105.1 Formosa sp. Hel1_33_131 | reverse complement strand
ATCGAGAACCAGTGTTTGTTTCACAAAAAATGTATCGAGAACCAGTGTTTGTTTCACAAAAAATGTATCGAGAACCAGTGTTTGTTTCACAAAAAATATATCGAGAACCAGTGTTTTTTGTTTTTACAAAAAATATATCGAGAACCAGTGTTTTTTGTTTCCGAAAAAGATATTTAGAACACTAATAATTACTTAAACTTTTTCTTTGCTAGATTGGGTAATTCTTCAAGAGTATTATTTATCAATGCTTCCTTTTTAGTTTTCGACCATTTTTTGATTTGTTTTTCAGTTTGAATAGCAACTTCAACATTGGAGAATGTTGCATAAAAAACCAACTCAACGGGCAGTCGTCTCGACGTATAACTGTTAAAATACTTTGCTGATTGGTGCTCTTCTAGCCGTCTAGATAAATTATTCGTGAAACCTGTGTAGTAGGTTTTATCCGCACATGCTAATATGTAAACATAGTATATCACGGAATTAAATTAATGTTTTTATTTAATTTAAAAAAACATCTCAATTTTTTAGTACTAGAATTGTTGATATAGGCGTTTAAATACTTCTCGATACGATTTCTCGTTTCTCGAAATCACTCGAAGTGACAGCTCATTCTTTTGTCAGTTCGAGTGTTTTTTGTTTACAAAAAATGTATCGAGAACCAGTGTTTTTTGTTTATAAAAAATGTATCGAGAACCAGTGTTTGTTTTCACAAAAAATGTATCGAGAACCAGTGTTTTTTGTTTACAAGCATTATTGCGAGCTTGCCTGCCGCATGGCAGGTTAACTTAGAAACACCATAAAACGAACTATAAAGAAATAGATTACGTCGTCCTTTGTCCTCGTAATGACGTAAGTTTTGTCATTCCACCTACGGTCGATAAATGTGCGCGAAGCGTGGCAATCTGTTTAAAGGAATCTATCAACTATAACTTCCTGAGCAATTGTTTTATGAAACTTCTTCACAAAAAACTCTGTCAGAAATAAATTACAAAGAATCATAGTGTACGCATAAATACTATCTTCTACAGGGATAGTCCCCATACGAATGCCTAAGTTTTCGGCATTATTATACCAAACTACTTGGTTGTCAATAAAGCTACCGGTTAAGATGCCATTCACAATAAAAAATGGAATTAGCATCACCAAAAAAGTCAAGAAAAAATGCTGTAACAATTTAGGGTTGTATTTATAAACGAGTAGTGTGAGTGGAATCGCTAAGCCAAAATTAATTACCGTGTACCATTTGTCATAATGAACTATAGCCAGAATAAACAGCAGACTCATAAGTGCTATGCTAATCCCTTTTGTGACGGTCTTGTTGAGCTTTAGGTTCGGAAAATAGAGGAGGAGTGCATAATGTGTAAACACACAAGCAAAGGGAATACAGATAAAAAACAACCATTCTTCGATAGGAAGACTAAAAAGTTTGAGCCCTAAAAAGTAAGTATCATTAAACCCCCAGATTCCATTCATTGTAAAAATCACATCCCATGGAATAAAAATTCCCATCGTAAGGAGGATCGAAATGAAGATCCATAAAAACCGTTTGTGGAGTTGCAGCCTCGGATGAAAGCTATACAAAAATGGAACTGAAACTGACCCTAAGTTTAATAAAAGATAGAGTGTGCTCATGCGTTATCGTTTAAAGTATTTGAACGGGACAAACAACATTCCAAAACATTCGCCATCACCTTTTCCGAGGTGTTTGTGATGGATTTTATGGGCACGTCTGAGTCCTTTGGCATACCAGTTATTGGCTTTTCTGAAAAACTTAAAACGTTGATGAATAAAAATATCATGCACCACAAAATAGGTGGCGCCATACGCCATAATCCCTAAGCCAATGGGAAGTCCAGCCCAAAAGCCTTCGTAACTCCAAAAGTAAAAACACGTCATACTGACGACTGCATAGAAAATAAAGAAGGTATCATTGCGTTCAAACCAATTTTTGTGATCTTTGTGGTGGTGGTCTTTGTGAAGGTTCCACAAAAAACCATGCATCACGTATTTATGCGTAAACCACGCCATGAATTCCATGGCCGAAAAGGTTGCTAAAAAAACGAGTATCCAAAAAATTGTATTCATAATAATGCTTATAATAGATTGAGTTGGTATTTGACATAGCTACGAGTCAGTAGTTCTACTTTTTTATAATCTGGGACTCGAATTCGAGTGCTTTTAATTTCGAGAGCAGGGGTTGATTTTAATTTTTTTAAAAGTTGATGGTAATAGCGGTAGGCCATAAACACCCCAAACTTAGCTTCTAAAGGCAGTTGCTTAATTCCTGATAATCCTTCCGAAAAATCTTTTTCAATATCATTAATGATGGCTTTTTTAGAGTCTTCATCTAAATTATTTAAATCCGTATTTGGAAAATAGGTTCGATTGAGTTCATCATGATCGGCTTTTAAATCTCTCAGGAAATTCACTTTTTGAAATGCCGATCCCAATGCCATTGCGGTTTGCTTGAGCGCATCATATCTTTCAAGATCCCCTTTCACAAACACCTTTAAACACATCAATCCAACCACATCTGCCGAACCATAAATGTAGTTTTTATATTCTTCCTCTGTATGATAGACCGTTTTATGTAAATCTTGTCGCATTGAGTTCATAAAAGTATCAACCATTTCTCTGTCAATCCCATAGGTGTGATAGGTGTGTTGAAAGGAATTCAAAATAGGATTAAGGCTGATTTTATTTAGGAGCGCCGATTCTAAATCTGCTTCAAATTGAATAAAAAGCGCTTCCTTATCATAGTCGTGAAACGAATCTACAATTTCATCAGCCAAACGCACAAAGCCATAGATATTATAAATATCCTGACGAATAGAGTTCGATAGCATTTTTGTGGCCATCGAAAACGAGGTGCTATAGGTCTGCGTGATAATTCGACTACACTCTTGTGAAACAGCATCAAATATTGATTTCATAAACTTATTTTTTTAATTTTATAACTAAGTTGCTTAACATTTGTCTAGCATCTTTTGTATAAGTTCAGAGGTCAGTTTTCCGGAGATTAGAGAAGGGGGCACTCCTGGTCCAGGGACAGTTAATTGTCCTGTAAAATATAAATTTTCAACGTTGTTACTTTTTAATTTAGGTCTTAAAAAAGCGGTTTGCAATAAGGTCATTGCCATACCATAGGCATTTCCTTTGTACGAATTGTATTCGGATTTAAAGTCTTCCACACAAAAGGATTCCTTAAATATAATATTATTTTGAATTGATTGCTTTGTTTTTTCTTCAAACCTTTCAATTATCTTTTCAAGATAGTGGTTTCTAAGTTCGGGAGTGTCTTCAATATTTGGAGCAATGGGCATCAAAATAAATATGGCTTCGCAGCCCTCTGGTGCCATTGAAGGATCTGTTTTTGAAGGGACATTGGCATAAAATAATGGATGTGTTGGCCATTTAGGGTCGTCATAGATCTCTTCGGCATGTTTTTCAAAATCGGCATCAAAAAATAAGTTGTGATGCTCCGAATTTTTAAGCTTTTTATCCAATCCGATATAAAATAATAAAGAGGAGGGAGCAAATACTTTTTTGTCCCAATACGCTTCCGAGTGTTGTCGATATTTTTCATCTAACAAACTTTCGGAATGGTGATAATCGGCACCACTCAATACAATGTCAGATTCTATAAATATATCTTTTGTAACCAGTCCAGTTATAACGCCATTATCGACCACAATTTTATCAACGGGATGATTGGTATGGATTTCTACTCCTAATTCTTTAGCCAAGGCTTCCATAGCCTTAATGATCTCATACATACCGCCTCTTGGATGCCAGGTTCCTAATCCGAAGTCAGCATAATTCATAAAGCTAAAAAAGGAAGGTGTTTTATTGGGCTTTGCGCCTAAAAACAAGGATGGGAATTCGAGCGTTGAAATTAATTTTGGATTGCTAAAGTTTTTTCGAACTTCAGAACTGATCGTTTTAAAAAACTGATCCAAGCGCATCACAGTATCTTTAGTAACGAGTTCTAAAGGCGATACTCCAGGTGCATTATATAAAATTTTATTGACGGCAATGCCGTAATTATTTTGTGCTTTTTCTATAAATTTTTTCAGTTTGATGCCGCTGCCTTTTTCAATGCGTTCAAATTCAGCACAAATTTTATCCATAGAATCCCCGATGGTAATAATTTCATCATCGAAAAATATTTTATAAGCAGGATCTAGTTTATCTATTTGGTAGTAGTCGGAAGTTTTTTTATCAAAATCCGCAAAAAACCGATCAAAAACATCAGGCATCCAATACCAAGATGGGCCAATATCAAAAGTAAATCCATCTTTTTTTAGTTGTCGCGCACGACCGCCTACTGTACTGTTTTTTTCATAGATAGACACGTTGTTTCCAGCTTGTGCTAAATAGCAGGCTGCAGACAAGGATGAAAACCCAGAACCAATGATTTGTATCGTTTTTTTCATTTTGACTATAAAAATAGGCAAAAGACAATACAGTTAGTATGTGTCTAACGGTTTTTTACAAATCTTTAACTAAATTTTCGATAGAATTATAAATTTTCATTTGTTTTGGGAGTTTTTTAGGATTGAAATCCATGAAACGTTTTCCAAGTAATAATACCGAATTTTTAGTATTTTCAATTAATGTTCTATTTAAGTTATCTAAATAACCGGATAGCTTTTCTTGTGTTGGCATGATCGTGAAATAGGAAACGTAAGTAATATCGGTATATAAGTTGTTTAGTAGCTGAAGGTCCTCCATAGGGACGCTTTCGCCTAAAAATATCGTGTGGTACCCTTTGCTAATAAGTTCATAGTTCAAAAATAAAAGTCCTATATCATGTGTTTCGTTTAGTGGTAAAAACATAACATATGTTTTTCCGTCTGGTCTTGGGTTTAAACTTTGCAGACGCTCAATATGAATTAATATTTTTTGCCGTATATGAACTGTTATAAAATGTTCATGTGCAGGCGTAATTGTATGTGTTTGCCATAACAAACCTAAATCTTGAATTATGGGAATGAAGATTTCATAAAAGATTTCACGAAAACTTTTTTCTTCTAACAATTGGTTGTAGGTGTTGTAGAAAAGGCCTTGATCAAAATTAAGCATTGAAAGTTTAAAGGCATTAAACGCGTGTTTTTCAACATTACCTAAAAATGACATCTCTCTTACTTTTACGGCAATATCAGATTCTTTAAGGGCAGCGATTTTAGATATTTTAAAACCATGAGTGTTTAAGAAATTAATATTGAGAAGTTTTCGTAAGCTGCCTAAATTGTAGCTTCTAATGTTAGTATCAGATCGGTCGGGCTCTAGAAGATTGTAACGTTTTTCCCATATACGAATCGTATGGGCTTTAATTCCTGTTAGGTTCTCGAGGTCTTTAATACTAAAGACGGTTTGAATAGTGTTCATGTTTTAATAAGATTTGGGTCAACTAAAATAACCAAAATAAAATTAAAAACAAAGGAGAACATACAAAAATCCTAAAAAGTGCGCACGAGAAGACTCGAACTTCCACGGGAATAATTCCCACTAGCCCCTCAAGCTAGCGCGTCTACCAATTCCGCCACGTGCGCATTATGAATGTTAAAGGTAAAAAAAAAAGTTAAGAATTAACTTAACTTTTTAGTGACCTGGCTGGGGCTCGAACCCAGGACCCTCTCCTTAAAAGGGAGATGCTCTACCAACTGAGCTACCAGGTCATTAATTTGTCTTAATGCGGCTGCAAATATAGAGGGATTAATTAATTAAACAACGCTTTTTTAAATTATTTTTCGTTTTTTTGTTGCAGTTAAATTTAGGAGGCTTATAATCAAATTTTTAGAGAATTATGATCGTTGTTTTATTAGGGTATATGGGATCCGGAAAGTCTACTATTGGACGCACTCTTGCCAAGAGTTTAGAGTTTAAATTTTTGGATTTAGATGAATATATCGAACAAAACGAAACAGCAACGGTTGCAGAGCTTTTTAATTCTAAAGGCGAAATTTATTTTCGATCCATTGAAGCCAAAGCCGTGAAACAACTTTGTAATGATTCTGACTCTTTAGTGTTAGCATTGGGCGGAGGGACGCCTTGTTTTGGAGATACCATGTCCTTTTTGAACGAACACTCTAATGTAATGACGGTCTATCTCAAAGCATCCGTCTTGGAACTCACTAAACGTCTCGTCAATGAAAAATCGACTCGACCTTTGATTGCACATCTCGACGAGGAAGCAATTCCAGAGTTTATAGCCAAACATTTATTTGAACGCTCGTTTTATTACAATCAATCAAAAGTAAGTGTCAACACAGATCATCAATCGGTGGAAGCGATTGTTGAGGCTACAAGTTCGAAATTATTTTAGAACGACTTTATTCGTTTTTCCTTTAAAAACGACATCAACATGCTCATTTAGGGACGTCGATAATGAGATGCCTTTAAAATCAGCTTTGACAGGGTATTTCTTGTGATTTCGATTTACCAAAACGGCCGTTTTAAACTGTTTTAATGGCACATCTAAAAAATGTTTCACGCCATAAATTAAAGTGGTTCCTGAATTTAGAACATCATCCACTAAAATTAATGATTTATGGGCGTATTCTTCTTTAGTTAGAGAGGTTGTAATGGGTTTTGTTGGATTTTTCTTATCAATTTTAACTTTACAAAGTACGGGTTTGATATCGCAAATTTCCTGCAAAGAGGCGCACAGCTTTTCAGCAAACAAATAACCATTAGACGCTATTCCAGCAATAATAATTTCTTGTTCTTCCACATTTGACTCATAAATCTGATAAGCAATTCGTTTTACTTTATGATTTATTTCGTCGTGGGTCAGAATACAATTTTCAGTTAAAGCCATAATGTTCATTTGTTCAAAGATAAAAAAACTGATCTTATTTTATTGGTGTTAATCCTCTTTTTCATCACTTTCAAGATAGCCATCAATTTCGCGACGGTCTTTTTTGGTGGGGCGTCCTTCGCCTTTTTGGCGGTAATAATCTTTAGAATATTTTAATAACTCTTGTGCTTCAAACTCCGATTTTGGAGTGGTATCAGTCCGGTAAATATCAACTAGTTTAGCCCCAACGCGACTGGGCGGAATGTCCTGAACCGTTAATTGATAATTCACTTGGTTAATACGGACAATTAGTTGGTCCGTTGGATAGACCTCTCTACTGGGTTTTACAGCGGCATCATTGACCTTTACCTGTCCTTTTTTACAAGCAGTAGTTGCGATATTACGGGTCTTGAAATATCGAACACACCATAAATATTTATCGATTCTCATAAAATGTTTAAAACAACGTTAATGTTCCACACAAAAATAGTATAAAATTGTATCTTGCGCCATCAAATATAGCTTTATGAAATTTAATTATAACATTCTTTTTATTTCTTTAATGATTGTAGCTGTCATGTCTTGTGACGATGATGATAATGGAGGTGATGTCCCTGCAATTGTAGAAAACGATCGTACGGAACAACAAGTTATAGACGGAGATGCATTACTCAGCTATTTAAGTACTCATTATTACAACTCGAGTGAAATAAATGTTTTAGAAAACCCTACGGTTGACGACTTGGTTTTTACAACGCTTTTGGAAGGTGAAACAGTACCCTCTGATGCCACTTTATTAAGTTCTGTTGTTGAAACCAAAACAACCACTTACAAAGAAGTCGACTATAAATATTATATTTTAAAAATTAATCAAGGAAGCGGCGCATCGTCTCCTGTGTTTTCTGACAAAGTGCGTGTCAATTATTCAGGATCTTTAGAAGATGGAACAATGTTTGATAGCTCTTCTAGCCCTGTTAATTTTGACTTGGTTTATGTTGTTGCTGGTTGGAATCGAGTGATGCCGGAGTTTAATGCCGCGAGTTCTTTTGAGTCAAATCCAGATGGTACCGTCGATTTTTCTGATTATGGAATGGGGGCGATGTTCTTACCCTCGGGACTAGGATATTATGCTGATTTTCTTCCTTCGATCCCTTCTTATTCTAATTTGATTTTCAAGTTCGAACTTATACAAACTGAAGTGAATGATCACGATGGTGATTATGTATCTTCTTACCTTGAAGATATTAACGGCGATTTTGATTTATTTAACGATGATACCGATGGCGATTTAACGCCAGATTTCGCAGACACTGACGATGATGGTGATGGCACAAATACGGCTAACGAAGTAGAAGTTAAAGAATACACTAATGAATCTTTAGCGGATCTTAAAAATGAAATTCAGGAGGTTCTATTGAACGAGAATCAGTTTTTTACAGCGATCAAGCAGAAACGAAATGACGACTCCTACTACGCACACCTTGTTACCTTGGTTGACACCAATGGCAATGGAATCCCAAATTATTTAGATGCGACTGAATCTGAGACTCAAATGGTCAATTAAACACTAACAGATACACATAAAAAAAGAGTCGCAATTGCGACTCTTTTTTAGTTAAAATAGTTTGAAGAGCGTATTACTTTCTCTTTATAACTTTAAGGGCTTTCTCAACAATGCTGCCACTGTTTAAGCCGTATTTCTCCATCAGTTGCGCAGGGGTTCCCGATTCGCCAAACGTATCATTCGTCGCCACAAACTCTTGTGGGGTTGGATGGTGAAGTGCTAAGACTCTCGCAACGCTTTCGCCCAAACCTCCTAAGAAGTTGTGCTCTTCGGCAGTCACAATACAGCCTGTTTTGGCAACAGAGTCTATTATAGCTTTATCGTCTAAAGGTTTAATGGTGTGGATGTTAATCACCTCTGCAGAAATTCCTTGTTCATGCAATACTTTAGTTGCTTCAAGTGCTTCCCAAACAAGATGCCCTGTTGCTACAATTGTGACATCAGAACCTTCTTGAAGTTGTACGGCTTTCCCGATTTCAAACACCTGATCTGCAGGCGTGAATACAGGCACTGCTGGTCGTCCAAACCTTAGATAAACGGGCCCTTCGTAATCTGCGATCGCAATAGTTGCTGCTTTGGTTTGGTTGTAATCACACGTATTGATGACCACCATGCCAGGAAGCATTTTCATAAGACCAATGTCTTCTAGGATTTGGTGCGTTGCCCCATCCTCTCCTAAAGTTAATCCAGCATGCGATGCACAGATTTTTACATTTTTATCAGAATATGCTATGGACTGTCTGATTTGATCATAAACACGTCCGGTAGAAAAATTAGCAAAGGTCCCCGTAAAAGGTATTTTGCCACCAATGGTTAATCCTGCTGCAATGCCCATCATATTGGCTTCAGCAATTCCAATCTGAAAGAAACGCTCCGGATTTTCATCAATAAATTGATTCATTTTTAAGGAGCCAATCAAATCTGCACAAAGTGCCACGACGTTTGGGTTGGTTCTTCCGAGTTCTGCAAGACCTGCTCCAAAACCACTTCTGGTATCTTTTTTCTCTGTATATGTGTAAGTTTTCATTTTTTTTTGGTTTTGAATTTAATAGTCTCCTAAAGTTTCTGGATTTTGATTTAAAGCGTCTGCCAGTTGTTCATCGTTAGGCGCTTTTCCATGCCATGCATGGGTATGCATCATAAAATCGACCCCATTACCCATCATCGTTTTAAGGAGGACACATACTGGTTTTCCTTTTCCAGTCGCAGCTATGGCTGTTGCCATTCCGTCTAATATAGCCTCAATATCATTCCCATTTTCAATTTCAATAACCGTCCAGTCAAAAGCTTCAAACTTTCCTTTGATACTTCCCATTGGAAGCACATCGTCTGTAGCCCCATCAATTTGTTTCCCGTTTAAATCGATGGTTGCTATTAAATTATCAATATTTTTTGCAGAAGCATACATAATCGCTTCCCAATTTTGTCCTTCTTGTAATTCTCCATCACCGTGAAGCGTATAGATAAGACTCGAATCGTTATTCAGTTTTTTTGTTTGAGCAGCTCCTAAAGCAACCGAAAGCCCTTGTCCTAAGGACCCAGAAGCAATCCGTACACCAGGAAGTCCCTCATGCGTTGTAGGATGTCCTTGTAACCTCGAGTTTAACAATCTAAACGTATTTAATTCCTCGATAGGGAAGTAACCTGAATGCGCCAATACACTGTAAAAAACAGGTGAAATATGTCCATTTGATAGGAAAAATAAATCCTCATTGATGCCATCCATGTCAAATCCTTCTTTGCGATCCATGATATTGGTATAGAGTGCAACTAGAAATTCTGCACAGCCCAATGAGCCTCCTGGATGACCAGAATTTACTTTGTGAACCATTCGTAAAATATCTCTACGAACTTGGGTTGTTAAATCTTTTAAATTTTCATTCGACATTGGCTAGGTTTTAGTTGTTAAAAAATCGATTTTCAAAGATAATTCTAATTTTAAATAGACAAAATATTTAATCTTGTAAATTTCATAAATTAACTAACAATTTATAAAAAGATGCTGCTTGTGTATATATGTGTAATTTCTTTTCTATTTTTACACTGATTTTTGAACTATTTTTGATGCTACAATTTTTGAGATTACACGAGTATAAAGTAATGATATACAGGTTGTTACTTGTCTATTTGTTTTATGCGGTAAGTCGTTTTTTGTTTTTTATTTATAATTTTTCTCTTTTAGAAATTGATTCGCTTGGCGAGTATCTAAGATTGAGTTATCATGGACTAGCGTTTGATACGACCGCTATATTTTACTTAAACAGTTTATTTGTAGCACTTTCCATGCTTCCATTTTGGGTAAATACGCATAAAACCTACCAAAAAGCTTTATTTCTCATCTATTTCCTGACCAATTTGATTGGAATGGCTTTTAATTTTGTGGATTTAATTTATTATAAATATAATTACAACAGAACTACTGTTTCCGAATGGGCAGTGATTGAAAACGAACAAAACAAAGTACAAATGTTCCTTCGCTTTGCCGTGAGTTATTGGCATGTTTTTCTCTTGTTTTTTCTGGTTACAATCGTATGGATTTACCTCTATAAAAAAATCTCCGTAAAATCTAAACCCTATCCAAAGGGACTTATCTCATATTTGACGACCTCAGTGATTTCATTTTTGATTATGACAACGCTTATGATTGGCGGGATTCGAAGTGATTTTAAAAAGAGTACACGCCCCATTAATTTAGTGGATGCGAATCGACATGTTACTAAAATTCAACACGCAGATTTTGTGTTAAACACGCCTTTTGCAATTATTAGAACCTTCAATAAAAAAACCTTTAAAAAAGTAACCTACGAAATTCCGCAATCAGAAATTGATCGTTTGACACAACCCATTAAGCAATACACAAAAGATGTAAAGACTAAGCCAAACATTGTTGTATTTATTACGGAAAGTTTTAGTCGAGAATATATGGGGGCTTTTAATGACCCGACTCAAATACCTGATTATGTGAGTTATACACCTTTTTTAGATTCATTAGCCTCTAAAAGTTTGGTGTTCAACAATGCATTTGCCAATGGAAGGAAATCGATACACGGCATGTCGTCTGTCTTGGCAGGAATTCCCTCCTTTAAAGATGCTTTTACGTCTTCGCCCTACACAAAACAAAATGTAGAATCGGTGGTATCGGTATTAAATTCAGAAGGCTACGACACCTCCTTTTTTCATGGCGCACCTAATGGTTCTATGGGGTTTTTAGGGTTTTCAAATATTTTAGGATTTGATCATTATTATGGAAAAACAGAATTTAATAACGACGCCTTGTTTGATGGGTTTTGGGGGATTTGGGATGCTCCATTTTTTCAGTTTACCAAAGATGTTTTAGACGCTAAAACCGACCCATTTTTTGCGACCATTTTTACGGTAACGTCTCATGAGCCTTACATTATCCCCGATGAATTTGAAGGTCAATTCCCCAAAGGTGATGTGCAAATGCATCAATGTGTAGGGTATACCGATTTTGCGTTTAAACAATTTTTTCAAGCCTCTAAAAAAGAAGCTTGGTTTCAGAATACCATTTTTATTATTACAGCCGATCATACAAATCAAGTGAATTACAAAGAATACTATAAGATGATTAATCGGTATGCTGTTCCTATTATGATATATAGTCCTAATGAGGAATTTGTAGGCGTAAATAATGAACTGGCGCAACAAATTGATATCTACCCAACCATTTTGGATATGGTCGGTTATCAGAAACCATTTAGAAGTTGGGGACGTAGTTTGGTTAATTCAAGCGTAGATAAAATGCAACCCTATGTTATGAACCATAATGGCCAAAATTATCAATATAGTAAAGGGAATATAATTTGTATCTTTGATGGCGTACGAGCTATTGGTTTTTATGATATAAATGATTTAGGATTGGAACGTAATTTAATTTCAAATCGTACAGAAGAAATGGATGAGGTCGAGTTGGCTTGTAAAGCATTTTTAAAAGATTATTTTGATAGAATTATTGATAGAAACTTATAATTAAATTTTAATTTCGATGAGAAAAAAAATAGGACTTCTTCTTTTTAGTGTGATACTTATAGGTGTTTCAAAATATGTTTATGAGGTACACTTTAACTATAACTTCAAAGAGATTTCAGAAAACATGGTCTACAAATCGGGCGTAATCCCTCCTGATAAAATTGCAAATTATGTTGAAGATCATCAACTAAAAAGTGTTATTGATTTACGATTCCCTCACACGCTCGATAAAGTAAATAACCCCGAAATCCCACAGGAATTGACAGATGAAAAAGAAGCGGTTGAAAAGTTAGAAGGCGTTACTTATTTTAATCTTGGAACCGATCAAGTTCCCACCCAAGAAACCGTCGATAAATTTCTAGAAATTATGGACGACTCCTCCAATTACCCAGTTTTAATTCATTGTTACCATGGCGTTGGCCGTGCACAAATGTTTTCGGCACTTTACCGAATCGAATATGAAGGGTGGACCAATCAAGAAGCACGCGAACAAACACGCGTGTTATTAAAAGGTAGTTCGTTCGATGAAGGTGCTCCTAAAGGCGATTATTTAATCAACTATGAATCGCGATCAAGTAAAGAATAGCGTTCAGAAGTTTTGTGCTTAGGGTATTAAAGTTACTTTTACACATTAAAATAGTATTTCCATTAACCATGAAATTTTAAGAGTTTGAAATTTGATTTACTAAAAAAAGACCTAGCGACGAGAGCGAGAGCTGCCACCTTAGCAACAGATCATGGTGTGATTGAAACCCCTATTTTTATGCCCGTAGGCACTGTGGGGACTGTAAAAGGCGTGCATCAACGCGAACTTAAAAATGATATCAACCCCGATGTGATTTTAGCAAACACCTATCATTTATTTCTTCGACCACAAATCGATATATTAGAAAAAGCGGGCGGACTTCATAAATTCATGAACTGGGATCGAAACATTCTGACAGATTCTGGAGGCTATCAAGTATATTCACTTTCTGCCAACCGCAAAATTAAAGAAGAAGGGGTTAAATTTAAAAGCCATATAGATGGGAGTATGCATACATTTACACCCGAAAATGTCATGGAAATTCAACGAAGTATTGGCGCTGATATCATCATGGCTTTTGACGAATGTACGCCTTATCCATGTGATTATAATTATGCTAAACGGTCAATGCATATGACCCATCGCTGGTTAGATCGTTGCATCAATCATCTTGATAAAACGCCTCTAAAATACGATCATAGTCAAGCATTTTTCCCAATTGTTCAGGGAAGTACTTATACAGACTTAAGAAAACAGTCCGCTGAATATATAGCCAATGCCGGCGCAGTTGGAAATGCCATTGGCGGTCTTTCGGTAGGGGAGCCTGCCGAAGAAATGTATGCTATGACCGATGTTGTTTGTGAAATCCTTCCTGAAGATAAACCTCGGTATTTGATGGGGGTTGGAACGCCTATTAATATTCTCGAAAATATTGCACTCGGAATCGATATGTTTGACTGTGTTATGCCAACTCGAAATGCCAGAAATGGAATGTTGTTTACTGCATATGGGTCGATCAATATTAAAAATCAAAAATGGAAAGATGATTTTTCCCCGATTGACGAGATGGGAATCACGTTTGTGGATACCGAGTATTCAAAAGCATATTTAAAACATTTATTCAGTGTTAACGAATTATTAGGAAAACAAATCGCAACAATTCATAACTTAGGGTTTTATTTATGGTTAACACGTCAAGCTAGAAAACATATTTTAGCAGGTGATTTCGGAACGTGGAAAGCTACGATGGTCAAACAAATGGATAATCGTTTATAACAAATGAAAATTTTAGATTGGTACATATTAAAGCGGTATTTGTTTACATTTTTCATGATGTTACTCCTTTTTATTCCCATTGGAATTACGGTAAATCTTGCCGAAAAAATTGACAGTATTTTAGAACATCAAGTGCCTTTTGATGATGTTGCTTCCTATTATTTTGATTTTACCATATACTTTGCGACGCTTTTATTTCCTTTATTTTTATTCTTATCGGTAATTTGGTTCACCTCCAAATTAGCCAATAATACCGAAGTCGTCGCCTTCCTAAGTTCGGGAGTCTCATTTTCAAGATTTTTAAGACCCTATATGATTGGTGCTTCTATTGTGGCTGCTTTTGCATTAATGCTTGGAATGTATTGGACGCCTTTAGCGAGCAAAGGATTTAATGAGTTTACCTATAAATATCTCAGTAATAGAAAAGTCGTTGATACGCAACAAATTTATAGACAAATTAATGACAATGAGTATATCTATGTTAGCAACTTCGATGTCTCAACAAAACGAGGCAATAACTTTACTCTTGAGCATTTTAATGGAAATGTATTAGAATACAAAATTCATGCTTCCTCTATAAGATACGTTGATAAAGACAGTTCGTATTTGCTGACAAATTATAATTATCGAGTTATTGGAGCCGAAGATGACGAAATTAGTTTTGAGAGATCAAAAGACACGATTTTTAGTTTTGATCTGGAAGATTTAACACCGCCAAATTATGTTGCAGAAACATTAACATACAATGAGTTAACCCGATTTATTGCACGTGAAGAGGTACGTGGATCATCTAATATTAACCGTTATAAAGTGGTTTTGTATAAAAAATGGAGCTTGCCAGTATCGGTATTCATACTCACCATTATTGCCGTTGCAGTGTCTTCGATTAAACGAAGAGGAGGGATGGGTGTCAATTTGGCTTTTGGGATTGTAATCGTCATGATCTATGTCTTTTTTGATAAAGTTTTTGGAGTGATGGCCGCACAGTCTGATTTTTCTCCTCTTCTGGCTGTTTGGTTTCCAAACATTATTTTTGGAGGTTTAGCAATTTACCTATTATATAATGCCAAGCGTTAAATTCAAAAATCAACTACACCTTCATTTTTTAGTGTTCATCGCTGGATTTACGGCTATTTTAGGAGAGTTGATCTCTATTGATGCTATCGCATTAGTTTGGTTTCGAATGGCTATCGCTGCAGTGATGATGTTTGTGTATATCAAAATTAAAAAAGTTGATCTCAAAATTCCTTTCAAAACTATTCTTAAATTTTTTATTGCCGGCATTATTATCGCGCTTCATTGGATTACCTTTTTTGCAGCGATAAAAGCATCTAATATCTCTATTACATTGGCGATGTTTTCGACTGGTGCCTTTTTTGCAGCCTTTATAGAACCATTATTTTTTCGACGTAAAATAATTGGCTATGAAATTATCTTTGGCTTGGTAGTCATATTAGGAGTTGTTTTAATCACTCAAACTGAACTACGATATCTTACAGGCATTCTTTTGGGGATTTCTTCGGCATTGTTTTCGACTCTTTTTGCCGTTCTTAATGGAAAATTTGTTGAGCAGCATGGCGCAACCGTTATTTCATTCTATGAGTTCATAGGAGGGGTTGCTTTTATTTCTCTATACCTCCTGTTCTCAGATCAAGGCTTCAGTGAGGATTTCTTTATATTAAATAGCACTGATTGGATTTGCCTATTTATCTTGGCATCGATATGTACCGCCTATGCTTTTATAGCATCAATCCATGTCATGAAACAGATTACCCCGTTTTCGGTCGTATTAACCTACAACTTAGAACCTATTTATGGAATTGTTATGGCATTATTACTGTTCCCTGAAACGGAAACCATGACTCCCATGTTCTATTTAGGGGCCTTGCTTATTATTTGTACCGTACTTCTCAATGCCGTGTATAAAAAAACGTTAAACTAACGGCAGAACTTCGGTATATAACTATTAAAGTTTATATATTTGTAGACTAACCAAAACACTAATCTTGAATTTCTATGGAATATCTAGAATTTGAGTTGCCTATTAAGGAACTAGAAGACCAATTACAAAAATGTCAAATTATTGGAGAGGAAAGTGATGTCGATGTTTCTGAAACATGTGTTCAGATTCAAAAGAAATTAGATCTTGCCAAAAAGGATATTTATAAAAACTTAACGCCTTGGCAGCGCGTCCAATTGTCCAGACACCCAAACAGACCGTATACCTTAGATTATATCACCGATATTTGCGGCGATACTTTTTTGGAACTTCATGGCGATCGTAACTTTAAGGACGATAAAGCAATGATTGGTGGATTAGGGAAAATTGGAGACCAAAGCTTTATGTTTATTGGTCAACAAAAAGGATATAATACCAAAACGCGTCAATATCGAAACTTTGGGATGGCAAACCCAGAAGGCTATAGAAAAGCATTACGCCTTATGAAATCTGCCGAAAAATTTGGAATTCCTGTGGTATCATTGATCGATACGCCGGGCGCTTATCCTGGTTTAGAAGCGGAAGAACGTGGGCAAGGCGAAGCAATCGCTCGAAATATTCTTGAAATGACACGTCTAAAAGTTCCAATCATTACCATCATTATTGGTGAAGGTGCTTCTGGAGGTGCACTTGGGATTGGCGTTGGCGATAAAGTCTTGATGCTAGAAAACACTTGGTATTCTGTAATTTCACCCGAATCTTGTTCCTCTATTTTATGGCGAAGTTGGGAATACAAAGAACAGGCTGCGGAAGCTTTAAAGCTAACGGCTAAAGATATGAAGCGAATGAAATTGGTGGACGAAATTGTGAAAGAACCTTTAGGAGGTGCTCATAAAGATCGCGATCAAACGTTTAAAACCGTTTCCAATTCAATTGTGAAATCATACAACGAATTTAAAAACTTATCACCAAAAGAATTGGTTGCTCAACGCATGGATAAGTACTCACAAATGGGGGTCTATAAAGATTAAACTTTAGGTCTCTTCCGATAAAAATAAAAGTCAGGTGTTTCACTTGACTTTTTTAATGCTTATTAACAATAATTTGGACTTATAAACAGTTAGATTGTTGATTAACAGTTAACAACGCAAAATCCCTTTTGCTAATAATTTAAGTACTTTCGTAACCATGAAACAACCAGAACCAGTTAAAGTATATAAAAACGATAAGAGCACGCTTATCAGCTTGGAGAAAGGAAAAATCCCACCACAAGCAATTGATTTAGAGGAGGTTGTCCTTGGAGCGATGATGATTGATAAAAAAGGTGTCGATGAAGTTATCGATATTCTTAGCATGGATGCTTTTTATAAAGACGCCCATCAACACATCTTTGAAGCGATTCTACAATTATTTGAAAATAGCGAGCCTGTCGATTTATTAACAGTTTCAACCCAATTACGTAAAAACTCAAAACTCGACCTAGTTGGAGGCGATTTTTACCTAATTTCATTGACCCAAAAAGTGTCCTCATCGGCGCATATTGAATTTCATGCACGGATTATTTTACAAAAATTTATTCAACGAAGTTTAATCAAAATCTCTAACGAAATTATTGAAGATGCTTTTGATGAAACCAAAGATGTATTTGATTTGCTCGATAAGGCGGAGTCACGCCTCTATGAAGTCACTCAAGGAAATATAAAAAAATCGACAGAAACCGCGCAAGATTTAGTCTTTCAAGCCAAGAAAAAAATTGAAGAAATTTCCAATAAGGAAGGACTTTCTGGAGTGCCTTCAGGATTTGATAAATTAGATAAACTGACTTCTGGATGGCAAGAAAGTGATTTGATTATTATTGCTGCGCGTCCAGGGATGGGTAAAACAGCATTAACGCTTTCGATGGCTCGAAATATTGCGGTGACTCAAAATATTCCTGTTGCATTCTTTTCATTAGAAATGTCGTCCGTTCAATTAATTACTCGTCTAATTTCCTCAGAAACAGGATTAAATTCTGAAAAATTAAGAACAGGACGTCTCGAAAAACACGAATGGGAACAGTTGAATGTCAAAGTAAAAGCCCTCGAAAAAGCGCCCTTATACATTGATGATACACCGTCGTTATCCATTTTTGATTTACGTGCCAAAGCCAGACGTTTAGCATCTCAAAATGGCATCAGACTCATTGTGGTGGATTACTTACAATTAATGACCGCTGGTGGAACTCAGAAAAGTGGCAACCGTGAACAAGAAATTTCTATGATTTCCCGAAACCTTAAAGCCTTAGCCAAAGAATTAAGTATACCCGTTATTGCACTGTCTCAATTATCGAGAGCCGTGGAAACTAGAGGCGGAAGTAAACGTCCTTTGCTATCGGATTTGAGAGAGTCGGGTGCCATTGAACAAGATGCCGATATTGTATCGTTTATCTACCGTCCAGAATATTATAAAATTGATGAATGGGATGATGAGCAACATACACCATCTGAAGGTCAGGCCGAATTTATCATTGCCAAACACCGTAATGGTGGGCTCGAAAATATCCGTTTAAAATTTATTGGCCACTTAGGAAAATTTGATAATCTAGATGATTTTGATTCTCCATTTGATACCGAATTCCATTCCAAAATGAATGCCGCGGCGAATGATGATACCTTTAAACAAGAAGATTTTAGAATCGATCCAAGTCAAGCATTTGGGGATTCGGATGATGACACCCCCTACTAAGTTTATTTTAGCTATTTTTTTTGAGTATATTTAAGGCATGAAAACGTATCTACTGTCCCTTTTTTTAGTGATTTCCTTTCAAATTCATGCCTCCTACATTCTAATTCCGATGGATGCAGAGAGTCAAAAAAATCATCTCAAAGCGTATGGGATCACCTATTGGACGCTAGATAAACAACAAAATGTTAAATGGCTCCTAAACTACAGAGGCGGTTCTTTTTTAATGCCACAGATCGATGCCATTGAAAAAGAATGTAGAATTAGAGGCGTGTCCTATGAGCTAATTAGTGATGCCGAAGCGGAAGCTATTCTTTTAGAAATTAGCAGTCCAAGCAAAAATATGGACGCCGTCATCCTCGAAAAAGCCCCCAAAATTGCAGTTTACTCTCCTAGCGGAAAACAACCCTGGGACGATGCTGTGACCATGGTTTTGACCTATGCCGAAATTCCTTATGAAACTATTTATGATACCGAAGTGTTAAGCGATGCTTTGTTACTTCATGATTGGTTACACCTTCATCACGAAGATTTTACAGGTCAATATGGAAAATTTTATCGCACTTATAGAAATGCAGCCTGGTATATTGAGCAACAGCAAACCGCCGAAGCCCTTGCCACGAGTTTAGGATATGATAAGGTGTCAGAACAAAAATTAGCAGTTGCCCAAAAAATAAGAGAATACGTCATAGGCGGTGGGTTTATGTTTGCAATGTGCAGTGCAACCGATAGTTTTGATATCGCTTTGGCATCCCAATCGCTCGATATTTGCGAGCCTATGTTTGATGGCGATGGAAGTTCGCCTAACTACCAAGCTCAATTAGATTATTCTAAAACGTTTGCATTTAAAGATTTTATTTTGGAACGCAATCCAAATGTGTATGAATTTTCGAGTATCGATATGACCCAAAAACGAAAGATTACTAAAGAACTAGACTACTTTACACTAATGGAGTATTCTGCAAAATGGGATCCGATTCCTACAATGTTAAACCAAAATCATACCGCACTTGTCAAAGGCTTTATGGGACAAACAACGGCCTATTCAAGAACTCAAGTCAAGTCTAATGTGTTAGTGATGGGTGAGAATAAATCCAATGGCGAAGCGCGTTACATTCATGGGATCAAAGGCCAAGGGTTTTTTACGTTTTATGGCGGACATGATCCAGAAGATTACACCCATAGAGTAGGGGATCCTAAAACGGAGTTAGAACTCCATCCAACATCTCCTGGCTATCGACTTATTTTAAACAACGTCTTATTTCCTGCAGCTCGAAAGAAAAAGAAAAAGACATAAGTGTATTTTCGCTATTTTTATTGATAATTAAATCGAGATCGTTATTAACCCTAAATAAAACCTATGTTACGTAAATTTTCAATCCTTTTTTTAGCCTTTCAACTAACGTCTTGTGCAGAACTACAACAAGTGGTTAATAGTCTTCCTCAAGTGGAATCCTACACCCCAGATATCGCGTCAGGACTTCGTGAAGCACTTAGTTTTGGGATTGATAAGCAAGTGACTAAGCTTACTCAAACCGACGGATTTTTTAAAAATGAATTGGTAAAAATCATCCTTCCTGAAGAGTTAAGAAAAGTAGATAAAGCTCTTCGAGATATTGGTCTAAGTCGTTTAGCCGATGATGGTTTAAAAGTTTTGAACCGTGCAGCAGAAGATGCCGTCAAAGAAGCGACCCCTGTTTTTATTTCAGCAGTAAAAGAGATTAAATTTGAGGATGCGAAAACAATTTTATTAGGAAATGATTCCGCTGCAACCGAATATTTAACGTCTAAAACGCAAGTGGCCTTATATCAAAAATTTCAACCAGTCATTAAAAATTCATTTTCTAAAGTGGGCGCTGATAAAATTTGGGGCCATTTAATTCAAAAATATAATAGCCTTCCATTCACAAAATCAGTCAACACAGATCTTACAGATTATGTAACTACAGAAGCATTGAAAGGGGTTTATAAAATGATCGCTGTGGAAGAAGCACAAATTCGCACAAAGGTATCTTCGCGATCAACAGAATTGCTTCGTCGTGTATTTGCCATTCAAGATTAATAAAAAAAAGCCCACTCAATTGAGTGGGCTTTCATAATATAAGCGAATATTATACATTAGGCGAATGCCTTATTTTACTTTGTCTACAATTGCTTTAAAAGCATCTGGGTTGTTCATTGCTAAATCAGCTAAAACCTTACGGTTCAATTCGATGTTATGCGTTTTGAGTTTCCCAATAAATTGTGAGTACGACAATCCATGAGCTCTAGTTCCTGCGTTGATACGCATGATCCATAAGGCACGGAATGTTCTTTTCTTATTTCTACGGTCTCTGTAAGCGTAAAGCATGGCTTTATCAACTGCATTTTTTGCAATAGTCCATACATTTTTACGACGTCCAAAGTAACCTTTGGCTTGTTTTAATACTTTTTTTCTACGGGCTCTTTTGGCCACTGAGTTTACTGATCTTGGCATTTCTTAATGTTTTTTGTAGTAGGCGATTCAATATTATTGAATACTTTTATAGGCCTGACTCCATGGTTTATAAAATAATTTTAACCTAAACAACGTTTACTTTAAACGTAATTGTTGTTTAATGTTTGCTTCATCACTCTTGTGTACCAAGGTACTGTGAGTAAGAGCAAGCTTACGTTTTTTAGACTTCTTCGTTAGAATGTGGCTTTTGAACGCATGCTTTCTTTTGATTTTTCCAGTACCCGTTACTTTAAAACGTTTCTTGGCACTAGACTTGGTTTTCATTTTAGGCATTTTCTCCTTTTATTTAGTTGCTTCGCTTATTTTACTTTCTTTGGGGATATGAACATAATCATACGTTTCCCTTCTAATTTTGGCATTTGCTCTACCTTTCCTAAGTCTTCTAAATCTTGCGCTAAACGCAACAATAGAATTTGACCTTGTTCTTGATAAATGATCGAACGTCCTTTGAAAAATACAAAAGCTTTCAATTTAGCGCCTTCTTTTAAAAACTTTTCAGCGTGTTTTCTCTTAAAAGCATAATCATGATCATCGGTTTGTGGTCCAAAACGAATCTCTTTTACCACTACTTTAGTGGCTTTTGATTTGATGGCTTTATCACGCTTCTTTTGTTCGTAAAGAAACTTTTTATAATCCATGACCTTACATACAGGAGGAACAGCATTCGGTGAAATTTCAACCAAATCAACCTCTTGCTCTCTAGCAAATGCTAGGGCTTGAGATAAACTATAAACACCGACTTCAACATTATCACCAACGAGTCTTAACTCTAATGCAGTAATTTTTCTGTTGATCTTGTGTTGATCTTCTTTAATAATTCTTAGAGGACCTCTGTCTCTTCTTCTACGTATTGCTATGGCTTTATATTTTAGTTAAACTTAAAATTCTTTTAATGTTTTTTTAATCTCATCATCTATAAGTGTTGAAAATGACTCCACACTAATCGTGCCTAAATCCTCTCCACCATGTTTTCTAACACTTATCGTGCCGTCAATTTCTTCTTGCTCTCCAACGATGATCATATAAGGGACTTTCTGCATTTCTGCGTCCCGAATTTTCTTACCCATTGTTTCACTTCTGTTATCAACCAGGGCGCGAATTTCGTTATTTTCTAGCGAATTTAAAACTTTTCGAGCGTATTTTTCATATTTCTCACTAATTGAGAGGATAATAACTTGTTCTGGCATCAACCACAGCGGGAAATTCCCACCCGTATGCTCAATTAATATAGCCACAAATCGCTCCATACTTCCAAACGGTGCACGGTGAATCATGACGGGTCTATGGAGTTCATTATCAGCACCTTTATAGGTTAAATCGAACCGCTCAGGGAGGTTGTAATCCACTTGAATTGTTCCAAGTTGCCATTGTCTCCCAAGCGCATCTTTGACCATGAAGTCTAATTTAGGACCATAAAACGCAGCTTCGCCTGTTTCTATAACATAATCTAAGCCTTTCGCTTTTGCAGCATTGATAATTGCTTGTTCTGCTTTATCCCAAACGTCAGAATCTCCAATATACTTTTCTAAATTGTCTGGATCCCGAATAGAAACCTGCGTTGAAAAGTTTTCAAACCCTAAGGCACTAAAGACATAGAGTACAAGGTCGATGACATCTTGAAATTCTTGATCTAATTGGTCCGGCATACAAAAGATATGAGCATCATCTTGTGTAAAACCACGAACTCTTGTCAGTCCGTGTAATTCGCCGCTTTGCTCGTATCGATACACAGTTCCAAATTCGGCGTATCGTTTTGGTAATTCTTTATAACTAAATGGTTTGGCGTTATAGATCTCACAATGGTGAGGGCAATTCATCGGTTTTAATAAAAACTCTTCGTCATCTTTTGGCGTTTTGATGCTTTGAAAACTATCGGCTCCATATTTTTCATAATGACCCGAAGTGACATACAATTCTTTTTGACCAATATGAGGGGTGATTACCATTTCATAACCTGCTTTTTGCTGTGCTTTCTTTAAAAAGTCTTCCAAACGCGATCGCAAGGCGGCGCCTTTTGGCAACCATAATGGTAATCCTTGTCCCACTTTTTTTGAAAATGTGAACAATTCGAGTTGTTTCCCTAACTTTCGATGGTCTCTTTTTTTAGCTTCTTCTAACAGGGCTAAATATTCTGTGAGTTCTTTTTGTTTAGGAAATGAAATCCCATACACTCTGGTCAATTGTGTGTTGTTTTCATCCCCTCGCCAGTAAGCCCCAGCGACACTCAAAATTTTTACTGCTTTCACAATTCCCGTGTTTGGTATGTGGCCACCTCTACATAAATCCGTAAAAGAGGCGTGATCACAAAACGTAATTTCGCCGTCTGTAAGGTTTTCAATCAGCTCAACCTTATATGTATTTTCTTCGTTTTTGTACTTTGTAAGGGCATCCGCCTTTGAAACTGATTTTATGGAGAACTCATGTTTGCCACGTGCAATCTCAATCATTTTATCTTCAATACGTTTGAAGTCTTTATCGGAGATCACTTGATCTCCCAAATCGACATCATAATAAAACCCGTTTTCGATGGCTGGCCCAATAGATAGTTTTACTCCTGGAAATAATTCTTCTAAAGCCTGCGCAAGTATGTGAGAGGACGAATGCCAAAATGCTTTTTTACCTGCAACATCATTCCATGTATATAAGGTAAGACTTCCGTCTGTCGTTAATAGGGTAGAGCTTTCAACGGTGACCTCGTTAAACTTTGCCGAAATAACATTTCGAGCAAACCCTTCGCTAATATCCTTAGCGACCTCTAATACTGTAAGGTTTTCCTCAAAAGACCTTATACTTCCATCAGGTAACGTAATGTGAATCATATTCTTTTTATAATAAGAGACAAATATAGGGTGTCCTTTTTACTCTGACAATAGCATTTAATTTTTTTAATCTTTTTTATGTGTTAATTAGAAAATATACATCATATTGTTTAATCTTTACTTTTTTTTATTAAACAATAAAATAAATTTCATGAAAAATTACTACATTAAAGAAACATTGTTAACGCTGTTTTTATGTTGCGGAGCCGCTTTATTCTCACAAAATCAATATTGGGAAAAAACAGCGATCTCTAGATTTTCTAAAGCAGAAATACTTCAAAGAACTTCGATGCCAAATTCTTTTGAGATATTCCATTTAAACAAAGCTAAGTTTTCAGAGGTTTTGGATTTGGCTCCTTTAAGAAATTCAAAGACTCTCAATGCTCCGGTAATTGTAGAATTCCCCATTTCTGACGGCTCATTTCAACGATTCAGAATAACAGAATCGCCAATTATGCATCCAACACTGGCAGCCAAATACCCACAAATTAAAACGTATAAAGCCATTGGTATTGACGATCCTACAGCAACCATGCGATTTAGTGTGACCCAGTTTGGGTTGCATGCGATGAAATTATCTGGCATCGATGGCGCTTCTTTTATTGATCCCTACACAACGGATCGTGAAAATTATATTATTTATAACAAAGGATCTCTAGATGCAAATTATGGAAACTTTGAATGCTCCACCGATTCTGACATTAATTCAGAATCTCAACGAGCTAACAATAATTTTGATTTAGCAGACACCAATGATCAAAAATTAAGAACCTACCGCTTAGCACTTTCTGCTTCTGGAGAGTATAGTTCCATTTTTGCAGGTTCCGGCAGTGAATCAGAACAAAAAGCCAATGTTCAGGCACAATTAGCCATTACAATAAACAGAGTAAATGAAATCTATGAAAGGGATTTAGCGATCACACTCCAATTTGTAGCTAACAATGATGGTATTATATATTTGGATGCAGCAACCGACCCTTGGGATAATGAGTATAATGATGCTACCCAAACTGAAATAGATACGACCATTGGAAGTGATTACTACGATATTGGTCATAATTTTAATACTTCTGGTGGTGGAAATGCGGGTTGTATTGGCTGTATTTGCTCGGATGGAATAAAAGGAAGGGGCTGGACTGGTCTTTCAGACCCTACTGGAGATCCTTTTGATATTGATTATGTGAGTCATGAAATGGGGCATCAATTTGGCGGACTTCATACGATGAATTTTTGCCTTCGAGATGGTAGCGGAACCACCACAGTTGAACCTGGTTCAGGGAGTTCTATTATGGGGTATGCTGGTGTTTGTGAAACGAATGTACAAAATAATACGGATGCTCATTTTAATTATGTGAATATAAGAGACATGCAAAATAATGTGCAGTCTGGTACAAGTAACGCCTGTGCCCAAGAAACAGAATTGATAAATCAAGCACCAGTTGCCGATGCAGGTTCCGACTATACAATTCCGAAATCGACTCCCTTTATCCTTAGGGGTAGTGCTACAGATGCAGATGGGTTAGAATCGCTCACGTATAACTGGTCTCAAAACGATATTGAGATAGGACCGAATTCTGGAGCTCCACAACCAAGCTGGACTGTTGGTCCTTTATATAGAGCAAAATTACCGATTACATCCCCAAATAGATGGATGCCACAAATTAGTGACGTAGTTGCTAATAATCTAACCCCGACTTGGGAAGTGACCCCTTCAGTAGCGCGTCAGATGCAATTTTCATTCATAGTAAGAGATAATGGGAGTGGCTTTCCAATCGGTACTGGCCAGACCAGTTCCGATTTAATGAACGTTACTGTAGAAGATTCGGACCCATTTGTGATGACGGCTCCTAATACGGCTGTCACTTGGAATGTAGCTTCTACAGAAACAGTTACTTGGGACGTTGGACAAACAGACAATGTAACTATTAATTGTCAAACAGTACAGATTAAATTATCCATAGATGGCGGAATGACCTATCCAATCCTATTGTCAGGTAATACACCAAATGATGGCACTCAAGTTATTTCGATTCCCGATCATCAAACGACCACGGCGAGGATTATGGTTGAAGCAGCAGATAATATTTTTTATGACATCTCAAACAAGAATTTTACAATAGGAGCAAGCCTTGGTCTTTCTGAGCGATCAATAGACAATTTCGTGGTAGTTCCTAATCCGTCCAATGGCCAGTTTGGATTTAAACTACCTACGTTATTCAGTAATGACGTAAAAGTTTTAGTCTATGATCTCCATGGTAGAGCGATTTATAAGAAAGAATTTACGAATGAAACACAGCGTTTCAAAACAGTAGCGCTAACAAATGTGTCTCCTGGGATGTATTTTTTAAATGTTTCTGATGGGGTTCGTAGTGTTGTTAAAAGAATAATCGTCGAATAGCTCACCTATTAACTAACCTCAAAAAGTCTTAACATATAAAGTTAAGACTTTTTTCTTATAAAGTTGTGTCTGTAATGTCTTGTGATTCAGGGTATAAAAGAGGGATAAAAAAATAAACAAAAAAACGTTAAAAATAAAGGGTATTAAAGATAAAAAAGGTTGTATGTTTGCAGCCGCTAAAAAACGGTAGTTAATTAGTAACGTTCTTATAAATATTTTGGTGT
>CATEFX010000029.1 GCA_949499105.1 Formosa sp. Hel1_33_131 | reverse complement strand
GCTTCAATTTCAATAGCCCTTAATACGGCTGCTGAGTCTGTTGTGAAGTAGGGGTTTCCGGTGCCGCCACCAAAAATCACTACCCGTCCTTTTTCTAAATGTCGAATGGCGCGGCGTCGAATAAAAGGCTCCGCCACTTCATTAATTTGTATGGCGGACTGTAAGCGTGTTGGGATTTCAGCATTTTCTAAAGCGCTTTGTAATGCCAGTCCGTTAATAACCGTTGCAAGCATTCCCATATGATCTCCTTGGACTCGGTCCATGCCATTACTAGCACCAGCAACACCTCTAAAAATATTACCACCACCAATAACAATTGCCACTTGGATCCCTATGTTTGTTAGCTGTTTAATTTCATTTGCATAATCTGATAAACGATCGGGATCGATTCCATAGTTTCGATTTCCCATAAGGGCTTCTCCAGATAGCTTAAGTAAAATTCTTTTGTATGTCATAGTGCTGTTGATCGTTTCACAAATATAAGCAATATCCTAAATCCAAAAATAGTAAATGCAATGAATTCTAAACAAATTTATATGCACACCCCATTTAAAGTTTGATTTGTTTTAATATATTTGCTTGAAGAATTGATCCCAAATCTATTCTACACCGTGAAAAATGTTAGTTTTCAAATCAAGACGTATAGCGCATAGATTGTTGTAAAAATCTGTGTTATGAAGCTTCTAGTGTCTTAATTTATAATATCCTAATTATGGAAAAATTTCTTATTGTACTGACGAACCTAGAACGAACCTATTGGAGTGTAGCAGTAGTTGGTTCCGCAATATTACTCATTATTTTTATATTAACGTTTACTGGGGGTGGTGACGCCCCGATATGGTTTTAGACATGAACATAGTCAATGGTCGGGACGTCGTAGGCGACGGATTTCAGTTTTTCAACTTTAGAAATATAATCGCATTTTTCACAATTTTTGGATGGTCCTGGCTTATTTGTTTAGACAATGGTTACTCAAACATGAGAACGATCATTAGTTCTTCTGTTGCGGGCTTGGCAACGATGATTTTAACATCTTTTGTTTTTTATTGGATATCAAAATTGGCCGAATCGGGCACCTTAAGAACTGAAAACGCTGTTGGAATCGTAGGGGTAATTTACGTATCAATAGCAGCCAACGGATCTAAAACGGGAAAAGCGCCGCTAAAAACACAAGGGATTTTACAAGAACTAGAGGTAATCACAGATACAGATCTAGAAACGGTCTCACTTATTAAAGTCATTGCCCTCATTATAAAACCAATAAATTTAAAACAAAAACAAAAATGAAAAAATTATTCCCCCCACTTCTAGGAACACTCTTCCTATGCACCACCACAAGCATCGCACAAGATTCACTATGGACTTCCTCAAGACCTGATGGGCATGCGCCAATTAGTGTTATGGGAGATCATACGCACGACAAAGGCGGGCTTATGTTTTCGTACCGAAGCATGCTAATGTCTATGGAAGGCACGATTTCTAAAAGTAGTCGCGTAAACAACGAGGCAGTCTATGAAAATTACATGGTGAGCCCTCAGGACATGCAAATGCAAATGCACATGTTAGGCTTCATGTTTGCACCTTCTAAAAAAATTACATTGTCAGTTATGGCCAATTATAGGGCTAACTCCATGGGTTTAAAAACCAAAACAGGAGTTGATTTTAGAACAAAATCTAGCGGTTTTGGTGATTTATCAGTGTCAGTTTTACATCAAATTTTCAATAGAAACCGTCAATCACTTCATGCCAATATCGGAGTTTCTGTTCCTGCAGGCGACATCAACCAAAGCGATGCAACTCCAATGGCAGCAAATGACACACCATTGGCCTATTCTATGCAATTGGGCAGTGGTACTTTTGACCCTTTTCTGGGGGCAACGTATCTCAGCCAATGGAATCAGTTTTCTTTGGGGGTTCAATCGACGTATCGATTTAGGCTCGGTACCAATTCTAAAAACTATTCTTTAGGAAATCGATTTGATTTTGTAGGGTGGGGAGCCCTCAAAGCGACGGATTTTTTGAGTGTGTCAACGAGTATTAGTTATTTTAATCTGGGTGAAATAAACGGGAAAGATTCCGATTTGAACCCAATGATGATGCCGTTGTTTAATACACTCAACTCTAGACGAAGTCAGTGGGATTTTGGCATTGGAGCGAATGTTTTATTTTTAAATGAAACTTTAAAGAATCTTCGGATCGCGGCCGAGGCTAAACTGCCAATTACTCAAGACGTTTCTGGGATTCAGATGCGCAACAAGTTTTTGATTACTTTAGGGATTCAATATGCGATAGGGCACTAGGGATTTCTTAAAACTACAAAAAAAAGCCTCGAACTAGTTCGAGGCTTTTTTAATAAATTAAAGAGAAATTACCCTAAGGATACACGTTTAAATTCAGTGATATTTACTTCACCATAACTTGCAACATACTTTGCAACTCTTACTTTATCGTCTTTGATAAAGTTTTGATCTAACAAGCATTGTTCTTGATCTAGTGTAGTGTTGTCAGAAATGAATCGCTCCATTTTTCCTGGTAAAATTTTGTCCCAAATCTGTTCTGGCTTTCCTTCTGCTTTTAACTCTGCCTTAGCAGCATCTTCTGCTTTTGCTAAAGCTTCTTCAGTTAATTGTGCCATAGAAATATATTGAGGAATGTTTTTTAGAGTTTTCCCTAAACGACCTAATTCAATATTATCTTTTTCGATAACGGCAATTCTAGCTTCTGTTTCAGAGGCAACAAATGCAGCATCAAAATCTTTATAAGAAAGGGTTGTTGCACCCATAGACGCAACTTGCATTGCAAGGTCCTTCACTAAAACGTCTGCATTGTTAACTTTCGAAGAAAGGCCTACAACGGCAGCAATTTTGTTAATATGCACATAAGAACCTACATATGCAGCCTCCACTTTTTCAAATGCTTTTATGTCCAATTTCTCTCCAATAACTCCGGTTTGTTCTATTAGCTTATCAGCCACCGTCATTCCTCCAAAATCAGCTGCTAAAAAGGCTTCTTTAGAGTCTTGAGTTAAAGCGATATCGCCAAACTGGCTAGCAAGTGCTAAAAAGTCTTCGTTTTTACCAACGAAGTCTGTTTCACAACCTAAAACAATAGCAACGCCCACTGTGTTGTCAGCATTTATTTTAGCAACGGCAGCGCCTTCTGAAGAGTCACGATCGGCTCTATTAGCGGCTACTTTTTGCCCTTTTTTTCGAAGGTTGTCAATGGCCTTGTCAAAATCACCCTCGGCTTCTACCAACGCTTTTTTACAGTCCATCATTCCTGCACCTGTCGCTTGTCTTAATTTGTTTACTTCTGCAGCTGTTATCTTTATCATGATTTAATAGTTTAAAAAAAGTCGTTAAAATTTTCCGTGAGAAGAACTTAACGACTTTGTTATTGCTTAATTACTTATAATTAATTTTTTATTCTTTTTCTTCCTTAGTTTCTTCTACTGCTGGTGCATCTGCTGCTTTTTCAGCTTTAGGAACTTTAGGAGCTTTTTCAGCTTTAGGAGCTTTTGCTACTTTTTCAGCTTTAGGGGCCTCAACTGCTTTTTCAGCTTTAGGAGCCTCAGCTGCTTTTTCTTCCTTAGTTTCTTCTACTGC
>CATEFX010000028.1 GCA_949499105.1 Formosa sp. Hel1_33_131 | reverse complement strand
CAGAGCAGTTAAGCCCATTAGCGCCGATGGTACTACACTTGTGGAAGAGTAGGTCACCGCCTTTTTTGAGAATCCCTAACATTTATTTGTTAGGGATTTTTTGTTTTATAGAAACTCGTCATTGCGTGCCTGCCTGCCGGCAGACAGGCGTAGCGTGGCAATCTCATGATTGGAACTAGAATTAAACAGATTGCCACGTCGCTAAAGACGTCTCGCAAAGACGTCATGGTTAAACAGATTACCGCGTCGTTAAAGACGACTCGCAAAGACGTAACAGATTACCACGTCCTAAAGACAACTCGCATGTATCGACCGTAGGGGACTGACGCCAGTAGATTACCACTTCATTGTAACACTTTGTATTTGTTGAACTAGCATGAATGACGTCATCCAAAATTTTATAACACTACACTAAGTCATGAAATCACAGATTCAACGAAGTCAAAGGTTTTACACCACGCGAAAAATTAACTTCGTCGAATTTTCGATTTCGCGGGGCATTTGGGCTCTCTTTAAAAATGATTGAAGCTATTATTTGTTACAATTGAGCGTTTGAAAGACTTCTAAATGGGCTTTGTTTTGGGGTCATATACTAATGGTTTCATTTCTTTTTTTTACTTGCTTTTGCTATCGGATTAAAAGCGATGCATAAGTCGATCCAGTATGATAAATCATTGTCAGTATCAAAGCCATCTGGAGTTACAAACACATAGCCTTTCATGGGACGTCCTGTAAAATCCATTGGTAAACAAACCGCTTTGACAATTTCTTTGTCGTAAGCACTAACTCCAATCCGAGCCATTAAAAGACTGTCGCCATATTTTTTGTCGATATGAATTCCACAAAGCATTTTGTGGTCCACTTTAAAACAGAGGGCTCCCATCATTTTTAGTTCTGTAAAATGAGTTTGTTTTTCGTTAAGCGTCTGTCTTATACGGTCTCCTAAATAGTCATCATAAGCCATGTTTATATCTTTTTAGTTTATTTGTTTGATGGTAATGCCTCAAATTCCTTTCTTTTGGATTCATACCAAGCTTCCATTGCGCCAGGGGTTTTCATAAGGGTTCCCATCGCATTTGCCGCATTTATATGCGGTTGACTGTTGGCTTTAAACATTTCTGCCACGTGATTTTTACTCTGTTGCGCGATTTCCTCAAATGTGTTGGCATGTAATTTTGTGTCACAAGCGCCACCTAACTGTTTGCAGGTCATTGTTTTCATAAGGGGTGTTTTAGGGTTCTATTTATATAGTTTATTTAGCTAATTATTTTAAAAATCTTGTTTCCATTATATGGGATGTCCATCAATTCAAATTAATACTATAAAATACGAGTTCCAGCTTATTTTAGTCCATTATAAACTTAAATCCTACTCCAATATAATGAGCACTTAAGCCGGTATTTCGCTGATACCTCGTGTATTTGAAATCGATACTTTTTAATCCAAATTTCCACAGGTGTGCTTTGCTAAAGATATCTGTATAACTGATTCCAAATCCATATTGATTGGCACTAAATTTTGACAAATCATAGTCGGATGTATAAAATTCACTGGTAGATACATTTTCTTCATAGGGTGCAAAATAATCTGCTTGTGTTTGATTGTAATATCTAAAGGACGGATATAACGTAAATTTATCTGAAATTTTCACAGGAATTTCTAGACTCGCTGTGTTGGATTTGATCCCCCAATCATCAAAATAATAGCGATAATAAGTTCTTAAAGAGACCACTTCATTGACATAATAATTCAGGCGAAACCCTAGGGGCGTTTTTAGTCTACTCGAAGGCAATCGCTCGATATCATCTGCTAATTGAAACACATCTGTATTTGTTGATGACCTATAATTTGGAATGCTTGAAGCAGTTCCGATATAATAATTAGCAACATCGCCAAAATAGACGCGTTGTAAGGGATTTGCTAACCATCCTTGTTGTTGAACGATATCCAGAAAGATTGAAAATTGCGCATTTTTACTTAAGATTTGAGAAAAACTTAAAGATACAGAATAGGAGTTTCGGCCTTTATCGTTAATCAATCCAAAACCATTTACGGGACTCCAATTTGAACTTGCATTTCCATCTTGATCTAAAATGGTAACGCCATTAAAAAACCCTTCATTTTGATTTCCATCGACATCATCATACGCTTTTAGTTCTGTAGGATAAATGGGCAGCCATGTGTCTAAATAGATATTAGTACTGATCCCAAGTGTTGTATTTTTTTCATTAAATAATTTAGTCAATCCCCCACCAAATCCGATCGAAAAATAATCATACTCAGTCGCGAAAGACAGATCTGCATTCCATATGGTATTTCGGTCATCTGAACTGTGTGAATAATCGATATTTAAGCTTCCCCAAACATCCGAAGCTGAAGCGCCAGAGGAGGCCACCCAAGGGCTACCAATCACAACGCCTGCAGCAGCGCGTCCATCATCATCATCATCATCATCCTCTCCAGATGCTCCCGAAATATCAAAAGGGTTTCCATTACTAGAGGACGCAGACGTATAAGCCGAAATTCCAACATCGACCGTTAGTATGTCGTCGTCATTCATGGGAATGCTTACGACAATTGCACTTGTGATATCGGTCAGTTTTTCTGTACCAATCCCACCAGTGACCGCGGCATTGCTCCCCTCTTGTGCATAGTAACTATTTAAAAAATCGACTTCGGTTGTTTCTAAAACACGTTTTTTATAGACCAAGGTAGAATCTTGCTGGGCATGGATGCATCCGATCCAAAAAATAGTAAATAGTACAACGAGGTTTTTCATTTCATTTTGAATGTTAATTACAACCACAACCGCCCCCAGATTTTCCGCCATTTGCACCGGAAGCGCCTTCTCGATACACTTGAAAAGCAGTTTCAAAACGTTCAATCTTTTTCTGAGATAAAGTCATATCTGGATCACTAAGATTGACCTTTTCATATTCTTTGACTGCTACGCAGCCACCAAAAACACAGATCATCATCACTAAAATAATTGCTTTTTTAATCATTTTTTAAGGAGTTTAATTCTAAATTATTTGACGGTATCACCGTGTTGTTTTCATCAACAATAATACATTCAACGCCTTTTAATTGATTTACAAAATCCAAGCCTGTGTCTTTTCCCATAACAAAAATTGAAGTGGCCAAGGCATCGGCTAATTCGGCTGTTTTTGTAAAAATGGAAACACTCAAAATTCCTATAGCAGGATAGCCACTTCGCGGGTCTATAATGTGGGTGTATAACGTATTGTTTAAGGTTACATATTTTTCGTAGTTACCAGAAGTCACAACGGCACTGTCTTTTACGGGCATCCATGAAAATACTTTTTCTTTATTTAATGGATTCACAATTGCAACCATCCAATCTGTTCCATTGGGTTGGGTGCCCCATGTGTTTAGGTCGCCAGCGGCATTTATAATGCCTGCAACGACGCCTTTTTCTATTAGAAGCGCTTTTGTTTTATCTGCAGCATAGCCTTTTCCAATGCCACCAAAACCAATTTTCATACCTTTCAGTTTCAAAAACACCGTACGCTGATCTTCATTGAGAATAATATGTTGATAGCCCACTTTTTTAACCGATGCTTTTATTGCTTCTTTTGAAGGCATTATTTTCATACGCCCATCAAAATGCCAAACCTTATCCATGGACGCATAGCTAATATCGAAGGCGCCTTCTGTTAATTTTGAGATTTTTAATGCTCGGTTTATAAGTTGAAATAATTCAGCATCCACAACAACGGGTTTTATACCGGCATTTTGGTTGATTTCGGACGTTTGAGAGTTCACATCCCAGGATGAAATTAAACGCTCAATTCGAGTGATTTCATTCACGGCGAGGTCAATAAATTGCCCGCCCTCAATGGCATCTTTGGCGACCACAGTAATATCAAACCGACTCCCCATGAGTTGAAGGGATTTACTACACACCTGTTGACTGATCGCAACCGATGAGATGAAGCATCCAATTAAAAACAGTTTATTTTTCAAACGCCTTTATTTTTTTAAAATATAATTCGGGAGTTGTTTTTTCATAGCCCAAACTTCCTAAGACAGTGCCTTTCTCGTTTAGGATCACCACATAAGGAAAATATCCATTTAGGTTGTATTGCGCTGCTAATTTGTTGTTATGCTCTTGTTGGGCTTTTGGTAAGGCGTTTTTTTTTCTTCTAGGAAAATCGGCCTGTAACATTACAAACTGCTCTTTTGCGAGCGCTTTAAATTCGGAGGTGCTCAAAATTTCTTTATCTAACCTAATGCAGGGTGCGCACCAGTCCGAACCTTGAAATACAAGAATTATCGATTCACCATTTTTCGTAGCTATGTTTTTGGCGGTGGTAAAATCGGTTTGCCAATCTTGAGCTATCGCGGTATTTAAGGTTAAAATTAAGGCAATAGATAGAAAAATTATTTTTTTCATTGGGAGTCTATTTGTTAAAGAACGTTATTGCTGTGTATTTCGTATTTGATGGTGTCTCTCATTTATATAATGTATTTATATTACAGTTTTGTTTGGATCAATCTCCAATCCCATCGTTTCAATTTTATATAAATGAGCGTGGTCGTGCATTAACAAATGTCTGAGCATTATGTAAGGTGTATATTTTTTATATTCGGGGTGGGTCGCTTCTTTATGCCAGCTGTTCGGGTGGAGTGCCCCCGCCATTGTCAGGGTTGATTGTCTTAGATCGAAAAAAGCATCGATAGATTCAAACAAGTCCAGCTCCATAAAATAATGGGTTGGAAAACTTTCTCCAGATAATGGTTTAAATACAGGGTGTTCTAGCTGTTTAAAATCTGCGAATCGTTTTTGAAATCCATGTCGATCGCCCACTGAAATATGCGTTGCATGCTCATGTATGGACCATTTTCCTTTCACAAGTTCTTGTTTGTAAAGTTCCGGATTAATTTCAGAAATCAACTCTTTGAGTAATCGAGGCGTTTTATTCAGCGCATTTAAAAGCGATGTGATGTTTTGGGTCATGATTTATAATGGATTTGATTCTATTTTTAAGGGTTAACCAGCGTCTTTTTTCCGATCCAAATATTTAAATAGCACCCAAAATGAGTATATCAATATATGGACGACTTTTCAGTCCTCTAGTGTTAATGTAAAAGAATAAAATACTTTCTGTTGAATTGGTTTATGAAGAATCAGATTTGAGGTCTAAGACTGTGTTAAATGTAATAAAAATAATTTACTTCGGTCCAGAGACGCTGTACATACTAGTGCGAAAAGTCATAAAACAGAAGAAGCAATGAAGTTAAACGAATCTAAGAGGACTGCTCCTTATGGTTTACAGTCTGTTTTTTGTTTATATTTCCCCTAAAACTTTCTATCACCACAGAAAATAGAATGAGCCCGCCTCCCAAGATCGCACTCGACTCAGGGTATTCTTTTAAAAAAACGACGGCCAAAATAATCCCATATATTGGCTGGGTACTACTAATGATGCTAACGGTGGTTGTAGAAAATTTCTTAAAACTATATAAGAAATAGCTATGGCCAATTGCTGTTGTTAGCAGTGCCAAAACCAAATTTGAAGGTAATTGATTTATAAATCCTGTAGTATCTAAAGTAAAAAAGAAAGGGGTTAAGCAAATAGTTATGATAATTAGCTGGTATAGCATTAATATGGAACCATTGTACTCAGTTGATTTTGATTTCATTATTATATTACGCAATGAATAACAGATTGCAGAAGCGATTCCTAAAACCACCACTTTGACATTATTTTTCTCAACACCTAAATCAGGAACAATAAAATAAACCCCAATAATTACCATAATTCCTAAAACTAAATGTATTTTTTGGAATTTTGTTTTAAGTAAAATCGGTTCTAAAAAAGCAGTTATGATTGGATATGTAAACAATAACAACATTCCAACAGAGACACTGGATAGCTTCAAAGTATAAAAATAGGTGATCCAATGCAAGCCCATTAATACTCCTCCAGCAATAAATGCGAATCGGTCTTTTCTTTTAATTTTAAAATCAAATTTTTTCAATTTGCAAAAAATGAAAATAAATAGACTCGCCAATAAAGCTCTTGATGCAATGATCGTTGGTACAGGCAAATCGATAGATCTTCCTAAAACTCCAGATGAACTAATACATAGGATCGCAATATTTAGTTCAACTAAATTTTTAAAATGATTGTTTATAGGAAGGGTGTTCATTGTGTATTTGAATGTGTCGTTTGATCGTGACTATATGAAGTATGTTAAGAAAACATCCAATCTCAAACTTTAAAATCTAAAGTAAAAACAGCGCGCTTTTTTGTTATTTGGTTTTTGAGGTCTCAGATTTGGGATCTAAGGCAGTTATAAATGTAATAAAAATAAATTACTTCGGTCCAAAGAGACTGTTCATAATGGTACGGATGCCTTTAAACCCAAAGTAAATGGCAAGGCCACAAATTAAAATTCCTGCAATCACTAAAGGAATGTATAACGGTTTATCGGGATTTGAAAACCCTGCATGTAATATAAAAGGGCCTAAAAATAACAGAAACAAGGTTATTCCCATTGTTTTGAGTCCATCGACCAGAAGGTCTTTATTGGTTTTTGGTGTTTCCATCGGCGTAATTGTTTAGTGCGTTTCGCACGTTTTTATGTTTCTCTAAAAGCGCTCTGGCATCGGCTTCAGAAATTTGTAGTTGGTCTCTAAGCATCTTTATTGCGCGGCCTACTAATTTATGGTTACTGAGTTGCATGTCCACCATTTTGTTGCCTTTGACCCGTCCTAACTGAATCATGGTCGTGGTGGTGATCATATTTAAAACGAGTTTTTGTGCGGTTCCTGCTTTCATCCGCGAACTGCCCGTCAGTACTTCGGGACCGACGACGACTTCAATTGGGTATTGGGCGGCATGGGCGAGGGGACTGCCTTCATTACAGGTGATACAAGCCGTTGTAATGTGGGCCTTTTGACAGGCTTCAAGCGCAGCGATCACATAAGGCGTTGTTCCAGAAGCGGCGATACCAACCACCACATCAGCGTCGGAGATTTGATGGGCTTTTAAATCTTTCCACCCTTGTTGGGGGTCATCTTCGGCAAATTCAACGGCATTTCTAATGGCGGTATCCCCACCAGCAATCAGACCGATTACCATATCAGGTGGCACACCAAAAGTGGGCGGGCACTCCGAAGCATCTAAAATCCCTAAGCGTCCACTTGTGCCTGCGCCTATATAAAACAAGCGCCCTCCTTTTTGAAGTTTTGGGACAATTTGGGCCACCAACGCCTCTATTTGAGGCATTGCTTTTTCCACCGCCATCGGAACGTTTTTGTCTTCTTGATTAATCGTTGTTAAAACGTCTTTAATAGACAGGGTTTCTAAATGATTGTAATGCGAATCTTGTTCGGTGGTTTTTGTAAAGGTCATACACAAAAATAGAATTTTTGAAACACTTTTAAACTATTCCAAGAGTAAACTCGCGTTGTAGGTTTCAGAAAGTCTAAAATAGCCCATTGGAAAATGGTTCGGATTGGTCCTATTTGACAGATTGCCGCGTACTGTTGAGGGTGTCGTGTCAAAAGGGCTGCCTCCATCTTGGGTTTGATTAATTAGAATGGTCATGAAATTAAAATATCGTTCGTCAATTCCCATGATTTTAATCGCAGCGATATCACCCGCTTCTAAATCATCATAGAAATATGAAAAGGTAAATACATTGCCTTGATAAAATTCGTCTTTAGTCGCTAAATACAATTGCTCCCCAAAATCAAATAAATAAAAATCATCGCGCTCTCCAGCATCGGTATAAGTGATTAATACTTCTTTTTCATCGCCTCCAAACAGCGTGTTATTGCCCTGTTCCAAGTTATCAATCGGCACGGAATGCATCAGTTGTTCGGTTGTAGATTCATAAGTTTCATTATCATAGACGACCCTTAGTTTATAATCGGTATCAAAACTAGGCGTGAAGAGCAATCGATACTCGCCTTCAAGTGCAGCATTATGTGCAAAGTCATAGGTTTGATTGTTGGTAAGATCGATTAGTTGTACAATGGCATCGGTTATTGCAGGGTTTATTTCTTGATAAAACCCACCGGTTAAACTCAGTTTTACGATTTGGATTATGGGTTCGTTTGGGATCATTTCTAAAGAAGCTTCAATAACCAATCGTGGGGTTTCGGTTGGTAAATCGAGTTGAATCACTTCTTCGCAAGCGGTGTTTAGGCATCCAATAACGATCAATATAAATAGTTTTTTCATGGCTCTAAAATTTAAAGTTATAAGACACAGATCCCACAGCGCCAAATAGGGATAATTTGACGGCTTCATTTTGACCAGTATCTTGATTTTCTCTGAAGTTTAACGATTGGGTGTTTTTTCGGTTATAGAGGTTGTAAATACTAAAAACCCATTCCCCTTGCCAGCGTCTATCTTTATTTGATTTGGGTGTATAGGTTCCAGAAACATCAAATCGGTGGTAAGCGTCTAAACGACTTGAGTTCCGAGCTTCGTATGTTGGAACAATGAGGCCATTGTAGTTATACTGACCGTTTGGATAGGTGGTTGGTTGCCCCGTTTGAAAGATAAAATTAGCATTCAAATTCCATCGTTCCGAAAGTTCATAACTCGAAGTGATGGATATATCATGTGTTTTATCATAAGGAGTATTGTACCAGTTTCCGTTATTAATACCTGGTTCTAAAGCGGTACGGCCTTTGGTTTGTTGTTCGGATTTTGATAAGGTATATGCAAACCAGCCTTTGAAACGTCCTTTGTTTTTTCGGAATAATAATTCCAATCCGTAGGCTCTCGATTGACCATTTAGCACAATCTGTTCAACGGCTTTATTTGCAATTAAATTAGCCCCATCGATATAGTCAATTCGGTTTTTGGTGATTTTATAAAAACTTTCCACTTCTAAGGAATAGCGTTCATAATTTTTAAAATATCCAATGGCTACTTGATCCAGAATTTGGGGTTGGATGTAGGTACCACTCGGCGCCCAAACATCCAAAGGGGTCGGCGAACTCGTATTCGATAGCAAGTGTAAATATTGAGCCATTCGGTTGTAACTCGTTTTTATGGACGTCTCGTCATCCAACTGGTAGGAAAGTGCGACACGTGGCTCCAGATTCATAAATGATTTAATCACGGTTCCATGACTGTCACTTTCAGAACCAATGGGGTCTATTTTTTCATACAGATTTAAATCGGCATTAAATCCGATGGCCTGATCGTTTTCATAGACATTAATTTCTTTTTGTCCAAGGCGCAAAAAGGTACTAAGTCGTGCGCCATAACTTAAGGCTAATCGGTCTGTGACTTGCTGATTGACATCGAAATAGACTGCATTTTCAAAAGCAAATTTATTGGTAAGTTCTTCTTTATTGATTCCTGATTGTGGGCCATTTGGACTGATAACCCCAGGGTTGAATCGGTAGAACGTACTATGAATGCCATATTCGAGCTTGTAGCGGTCACTGATGTATTGTTTAAAGTCGTATTTGATGTTCATGTTTTGAATCCCAGAATTCCATTCAAACCCTACAAAATTCAAATTTAACCCATAGTAATAGTCGGAATAGATCAGCGATAAGTTTGAAAATAGTTGATCTGAGAATAAGTGATTCCAACGGAAATTTACCACAGTATTTCCGTAGGTATTTTCAAAACTGTCGGAGACATTAAAGACATCGCGTCCAAAATAACCCGATAAATAAATGTTATTTTTTGGGTTGAGTTTATAACTTAATTTGGTGTTTAAATCATAAAAATAGGCAATATTATCAATGTCAAACAAAGGTAAAAATAAATGTGCATAGGTCGCACGTCCGCCCAAAAGAAATGAACCAGATCCTTTTTTTAGGGGCCCTTCAAGTAACAAACGACTTGCCACCAAACCAACGCCTCCATTGGCGTGAAACTCATTTTTATTCCCTTCTTTTTGATAAATATCTAAGACCGAAGCCACCCGACCGCCGTATTTTGCTGGGATTCCTCCTTTGTAAAGTTTTAAATTTTTAATCGCATCGGGGTTAAATACCGAAAACAGTCCAAAGAGATGGGATGAGTTAAAAATGGTTGCCTCGTCTAATAAAATTAAATTCTGATCCGCAGCACCCCCTCGAACATTAAAACCGGCAGCCCCTTCACCAGCACTCGAAACACCTGGTAAAAGTGTAATTGCTTTAATCACATCGGCCTCTCCAAACACCACAGGTATTTGTTTGATACTTGATGCCGATAAGTTGTTGACACTCATTTGTGGGGTTTTGATGTTTAAGGTTTCAATATTAGTTTCAATCAAAACTTCGTCCAAGCTTTCACGGGCTTCAGTGAGTGTGAAGTTTTGACTAATATTCCGATCCAAAGTAATGGTTTCTTGTAGCGTTGTATACCCAATCGTACTGACGGTAATTTCGTAAGTACCTTGTTCTAGCGTAATAGAGTAGAAGCCGTATTCGTTCGAAATGGTTCCAGTTTTAAGGTCAAGAATTAACACATTTGCCCCGATAAGGGTTTCTTGTCCTTCTGCTTCAAAGATCGATCCACTGAGTGTGAATTTTTCTTGCGCATATCCGTTTAAATTAATTCCTATTAAAAAGAAAAAGAAGAGCCGTTTCATTGGTTAAATTTTAGAATGCAAAATTAAAATAAAAAGCACCTCAAAGAGGTGCTTTTAACAAATTATTTTGATAGAATTTTACAATCCTATGATTTGATTTAATGTGGCGCTTGGGCGCATTGCTTGGTTTGTTTTCTCAGAATTTGGCAGGTAATACCCTCCTGTAGAGACAGGGCTCCCTTGCACTTCAATTAATTCTTTTACAATGGCTTCTTCATTTTCTAACAGCGCTGCTGCGATCGTTTTAAATTCGGCGTTCAATTCAGAATCCTTTGTTTGTGTTGCCAAGGCTTGAGCCCAATAGAGGGTTAAGTAAAAATGACTTCCTCTGTTGTCGAGTTCGTTGACACGTCGGGAAGGTGATTTCATTTCATCTAAAAGTTTCTCGGTTGCTTCATCTAAGGCGTCTCCAAGAACTGCCGCTTTAGGGTTCGAATTCACTTGGCTAAAGTGTTCTAAAGACACCGCTAATGCTAAAAATTCGCCTAATGAATCCCAACGTAAATGGTTCTCATTGATAAATTGCTCCACGTGTTTTGGTGCAGATCCACCGGCGCCAGTTTCAAATAGGCCACCGCCGTTCATTAAGGGAACAATGGAAAGCATTTTGGCACTGGTTCCAACTTCAAGAATTGGAAATAAATCGGTGAGGTAATCTCTTAATACATTCCCAGAAACTGAAATGGTATCCAGTCCTTGTTTTAATCGAGAAAGTGTATAATGTGTAGCTTCTATAGGCGCTAGAATCTGAAGGTCTAAGCCATTTGTATCATGATCTTTTAAATAGGTATTTACTTTTTTAATAAGTTCAGCATCGTGGGCTCTTTTTGAATCTAACCAAAATATGGCAGGCAATTGTGAAGCCTGAGCACGGGTGACGGCTAACTTTACCCAATCTTGTATTGGAGCATCTTTTACCTGACACATACGCCAGAGATCCCCTGTTTCTACTGGGTGTGAGATTAAAACAGTTCCATTTGAATCAATCACATCCACACGACCGTTTGATTGTATTTCAAAGGTTTTATCATGAGAGCCGTATTCTTCTGCTTTTTGCGCCATCAAACCTACATTAGGAACCGTTCCCATTGTTGTAGGATCGAATGCGCCATTTGCTTTACAAAAATCGATGGTGGCGGTATAAATTCCAGCATAACTACTTTCTGGAATGATGGCTTTGGTATCTTGTGCTTTGCCGTCTGCGTTCCACATTTGTCCTGAAGTACGGATCATAGCAGGCATCGACGCATCGATAATGACGTGGCTAGGTACGTGTAAATTAGTAATCCCTTTATCAGAATTAACCATCGCTAAATCAGGGCCATTTGAAATTGCAGCTGCAAAATCAGCTTCAATTTCTTGACGCTTTTCAGTGGGTAGTCCTGCGACTTTTTCTAAAACATTTCCATATCCGTTATTAGCATCGACCCCAATTTTATCGAAAATAGCTTGGTGCTTTTCAAATACATCTGCAAAAAAGAGACGAACCGCATGTCCAAAGATAATCGGATCACTCACCTTCATCATTGTAGCTTTCATATGAAGTGATAGCAACACGCCTTGCGCTTTAGCATCGTTTATTTCGGTTGCTAAAAAAGATTTCAGCGCTTGAAGACTCATGACAGTCGCATCAATAATTTCACCTTCTAAAAGCGAAATGTTTGATTTTAAAGTCGTTGTTTGATCCTTAGTATCTGTATGAACAATATGAACGTCAGTTGCATTGGCAACCGTTATAGATTTTTCGTTATGTGCAAAATCACCAGCAGTCATTGTGGCTACATGGGTTTTGGATTCTGCCGACCAAGCGCCCATACTGTGTGGGTTTTTCTTGGCGTAATTTTTAACTGCTTTTGGCGCTCGACGATCGGAATTCCCTTCTCTAAGGACAGGGTTTACAGCACTTCCTTTAATTTTGTCGTACCGTGATTTTATAGCCTTATCATCCTCATTTTTTGGGGCATCTGGATAGTTAGGAATTGCAAATCCATGCGATTGCAGTTCACTGATGGCCGCTTTTAGTTGAGGGATAGAAGCACTAATGTTTGGAAGTTTAACAATGTTTGCTTCTGGTTTGGTGACTAATTTCCCGAGTTCAGCCAACGCATCTTCTACTTGTTGCGCGTCCGATAAAAATTCCGGAAAGGTTGAAAGGATTCGGGCTGCTAAAGAAATGTCTTTTGTTTCAATTTTAATGCCTGAGCTTTCTACAAAAGATTTAACAATAGGTAAAAACGAACGTGTTGCTAATGCAGGTGCTTCGTCTGTGATGGTGTAAATGATGTTTGCCATAATGGGCGAATAAAGTTTAGTTTATCTTCAGTAAAAATAGGTCTTGCCCTCCATAAATAAAGGCGTGCAAATATAAGAAATTGCAATGATTTTATGGGGTAATTTAATTCGAAAAGTCATCGAAAAACGCACTATTGATATTTTAATAATTTAAGAGGTACTTCGTTGAGAAATAAAGCAAAAAAAAAGCTCTAAATAATTAGAGCTTTTTTGAGAGTTTAAATTAAAAATCGGACTAACGTCTTCTTTCTTTGATTCTGGCTTTTTTACCAGTAAGTTCTCTAAAGTAAAAGATACGAGCTCTTCTTACTTTACCACGTTTGTTGACTTCAATTTTCTGTAAGGCTGGTAAGTTTACCGGAAAAATACGTTCAACACCTACAGTACCAGACATTTTTCTGATGGTAAATGTTTCTGAACTTCCTGAGCCTCTTCTTTGAAGAACCACGCCTCGGTAGAACTGTGTACGTACTTTTTCGCCTTCTCTAATTTCGTAATAAACAGTGATGGTGTCACCAGCTGCAAATTCAGGAAAGTCTTTTTTTGCTACAAATTCGTCTTGTACAAATTTAATTAAGGATTCCATGTTATAATTTTTATATATGAATTCGAAACAACATTCACGATTCTCGCCAGAGGTTAACTCGAAATTGGCTGCAAATATAAGTAAAAAGAAAAAGGTAGAAACTTTATTATGCAAAAAGTTTTGTAACAGATATATTTTTAATCTTCCAACAAATCGGGACGTCGATTTTTGGTGTGTTCAAGTGCCTGTTCTTCACGCCATTTTTCAATCTTAGGAAAGTTGCCACTCCATAAAATATCGGGAACGGTCCAACCCTTATAATCTCTGGGTTTAGTGTAAATAGGGGGCGCTAATAATCCATCCTGAAATGAATCGGTTAAGGCCGATGTTTCATTGCCTAAAACCCCTGGAATGAGTCGGATAATCGCATCACATAGTACCGCAGCTCCTAGCTCGCCCCCAGAAAGGACATAGTCTCCAATAGAAATTTCCTTGGTGATAAATTGGTCACGCACGCGCTGATCTACCCCTTTATAATGACCACATAGGATGATTAAATTTCCTTTCATCGATAGTTGATTGGCCATGCCTTGATTGAGTGTTTCGCCATCGGGTGTCATATAAATGACGTCATCATACGAACGTTCGGATTTTAATTGACTGATGCATTTATCAATAGGTTCTATCATCATCACCATCCCAGCACCCCCTCCAAATTGGGTGTCGTCAATGGACTTATAAGTATCTGAGGTATAGTCCCGTAAGTTGTGAAAATGAACACTAACCAAGCCTGCTTCGATTGCGCGCTTTAATATGGACGCTTCAAATGGGCTTTTAATCAATTCTGGTAAAACGGTAATGATGTCTATACGCATCTGCTAAATTTAAAACGCAAAGATAACGAATTGAAAAAATCTAATAGTAAGTGTATCGCCTTACTTTGGCAATGTATTTTGCCAATCGAATTACTTGATGGCTGTATCCAAACTCATTATCATACCATATATACAAGATTATATTTTTCCCATTAGGGCTGATAATGGTAGCTTTACTATCATAAATTGCTGGGGCCATACATCCAACAATATCGCTAGAAACGAGTTCGTCATTTAACTCATACTTGATTTGTTCGACCAATGGTCCTGAAAGTGCTGCGGTTTTAATAAGTTCGTTTACCAATTTTAGAGTCGTTTGTTTTTTGATTTTTAGGTTTAAAATAGCCAAACTTCCATTAGGGACGGGCACTCGAATGGCATTGGAAGTGAGTTTGTTTTCTAAATTAGGCAGTGCTTTGCTCACTGCTTTTCCGGCCCCCGTTTCGGTAATGACCATATTCAGTGCTGCTGCTCGGCCTCGTCTGTATTTGGAATGCATATTATCCACCAAATTCTGGTCATTGGTATACGCATGAATGGTTTCCAGATGGCCATGGACAATTCCTAAAGCATCTTCAATCACTTTTAAAATAGGGGTAATGGCATTGGTGGTACAAGAAGCCGCTGAGAAAATATCCACACTTTCTGGCGAGTGTTCTAAATGATTGACACCATGCACAATATTTGGAATGTGTTTTCCAGGGGCTGTTAATAAGATTTTTTTTGTGCCCTTAGCAGTCAGATGTCTTTGCAGTGCTTCAGGATCTCGAAACGCTCCTGTGTTGTCAATCACTAAAGCATCTTGTATACCATAAGCTGTATAATCAATCGCTTCTGGTTTAGAAGCCGATATGATATAAACGGTCATCCCATTTACAATTAAGGCTTGCAATTTTGTATCGATCCGAACGGTCCCTTGAAAATCACCGTGAATCGAATCGCTTCGCAATAAGGCGGCTCGTTTTTCTAAAACAGAAGGAGTTATGTGTCCACGAGTCACAATCGCCCGAAGTCGTAATTGACTCCCGCTGCCTGATTTTCTCATCAGTTCGCGTGCGACCAATCGCCCAATTCGTCCAAATCCGTACAGAACCACATCCTTGGGTTGTATCTTGGGTTGTTGTTTTGCTGCTTTTAATTTTTTTGAAAGAAAAGTAGAAGTGCTGTTCATAGAAACCTCTTCCTTGTGGTATTCAAAGGTTAGTTTACCGATGTCTAATTTAGAGGCAGGCAGGTTTAATAATTTAATGCTTTGCGCCATCTCTACCGAATCAAAAATAGAAATAGGTTTATTGACAAATTCGCCAGCATATTCGTGAAGCTTGAGAATTCCACTTACATTCTGATCCATTAATTGATTTCTGAATAAGACTAATTCGATTGAACTGTCATACCATAAGTCGCTTACGATTTTAATGAATTCGACGGCTGCTTTTCGACGGTCGGACTGAAATGCAATTTCAGAATCGTAGGTAGGTTTTGTAGACATTTATTTTGGGTTTAAAATGTATGTTACAAAAATAGTGGTTTTCAAACGTTTTCGTTGTTTTTTTCATAAAAAAAGTCCACCATTCAAAATTGAATGATGGACTTTAGAACTCATAAGAAGAGAACTTTATCTAAATCGATAAACAACGTTTTCACCGTTATTTTTGACGATAGACATTCGTAATACTTTGTTTGAATATTTGTCGAGGGCTCTCTGAGCATCAGTGATTGATTTAATCTTTATATCATTGATTGCAGTGACAATACTCCCTTCTGTAATGCCGTCGGACTCCCAGTCTTCACGGTGCATGTCGGACAAGCTCAATAGCTGTAACCCGTAGGAGATATCAAGACGCTCAAGCTGTTTTTTAGTTGTTTCTTTGAGTGTTCCAATGATTGGAATATTAATAGTTGTCAGTTTTTCTAAAGTGACCATCACTATTTTTTGTTGGTCATTTCTTAGAATCACAACTTCCACTTGGTCTTCGGGGCTTTTGGTATTAAGAAACCCTTTCAAATCTGAAAATTTTGAAATTTTGACGCCGTCTAGTCGTTGAATGATGTCGCCTTTTTGGATGCCTGCTTTGTCGGCACCAGTTCCTTTTTGAACATCACTCACAAAAAAACCTTCGGTTTGCTCGACCCCAAGTTCTTCGGAATTTTTACTATTTAATTCGCCTCCAATCACACCCAGGATTCCATTTTGTACATTACCATACTCCATTAAATCTTCAACCACCTTGCGGGCTATATTGCTCGGAACGGCAAACGAGTATCCAATATAAGACCCTGTTTGGGAGGATATAGCGGTATTAATTCCGATTAATTCGCCATTGATATTCACCAAGGCACCGCCAGAATTCCCAGGGTTCACCGCAGCATCTGTTTGGATAAACGACTGCGTATTTTGCCCTGATAAATCTCTGGATTTTGCACTAATGATCCCTGCAGTGACGGTAGAGTTTAAGTTAAAAGGATTTCCAACAGCTAAGACCCATTCGCCAATTCGCGCGGTATTGCTATCGCCAAAAGAGGTGTAATCTAAGGGTTCATCGGTCTCTATTTTTAATAAGGCAATGTCGGTATTAGGATCGGTGCCAATGAGTTCGGCATCGTAGGTTTTATTGTCATTAGTCGTGATTTCCATAGATTCAGCACCTTCAATCACATGGTTATTGGTAATGATATACCCATCAGGCGAGATAATAACACCAGAGCCAGTACCAATTTGTGGGCGTTGTTGAGGTCTTCCAAAAAATAAATCTTCAAAACTAGTGTACCCTTGACTGAGAGTTGTGTTTTTAACATGCACCACCGAATGGACTGTTTCTTCAGCGGCGGTTGTAAAATCAACATTGGTGCCCCCTTTCAGATTGGCATTCAAACTTACCGGAATCGCTCGAATAGATTCTGGATTTTCAGATACTTTATTTGATGACAAATCTTCAAAAAATTGTTTGTAAGCTCCAAGTGTCAGTGCCCCTCCCAAAGCAGAAACACAGACTAATGTGAGAAATTTTTTCATTATTTTAGGTTTTATTTGTTTACTATAACACTAAAATTAGTTTTTTATTGATTTCAAAATTCAATTTTAACGCACTTTTAACAGCCCTATTTACAGTTTAATATACTTATATTTGTTTTATATATGACACACACTTTTTATAAATATCAAGGAACAGGGAACGACTTTGTGATGATCGATAATCGTTTGGGGACTTTTGATAAAAACAATTCTCAACTGATTGCACACTTGTGTAGCCGTCGTATAGGGGTTGGCGCCGATGGTCTGATTCTCCTAGAGTCAGAGCCCGATTATGACTTTAAAATGGTCTATTTCAATGCCGATGGGAATGAAAGTACCATGTGCGGAAATGGGGGGCGCTGTATTGTTGCTTTTGCCGATTTTTTAGGAATCATAAAACAGAACACACACTTTTTAGCAATTGATGGTCCACATTTGGCCGTCATTGACTCTGAACATGTTGAGCTCAAAATGCAGGAAGTTTCTGAGATTTCATCCAGTGAAAACTACCATCTTTTAGATACGGGTTCCCCACATTATGTGGCACTTAAATTGGGTTTAGAAGCCATTGATATGAATGTTGAAGGGTCTAAAATCAGGTACAGTGAGCCGTTTAATACAACTGGAGTAAACGTTAATTTTGCTGAAAAAATAAATAAAGAGACCTTTGCAATTCGAACCTATGAGCGCGGGGTAGAAGCCGAAACCTTGTCCTGTGGGACCGGGGCTACTGCGGTCGCGATTGCCATGTTTCATTCCAAACAAACAACTTCTAATACGATAACCTTACAAACTCAAGGTGGCGTTTTGCAAGTTCGATTTGAACCACTTTCTTCATCATATACAGAGGTTTGGTTGTGTGGGCCTGCGAAACAGGTTTTTAAAGCAGAATTAGAATGGTAGCATCACAAGGAGATCTTGTTAATTTAAGAGCCTTAGAGCTTAAAGATTTAGCATTTTTATATACCATTGAAAACGACGAGTCCTTATGGGAATTAAGTCAAACTAAAACCCCTTTTTCTAAAGAAATACTTCAAAAATACCTTGAAACCACTCAAAAAGATAGTGAAGAAATCAAACAATTACGTTTGGTAATTACTTCCAAAACCAATGAGCCGATAGGATTTATAGATCTTTTTGAGTTGGATTCTGAAAACAAACGTGCAGGCGTTAGTATCGTGATATTAAATTCACACCGCAGAAATGGATTTGGAAAAGAAGCACTTTCCTTGTTGATTCATTATAGTTTTAATGACTTGGGGCTCCACCAAGTATATAGCAACGTTTTGGAAGATAATAACGCAAGCATCCGCTTATTTGAATCGGTTGGGTTTGAGAAAGTTGGACTCAAAAAAGACTGGCGATTGTATGAGGGTCGCTATAAAAATGAATATTTATTTCAATTGATAAATCATGTACTTTAAAAAAATAGCAATTGCCATCGTCTTAATTGGCCTCATTGGCGCAGGAATTTTTTCCTACTTTATTTATTCAGTGATGTTGGTGCCCAATACGAATTTTAATTCTAAAGAGGCCTATATTTTTGTAGCGTCCAATGCTACTTTTGCTGAGGTGCGTTTAGACTTAGAGCCGCTTCTAAAAGATATTGAATCGTTTGAGACCTTGGCCAAGCAAAAAAAATACATTACAAATGTGAGACCGGGTCGCTTCCGTATTACGAAAGGGATGACTAATAATGACATTATTAATTCCATTCGAAGTCGTAATTTACCGATTAAAGTTACTTTTAATAATCAACACTCGCTTACAGAATTAGCAGCGCGAATTTCAAACCAAATTGAAGCCGATAGTACGGCTCTAATTACTGCGTTTACAGATTTAGATTTTTTAAATAATCACGGGTTTACAGAAGCATATGCCCTAGGAATGTACTTGCCGAATAGCTATGAATTTTTCTGGAATACCTCTGCCACGACTTTCAGAAACCGACTCTTGAAGGCGTACAATCGGTTTTGGAATGTTGAACGATTGGATAAAGCTAAATCAATCGGACTCGTTCCAAACCAAGTGATGGCACTTGCAGCGATTGTGCATGAAGAATCCAAACAAGCGAGTGAGCAAGCCCGAATCGCAGGAGTGTATATAAATCGTTTAAACAAGGCATGGCCCTTGCAGGCAGATCCCACCCTTAAATACGCTGCGTACCAGTTACCAGCCTATAAAAATAAGGTCATTAAACGTGTTTTGAATATTCATAAAAAAATAAATTCCCCCTATAACACATATATGTATAAAGGGTTGCCTCCGGGACTAATTGCGATGCCCGACTTAACAGCCATTGAAGCGGTCTTAAGTTATGAACAGCATTCCTATTTTTATTTTGCTGCAGACGCCGAAAACCCAGGGTTTCATCGCTTTGCTAAAACCTTAAGCGGTCACAATCAAAATGCTAAACGCTATCAAAATTATTTGAATCGTCAAGGGATTCACAAATAGGAAGAGTCGTTGAGAGTAAAATCAGTACTAAAAATCGTATATTCATACTGTTTTAATTTTACCCTTGAGAACCAAATAAATCAGTAATGAATTATAAACAGTCGTTTTATTTTATAGCACTTTTAGTGGTGGTTTTTGTGTTGTTCGATGCGTTTTCATTCTCCTCTCAAGCAGAGAGTCAAGAGAATCGAATTCCTTATGGTTCTCTGTATTATACGGTTCTTGAAAATGATATTGATATTTTTAAGTCAGAAATTCCCTTTCTAAATAAATCGTATGTTGGCTTTAAAGAAGCCATTGCTTTTAAAGAATCTCAAGGAAAGTATGGTGCAGTGAATACACTGGGGTACTTAGGGAAATATCAGTTTGGAGTCTCAACTTTAGATTTATTAGGGATTCAGAATCCTCAATATTTTTTAATGAATCCCAAACTTCAAGAACACGTTTTTTTAGCCAATACCAAAAGAAATAAATGGGTTTTGAGGCGCTATATAGATCGTTTTGAATGCCTTGAAATGAATGGTATTCTTATCACTGAATCAGGGATTTTAGCGGCGGCACATCTAGCGGGTCCGGGAAGTGTCAAGCGCTATTTAAGGAGTTACGGTCGCTTTGATATTTCGGATGCTTATGGTACCGACATTCCATCGTATATAGAAAAATTCTCAGGCTATGACATGTCTTTTGTAATTCCACAACACAAACCAAAACTAATAGTACCTTAATCTTTTTGTATGATAAAAATGGCGGGACGTTTGTGGAAATCTAATTTCGAATGTTTCCAGTCTTTTGCGGTTTGAGTTTTGATGTATTCAGAAGCTAAGGTCAAATCACAAGCCACACAAATTCGAGTTTCGGGATGTAGGTGTGTAAACAAATCTTCTAAAATACTATTATTCCGATACGGAGTCTCAATAAATAACTGAGATTGATGTTCTTCAAACGAGCGTCTTTCGAGTTGTTTTATTTTTGATTTTCGCTCGCCTTTATCAATTGGTAAATAGCCATTAAAAGCAAAGTTTTGACCATTCATTCCAGAGCTCATCATTGCTAATAATATGGAAGAGGGGCCAACCAGAGGAATCACTCGTATGTTTTGTTCATGTGCTATTTTCACGACTTCTGCTCCCGGATCTGCGACCCCAGGACAGCCAGCGTCAGAAAGTAAGCCAACGGAGTTTCCTGCCAGGCATTCTTCTAAAAACGAGGGGATTTCTAAGGGATCGGTAAACTTATTTAGGCTAAACAAACTTAGACTTCCTTGCGACTTTCCTGAACTCACCGTTTTGATAAACTTTCGAGCAGCCTTTTCATTTTCTACAATATAGGTGTCAATATTTTCAATCACTTTTTTAATAGAAATGGGAAGAATTTCTAATGGCGCATTATCGCCTAAGCCCGTTGGAATTAAGTATAATTTACCAGTCATTTTATTGAATTTTAGTGATTTTTAAACGGATAGGTTGTATTCGACTTCGGGAAGCAAGCGCGTGTGTACAGATTTTGGATACTATTTATACAGATAATTTCTTGGTCAAATCCTCAACGTATTTTCTAAACTGTTTATCGGTTGTAGAAAGATTGTTAACTGTTTTGCAAGCATGTAAAACGGTCGCATGGTCGCGTTTTCCAATTTGAGATCCAATACTAGCTAAGGACGCTTTTGTGAATTTTTTCGCAAAAAACATGGCCAATTGTCTCGCTTGAACAATGTGACGTTTTCGGGTTTTGGATTGAAGCGTATCTACATCCATTTGAAAATAATCTGAAACGACTTTTTGAATGTAGTCAATTGACACTTCTCGTTTAGTGTTTTTTACAAATTTCTCAACAATCTCTTTAGCTAACGAGAGCGTAATTTCTTTTTTATTGAATGAAGATTGTGCAATTAATGAAATGATAGCCCCTTCTAATTCACGTACATTTGAAGTGATGTGTTTGGCTAAATATTCAATAATGTCTTCGGGCATTTCAACACCATCTCTGTATAGTTTGTTTTTCACAATAGAGACACGTGTTTCAAAATCTGGATTTTGGAGTTCAGCTGATAATCCCCATTTAAAACGAGACAATAAGCGTTGCTCAATGTCTTGCATGTCTACAGGCGCCTTATCACTCGTCAGAATGACTTGTTTTCCGTTTTGATGTAAATGGTTAAAAATATGAAAGAATACATCTTGAGTTCCGGATTTTCCAGAAAGGAATTGCACGTCATCAATAATCAAAACATCGATGATTTGATAAAAATGAATGAAATCATTACGATTATTCTTTTTTACAGATTCAATGTATTGTTGGGTAAATTTTTCTGCAGAGATATACAAAACTGTTTTTTCAGGATATTTATCCTTTACGTCAACCCCTATAGCGTGCGCTAAGTGCGTTTTGCCTAGGCCAACACCCCCAAAGATGAGTAGTGGGTTAAAAGAGGTCCCTCCGGGCTTATTCGCAACTGCGATACTCGCGTTTCTTGCCAATCGATTTGAGTCGCCTTCAAGAAAATTTTCAAAGGTATATATTGGATTCAGTTGAGATTCAATTTTAACATTCCGAATGCCTGGAATTACAAACGGGTTTTTTAACTCAGGATTTTTATTTTTTAAAGGGATATTCACTTGTTGTGAATAGACCGCCGAACGGTTAGAACTTGGGATTTTTTCGGTAAATGGTTGTTTGTTCCCATACGTATTCTCCATTTTGATGATGTACACCAATTTGGCATGGATACCGAGCTCTTTTGTGAGGGCGACTTTTAATATTTTTACGTAGTGTTCTTCTAACCACTCATAGAAAAATTTACTAGGAACCTGAATACTTAACGCATGGTCGTCGAGTTTCACAGCAACAATGGGTTCAAACCAAGTTTTATAGGCTTGTGGCTGAATGTTGTCTTCTATAAAGTTGAGACAGTTTTGCCAAACCGATTGCGCAGTGTTATTCATTTTTATTAAATATTTTTTTTTGGTTAATGCTCAAAAAAAGCAAAATGTTAGGGGAACTATTCTGTATCGTTTGATATGACAAATATGTGAACAAAAAACCAGAAAAAAAAATCAAATTTAATTGATTATATAATATTTTTATCGCATGTTTAAATTCTTTATAAAGATACAAATTTTAATAAATGAATACACATCAAACAAACATAAAAGTAAGGTACGGAGAAACGGATCAAATGGGCATCGTATACCATGGAAATTATGCTCAGTATCTCGAAATAGGACGTTTAGAGTGGCTCAATGCCATAGGGATGTCGTATAAACAAATGGAAGAAAACAACGTGATGCTTCCGGTGGTTTCATTAGATTTAAAATACTTGAAACCAGCTTTTTACGATGACATTTTGACGGTTTCAACCACGCTTATAAAACGGCCAACAGCTTCTATTGAGTTTTCATACCAAATTCATAATTCTAGCGGTGAATTACTGACCACAGCGCACACAAAGTTGGCGTTTGTTAACATTAAATCGAATTTTCCGATGCGTTGTCCACAGTATATTTTAGATAAACTGCAAATTTAATCGTTCAAAATTTCAACTTTTATTTTATGAAATGCCTCAAAAGTGGTTTGGAAGCTTTTTTTATTGCTTTTTTTGACTAAAATCACGACTTCACATTCCATTTCTAAACGCTGAGATTTTAAAATAAGTTGCTGTTTTTTGATAATTCGCATGACTTTACTTAAATCTTGATACACAAATGTTAGCTTGAAAGGGATTAAAATTTCTTTCACTTTAATTGGACTCGCCTCCAAACTTAATTTTGCCGAGGTTTTATAAGCACTTATTAAGCCGCCAACGCCCAATTTTGTACCTCCAAAATAGCGAACAACCACCACCAAAACATTGGTAAGCTCAAAGGCTTGGAGTTGTCCGTAAATGGGTAGTCCCGCACTGTTTGAGGGCTCGCCATCGTCCGAAGCTCTGTAATAGGGCGTTTCAATGCCGTGTTGGTAGGCGTAGCAAAAATGCCCCGCACTGGAATGTTTTTGTTTAAGAATTTTTATAAACTCTTTAACTTCATCATCTGTTTTTATCGGAAATGCATACCCAAAAAACTTACTTCCTTTGTCTTTATACAAAATTTCATCGGAAGGGCTAGTGATGGTTCTATAGCTTAACACGGCTGAGGTGCGTTTGTGAATAAAGGATTCTCAAAGAGTCTAATTACATCCTCTTTTACAGGGTCATTATTCCAAGTATGGATCCCGAGTTGTGACGCTGCTTCCGTATTCTCTTTCGTATCATCCACAAAAAAACAAGAAACTGCTTCGAGTTGGTTCGCTTCTAATACATATTTATAGATAGACACATCGGGTTTTCGTAACTGTAGTTCATGCGACACATAGAATTGGTCAAAACAATTTTTAAATCGTTCGTATCGATCTAAGGTCATGTTTGTAATCACTTGCTCGATATGAAGCGCATTCGTATTACTTAGTAAGATAAGTGTGTAGTTTTTTGTTGTAGATAATTTTTCTATAAACTCTAAACGGTATTCTGGAAAATCTAAAATGATTGAATTCCATGCTTTTTTAAATTGTTGGGCAGTGATCGCGGGGTATTTGGTCGTAAATGAACTTACAAATTTCTCAGTACTTATTAAGCCTCTTTCATACTGCATCGCTACTTCAAGCATGTCTTCTGTAATGGCTGGCACTCCGAGTTTAAATAAGGAGCGTTCAATAGCTGGTTTGTCTAAGTTGATAAAGACATCTCCAAAATCAAAAATAAGCGTGTTAATCATTTATAAAAGTTTTTAAGGTATCGGATTCAATCCTTTTTGTAGTGACTAAAGTTCCATTGATTTTTGGTTTCCGAACGCCCGCAATTAAATTCAACTCGCTCGAAAATATACGCGCTTCATCCCAAAAGTTGGCATCAATAAATGTTTGGAGTGTTTTTTGTCCCCCTTCAATAATGATAGAAGTGATATGGTGTTCATATAATATAGCACACAGTTGTTCCGCCAGCGGTTTGTTTGTGTCCACCTCATTTGAAGTGAGTCGAATTGTTTTTGCTTCTGAGTTAAATATATGGGAGGAATCTGGCAGCGAATTGTTGAGATCGATCACCACCCGAATTGGGTTTGGACCGGCGACTGCTCTAGTGGTGAGACGAGGGTTGTCTTTAATAACGGTGTTAGCGCCTACCAAGATGGCCTGTTCTTCGGCACGCCATTGATGCACCAATTGTCTGGACTGTGGATTACTAATCCAAACGGGTTTAGTTTCAGACTTTGATAGAGGGGCGATGAAGCCATCGGTGCTTTCGGCCCATTTTAGTATAATATAAGGACGCTTTTTGGTGTGATAGGTCAAAAAGCGTTTGTGATGGTCATGACATTCGGATTCTAAAACCCCTACAATCACTTCACAGCCAGCAGCTTTTAGTTTTGAAATGCCTTTTCCACAAACTTTGTCGTGTGTGTCTAAACAACCAATCACAATTCTAGGAATTTTATGAGCGATGATCAAATCGCTACAGGGTGGTGTTTTTCCATAATGTGCGCAAGGTTCTAAAGTCACATACAAGGTGGCCTGTTTAAGAAGTTCCAGATTTTTAACAGAATTAATAGCATTAGCTTCGGCATGTGCACCACCATAAGGACTTGTATAGCCTTCTGCAATAATTTGATCCTTCACCACAATCACACAGCCCACCATCGGGTTTGGGGCTGTTGAACCTAAGCCATTTTTGGCGATTTTAATACAACGTGCTATATAATGTTTGTGAGTGATTATAATTTAATTTTAATGGTTTCAGTTTTACTAATGGGGTATTTGTACGTGAATCCGAAGGTTTTAAAATTGATAATACCTTCATATTTTACCGTTATGTTGCGACTGAGGACACTTTTTAGGAGTCCACCCAAAAATCCATCTGGGTCTTTGTCAAAAAGTTTTTTTGGATCAATATCAATTTGAAGCGGGACTTTAAAATCTTCATTTGCAGGGACTTTAAATTCTTCGGCACTAACAAATCCCATCAAAATATCATTTACATATACATTGACGCCTTCGGTATTCAATCGACCCCCAATGTCATTTGGATTGTTGAAAAGTGCATTTGCTGTTAAGGTCAGATTTCTTGAATTAGACTCTACAAGTTTGATATTATCTACTTTAATAAATATAGGCTTTTGCTTTACCGAGCAGCTAACCATTAAACTAATTAGGAGTAGGATCGTGAATTTTTTCATCATTTTTTTGGGTATTATATGTATCTTCGAGCAACAAAAATAAGATTTATTAATTGGTATCCATAACATGCGTATTAGAGAAATTAAATTCGAGGACACTTTACAAATCGAATCCATCATAAAATCGACATTTATTGAGCTTGGGCTTCCTTTAACGGGGACTGCTTACGAAGATATAGAAACCACTCGAATGTTTGAATCCTATCAAGACAAAAACGCGGTTTATTTTGTAATTGAAGAAGATGGTATTGTTAGAGGCGGTGCAGGAATAAAGGGGCTAACAGAGGGCTCTCTAGCTATTTGTGAACTTCAAAAAATGTATTTTTCACTCGAAATTCGTGGAAAAGGCTATGCTAAACAACTGCTTCAGGTTTGTTTAGAAGCGGCCAAAACAATGGGGTACAAGCAGTGCTATTTAGAAACCCTTTCAAAATTAGAGACGGCTCAAAAATTATACAAACACCACCACTTTGAATCTCTAGAAAGCCCGATGGGAAATACGGGGCACAATTCCTGTGGGATTTGGATGTTAAAAACGTTATAATGCAATTAAAAGCACTTCAAGATTTTTTTCAAAATGGACTTCTCGGGTATTATCCTAAAGAAGAAATAACGTCTTTTTTTAACCTCTTATGCGAAGACCGGTTGAACTTCAAACGAATTGATATCAGTCTAAAGGCAGAGACTCATATTACCCCCGATACATTTGAGTTTTTTGAGGCGGCCATTGGACGTTTGTTAGAGTATGAACCCATTCAGTATATTTTGGGAACCACCTCTTTTTATGGGTTAGACTTTAGCGTCAATTCTAAGGTATTAATTCCACGCCCAGAAACGGAAGAGTTGGTGGCTTGGATTTTAAAAGATGCAAACCCAAATCAACCGCTTAAAATTTTAGATATTGGTTCTGGATCTGGCTGTATTGCAATCAGTTTGGCAAAATATTTGCCACAAGCAGCGGTCTATGCTTTGGATGTGAGCCCAGAAGCCTTATCTGTCGTTCAGCAAAATGCCCAGCAAAATAAGGTACAAATTACGGGTATTGAAGCAAATGTTTTGGAGTGGACCAACGCCGATCGGTCCTTTGATATCATCGTGTCCAATCCGCCGTATGTTCGGGAACTTGAAAAAGAATTCATGGCACCCAATGTATTAGAGCATGAACCACATTTAGCGTTGTTTGTTGAAAACGATGCTCCGCTTTTGTTTTATAAGGCCATTGTTGAGCTAAGTAATCTCACCCTTAAAAAAGACGGCTTACTGTATTTTGAAATCAATGAATATTTGGGGGAAGAGACCAAAGCACTTTTTTCTTCAGATCATTTTGAAGACGTTCAACTAAAAACAGATATTTTCACCAAACCCAGACTGATTCGCGCCAAAAAACGTTGATTTATTGTTGACTAAATTGCTGATAAAATCTCTCGAATTGGGTTCTGAGTATCGCTCATTTTTATATCTTAGTCGGGCAAAATATTAAGTTAGATTATTTTTTTTGATGGACGATAAAGAACAGATTTTTAAACTACGGAACGAATTAAGACAGCATAATTATAAGTATTATGTGTTGAATGAACCGTCCATCTCGGATTTTGAATTTGACAGTAAACTCAAGCAACTTCAGGATTTAGAGGTGCAGTATCCCCAGTATTATGATGCCAGTTCGCCAACCCTTAGAGTTGGGGGAGACGTCACTAAAAATTTTGAAACGATAGTCCACGCACAGCGGATGTATTCGTTAGATAATTCGTATTCTAAAGAAGATTTAATGGAGTGGGAAATTCGATTACGGAAAATGGTCGATGGTCCAATTCAGTACACTTGTGAGCTCAAATACGATGGTGCTTCGATTAGTTTAACCTATGAAAATGGGGTGCTTGTACAAGCCTTAACGCGTGGCGATGGAACCCAAGGCGATAATGTGACTGCCAACATCAAAACCATTAAATCAGTTCCTTTAAAATTGCAAGGGGACTATCCGCAAAAATTTGAAATTCGAGGCGAAATAGTACTGCCTTTTGAAGGGTTTAAAGCTCTTAATGCCGACCGATTAGCAGCGGGAGAGGAATTGTATAAAAACCCTAGAAATACCGCTTCGGGAAGTCTAAAATTACAAGACAGTGCTGAGGTGGCCAAACGCCCTTTAGAATGTTTGTTGTACAGTATCGTCGGCGAAAACACCGGCATTCAAACGCAATTTGACAATCTAGAAAAAGCACGGTCGTGGGGGTTCAAAGTCCCCACTATTGCCAAACGGACCGATTCGATTGAGGGTGTTTTAGAATTTATAAATCATTGGGATACGCATCGGCATGAATTGCCGTATGAAACCGATGGGGTGGTCGTGAAAGTGAATAGTTTATTTCAACAAGCAGAGTTGGGTTATACCGCCAAAGCACCGCGTTGGGCGATGGCTTATAAATTTAAAGCCGAACAAGTGTCTACACGGCTCGAGCATATTTCGTACCAAGTTGGACGAACGGGTGCCATCACGCCAGTGGCTAACCTTGAACCTGTAGAATTGGCAGGAACCATTGTCAAACGGGCATCGCTCCATAATGCCGATCAAATTGAAAAATTGGACGTTCGTATTGGCGATATCGTTTATGTTGAAAAAGGAGGGGAAATTATCCCCAAAATTATGGGAGTTGATTTTAACAGTCGCGATTCAGATTCGACCAAAACAGCCTATATTTCTGCTTGCCCAGAATGTGACACACCTCTAATTCGAAACGAAGGGGAAGCCCAACATTATTGTCCAAATGATATGGGGTGTTCGCCTCAAATTATTGGACGGATTCAGCATTATATTTCTCGTAAAGCATTGGATATCGAAGGTTTGGGTGGGGAAACGGTAGCCTTGTTGGTCAATGCAGGCTTAATTCGCGATTATGCCGATCTCTATGATTTGACTTCAGATCAAATTATTCATTTGGACCGCATGGCCGAAAAAAGTGCCGATAATTTGGTGAACGGGGTTCAAGCTTCAAAAAACGTGCCTTTTGAGCGGGTGTTATTTGGATTGGGCATTCGGTATGTCGGAGAAACCGTTGCAAAAAAATTAGCCAAACATTATAAGTCAATTCAAGCCTTATCGGAAGCCACGACTGAAGATTTAGAATCGGTGGATGAAATTGGAATTCGAATCGCCGAAAGTGTGGTCGCTTTTTTTAAAAATGAGGCCAACATCCGAATGGTGTCCCGCCTAATTTTATACGGACTCCAATTACAACTGTCGGAAGAAGCGCTCTCCAATCAAACCACCCAATTGCAAGGCCTTCGCTTTGTCGTGTCTGGGGTGTTTGAAACGGTTTCTAGAGACGAACTCAAAGCTCTCATTGATTCCAACGGCGGAAAGGTGGTGAGCTCTATTTCAGCCAAAACCTCCTATGTGGTAGCCGGTGCTAATATGGGCCCCAGTAAACGCACCAAAGCCGAGACTCTAAAAGTGCCGATTATTTCTGAACAGGAATTTTTGGAGTTGCTCAATGACTAGGTTTTTTTGTATTTTTTTTTGTTTTACGGAGTTTTGAACACCAAGCTCAAAGTCAGAGACTTCGAACAGGGGGTGTTTTTTCATTTTTTATGTACCACAAAGTCGTGGAATCAAAGATTAGACGAAGTCAAGCTTTGCGAAACACAACTCAAAGTCGGGAGACTTTGCGCAGCGGTTTTGTATAACTAAAGTTGCGGATTACTTACCTCAACTTTTTGTTTGTTAAATCTACTGTTTATTGATTTTAGAATCATTCTATATTTCTCTATTTAGCAATTTGAGTTATACGTTGTTGTGTGCAGTTTTTATTTTGTTTTCAATCCGTTTAAGAACAGAAACGAACTTTTCGAATTGGTTAATGTCCTTAATCCCAAATTCAGGCGTTAATACAATTCGGTTTGTTGGTTTGTTTCCAGTTTTTATATAAATTCTTTCGTTTATTATGTTTTCAGTAAAAATTTTATCAGATGCGAGTTGCTTTAACAAGTCTATATTTCCACCAAACCAAAATTGTTTTAAAATCGGCTTAGGAATAAATGCTCTCCGTTTTGGTAGAATAATATCCAAAAATGTATTCCATAAATCTTTTGGGAAAACAGTCAGTTCAGTTTCGTGAGTTTTGTCTAAATGCAAAGTAATACGAAACGGTTCAGTTACAGGCATTGCTCCACTAACTTCATTCAGATTTATACTGATTTTAGTTCCGTCAACTTCTATAATTCCGTTTTTTGGTTGATAAATGTATTTTCCTATCGGACTATTTACACTTTTAGTCAAATCCTCTGAATATTTTCCGCTATATTTTTCTGTTAATTCTTGAATAATATTCATTAGTTCAAAGTTTTCTCAAATTGCACACAACTAGTTATATCCCAACAAAAGCTTGTGTTAACGGCTATATATTTCGGGATAACACACTATTTTGTTTGTCATTATTTATGATGTCATCGAATGCATAATGGATACAGGACTCGTATTTTTGAAACCAAAGCATACATGCACGCCACTGTAATATTTACAGTAAACTAATATCTAACTATTGAATCAATTGGTTGTGAAGTTTTTGACTTGGGGGTCTTAATCTGATCTAAATGTATAAAAAAATCACGAACCTCCAAAGATATACGTGATTTTAACAGTTTGTTGCGCTATGATAGCGGCTTAAAAATTAAATTTAAACGTCGGTATAAATTTTAGAAACCAAGTCTTTATAGAGATCATAAATGACACTTCGTTTCATTTTCATCGTCGGGGTGAGGTGGCCGCCTTCAATACACCACACGTCTGGAGTGAGTTCAAATCGTTTGATTTGTTCCCATTTACCAAAGCCTTGGTTGGATTTACTGACCTCTTTCTGTATGCGTTCAATAATAATGTCTGAAGCACAAATGGCTTCTGGTGTTGGTTCTAAGTCTATTTTTTTACGCTCAATCCACTCTTGAATAAATTCAAAATTAAGCTGAATTAAAGCGGCTGGCATTTTCTGATTTTCGCCAATCACCATCACTTGTTCGATAAAGTTAGATTCTTTTAAATCATTTTCAATAAGGGTTGGAATGATGTATTTCCCCCCAGAGGTTTTAAACATTTCTTTTTTACGCCCCGTGATTTTAATAAAACCATCGGGATCAATTTCGCCTTTATCTCCGGTGTGAAAATAGTCACCACTCATCACTTCCGCGGTTTTTTCAGGATCTTTAAAGTAGCCTTTCATCACGTTGGGCCCTTTAATTAAAATTTCGCCATCCTCTGCAATTTTGACTTCTACATTGGAAATGGGTTTACCGACGGTTCCAATTTTGAAATGATGATCGGCATGCATTCCAACAGAAACAACAGGAGAGGTCTCTGTAAGGCCATAACCTTCCATAATCATCATTCCCGACGCACAAAAAATACGTGCTAATCGCGGGTGTAGCGCTGCACTCCCTGAAACCATGGTGTGTAACTCGCCACCAAAGGCAGCTTTCCATTTACTAAAGATTAGTTTTCGTGCAATTTTTAATTGAAATTCATACCAAAACCCATTGGCTTGGTACGGTTCATAACGTTCACCAAGTTTGATGGCCCAGAAAAATAAGGCTCTTTTAATCCCTGTTAATTCGCTGCCTTTGGCATTTATTTTATTAAAAACTTTTTCTAATAATCGAGGCACTACACTCATGAGGTTTGGCTTGATCTCTTGTGCATTTTCACCAATCTTCTCGATACTTTCAGCAAAATAAATACCAACGCCTGCGTGTTGATAAATATAGATTAATACGCGTTCGAAAATATGACATAAGGGTAAAAAACTAAGGACTCTATTGGTGCCTTCCATTAAGGGCAATCGTGGCATACTCGCCAATACATTTTCTACAATATTGAAATGCGTTAACATCACGCCTTTAGGTTTTCCGGTCGTTCCTGATGTATAAATAATGGTGGCTAAATCGGCAGGAATCACTTCTGACTTTCGAGTTTCCACTTCGGGTTGTGTATTTTCATCGGCACCGAGTTCCAATAATTCAGTATAATTCTTACAGCCTTTAATTTCATCAAAACTAAAAACCTCTTTCAATTTTGTGTTGTCTTTTACTTTTAAAACTTTAGTGTAAACGTCTTCATCCGACACAAAACAATAGACGGCTTCACTATGATTTAAAACATACTCATAATCATCAGATGATATCGTTGGATAAATCGGAATATTTTGCGCCCCAACTTGAAGCACTCCAACATCCACAATACACCATTCAGTACGGTTGGTTGTAGATATAATCGCAATTTTATCATTTTTTTGAATCCCCATTTTGAGCAATGCTCTACTGAGAGCATTGGCTTTATCCAGATAGTCTTTTGTAGATGTTTTTACCCAATCACCATCTTTTTTAGAGATCAAAGCAGCCTCTAAATTATGTGTTTCTAATTGGTAATGCGCAAAGTCAAAAAGTCGTGTAATTGGTTTCATTGAATTGTGATAAGATTGAACTATTGCAAAGTACTAATTTTTAGAAGAGTATCAAAAATCAACCTTTTAAAAACAGAATCTGCAAAACAAGAATATTTTTAATAAAGATACGCTATTATTTCAAGGCTTCTAACCATTGTTTTGCATTCACAAAAGCTTCGAGCCATGGCGACACTTCATCGGATCGATTCTCTGGATAATGAGCCCAATTCCATTGAAATGTAGACCGTTCAATATGCGGCATTGTTACCAAGTGACGCCCAGTAGGGTCACACATCATGGCCGTATTAAAGTCAGATCCATTCGGGTTGTGTGGATAGGCCTCATACGCATATTTACCTACAATATGATATTGAGATTCTTCGTAAGGCAGCACAAATTTCCCTTCGCCATGTGAAATCCAAACCCCTAAAGTTGATCCTTCTAATGATGAAAGCATCACCGAATTGTTTTTTTGAATTTTTACTGATGTAAAGGCACTTTCATGTTTTTTTGAATCGTTGTAGGTCAATTTTCCGTGTTCGGCATGCTCTGGATTCACTAGATCTAGTTCCATCCAAAGTTGACACCCATTACAGATTCCAATAGATAGTGTATCTGAACGATCAAAGAATTTTTTGAGCGCTAATTGTGCTTTTTCATTGTATTTAAATGCGCCAGCCCAACCTTTGGCAGAGCCCAAAACATCACTATTACTAAAGCCACCAACAGCCCCTATAAATTGAATGTCTTCAAGTGTTTCACGACCCGAAATCAAATCGGTCATGTGAACATCCTTCACATCAAATCCTGCCAAGTACATGGCATTTGCCATTTCACGTTCAGAATTACTTCCTTTTTCTCGGATAATGGCTGCTTTTGGTTTGTTGGCCAGATTTATTATCGGTAATTTCCCTGTGAATTGTGGCGGAAATTTGAAGTCTAGCGGTTGGTTTTTATAGCTGTCAAATCGAGTATTTGCCAATCCATTCGCCGTTTGTTTTTGATCGAGTAGGACCGAAGTTTCATACCACACATCTCTTAACTCACTAACATTTAATGAATAAGTGTCTGCTGTGTTTTTAATGTTTAAAACAGGGTGATTGTTAACGTTTCCAATCGTGTGAAATTCAATCCCCACTTTAGAAAGTTCGGCTTCTACGGACGCATCCGAGCTCTGAAATACAATTCCGGAGTTTTCAGCGAACAAGAGTTTAATACTGTCGGCTTCATTGAGCGTACTTAAATCCAAGTCAGCCCCTAAACTAGGATCCGAAAAACAGAGTTCTAACAAGGTCGTAATCAAACCACCAGAAGCGACATCATGACCCGCTACAATCTTGTTATTTTGAATCAACTCCTGAAGCGTATTAAAAACAGTTTTTACATAGGTCGCACTTTGAACATTGGGAGCCTCAGCTCCAATTTTATTTAAAACTTGTCCCAATGCACTGCCGCCTAATTTATAAGCATCCTGAGAAATATTAATGTAATAAATAGGGCCTGCATTGTGTTTAAATACGGGTTCAACCACTTTAGAAATGGCGTTACAGTTTCCTGCCGCCGTAATAATAACTGTTCCTGGAGATACCACATCGCCCTCAGGATATTTTTGTTTCATTGAGAGTGAATCTTTTCCTGTTGGGACGTTAATTCCTAAGTCAATTGCAAATTCAGAAATCGCTTCAACAGCCTTGTATAAACGCGCATCTTCGCCTTCGTTTTTACAGGGCCACATCCAGTTAGCAGAGAGTGACACACTTTGTAATCCGTCTTTTAATGGCGCCCAAATTATATTGGTCAGTGCTTCGGTGATCGCCACTCGGCTACCCGCTTTGGGGTCTATAAGTGCCGCAATAGGCGCATGTCCAATGGAGGTCGCAATCCCTTCTTGACTTGTGTAATCTAAGGCCATCACTCCGACATTGTTTAAGGGCAGTTGTAAAGGCCCTACACACTGTTGTTTGGCGACTTTTCCACCGACACATCGATCGACTTTATTGGTCAGCCAATCTTTACAACCGACAGATTCAAGCTTTAAAACGTCTTCAAGATAGTGTTGAAACATGGAAGGCTCGTAAGAAATAGCGTCATAATTTCGGACGATTGTTTGATCTTCTAAAACTGTTTTTGGAGAGCTTCCAAACATGTCTTCTAAATTAAAATCCATAGGCGTATTACCCGTAGATTTTGATTCAAACACAAAACGGTGGTCACCTGTCACGTCCCCAACCGTATACATTGGCGAGCGTTCTCTGTCGGCAATATGCTGTAAGGTGTCTATATGTTTTTCAGAGATGACAAGTCCCATCCGTTCTTGAGACTCGTTGCCAATTAATTCTTTATTTGAGAGGGTAGGGTCCCCAATTGGAAGCTGATCTAAATCGATATGTCCACCAGTATCTTCGACCAGTTCAGATAGGCAGTTGAGATGTCCACCTGCACCATGGTCATGAATAGATACAATAAAATTTTCTGGACTTTCGATCATGCCACGGACGGCGTTTGCAGCACGTTTTTGCATTTCAGGATTAGAACGTTGCACAGCATTCAGTTCAATCCCACTAGAAAACGCACCTGTATCAGCCGATGACACGGCAGCGCCTCCCATTCCAATGCGGTAGTTTTCACCGCCTAAAATGACAATTTTATCGCCTTTTTCTGGAGTATCTTTTAAGGCCTGATCGGCTTTTCCATATCCAATGCCTCCCGCTTGCATAATGACTTTGTCAAAACCGAGGCGTTGGGCATCTTCTTGGTGTTCAAAAGTAAGGACTGAACCACAAATGAGGGGCTGCCCAAATTTATTTCCAAAATCAGAAGCACCGTTGGAGGCTTTAATCAAAATATCCATGGGCGTTTGATAGAGCCAGTTCCGTTCTTTAAATCCAGCTTCCCATGGGCGATTTTCATTTAATCGTGAGTAAGAGGTCATATAAACCGCAGTTCCAGCCAATGGCAAGGAGCCTTTGCCACCAGCAAGACGGTCTCTAATTTCACCTCCAGAGCCTGTCGCAGCCCCATTAAAGGGTTCAACAGTGGTTGGGAAATTATGAGTTTCTGCCTTAATGGAGATCACAGATTCATAATTTTCTGTGGTATAAAAATCGGGTTTATCAGCGCTTTTAGGCGCAAATTGTTCGACAACAGGCCCTTTAATAAAAGCGACGTTATCTTTGTAAGCCGATACAATTGTATTGGGGTGTTGTTTGGACGTTTCTTTGATGAGTTTGAAAAGTGAGGTTGGTTTCTCTTCCCCGTCAATAATAAACGTTCCATTAAATATTTTATGTCGGCAATGCTCCGAATTGACTTGCGAAAACCCAAAGACTTCCGAGTCGGTGAGGGGGCGTCCAATTTTTTCACTGACTTGGTTCAGATACTCAACTTCATCCGCATTTAAAGACAATCCTTCTTGATCGTTATAGGCTGCAATATCACTGATGTTTAAGATTGGTTCTGGAGTGATGTCAATATCAAAACTCTGTTGATGTAAACTTTCAAATTTCTCAGAAATCATAGGGTCAAAACCCGAAAAATCAGCTTCAATTTCCTGAAATTCTTCAATTCGAATAATACCTTCAATGCCCATGTTTTGGGTAATTTCGACGGCGTTTGTACTCCAAGGCGTAATCATTGCTGCGCGTGGACCTACATAAGTTGAATCGAGCGTTTGGAGTTCAATCTTTGGTTGGTCACCAAAAAGCCATTGTAATTTGGTGATTGTATTGTTGGATAAATTATTTACTGTTTGAACGGCAAAAACCTTTGTGTCAAGGCTTCCAAAAAAATGAATCATTCGTTTAGGTTTGAATATTATTCGATCCCCACAAATTTATGATTTTCCAGAGAATTTTTAAACTATTTTAACCTCTATTTTTCGGAGTTATTCACGAGTTTTAAACATCTAAAAAATCACTTTAATAACTTTGAAAATGAGGGCTTATTGGCGGATGAGTTTTTTGACCTGCACTCCAAAATCATTGGTCATTTTCACGATGTATAACCCAGAGTTTAAATCGGAGATTTCTATCGACTTAGAACTGTTTTTTAAATTTTTACTTAAAATTAATTTACCAGTGATATCGTAAATTTCAACGTTTAAAGGGGGGCTTGAGTTAAAATATAGTTCATTTGATTGCACCGGATTTGGATAAAGCGTAACATTAGTTTCGTTCAATACATTCACGCTAACGGATAGAGTATGCGTTCCTAAATCTGTAACAGTATCAGTTTCATATTCGTCCCATTCACCCGCTAAATTAAAAGTGGTGGTTGGTCCGTTCACAGCTGCTTTTCTCCGAAATGTTTTGTTTTTAAAATCATCCGCACCGCCAATTTCTCCAAAAAAATCGATGAGGACCCCATTTTTAAATAATCCGACGGGATCATTTCCGTTAAATGATATCGCATCTGTATCAGAAGTTTGATTCGAACGGTCTAGTGTTTCTTGATATGCTTGCGTATTCGCAATCACATGTACATTACCAGATTCTAGTGTGCCAGTTAATGGCAAGACTGGATTAAATTCTCCTGAACCGTTTCGGTCTCTTGCAATGGAGTAGTTACTAAGGTTTATTGAACTCCCAGTGAAATTTGCAATTTCTATCGCTTTATTATAACTAAGACCTTCTACATATTCAGAGATGAATAGGTCATTACTCGACGTGTTTCCTTCCAAAGTTGTCATGCAACTTTCATTACTCACAGGGGAGGTGTTTTGGCTTCCATCTTTCGAATAGACGGTAAAACAGTATTCGGTATTTGGTGCTAACCCAGTCACTGTAATACTCGTGTTTGATGAACTTGTTGTTATACTGCCGTCCTTATAAACATCATATGATGTAACCGCGATGTTATCCGTTCCAGCAGTCCAGTTCAAAACAACAGAATTCCCAGTTGGGTTGGATGCGACAAGGTTAGTTGCTGCGGTTGGGGCTTCATTGTCCGTTACAGGATTCCAAATCATAGATGCATATTCTGGATGATCTACAAAAGGATTTGCATTGTTTTGAAATGCATAAGCCGCCACATTTCGATTCCGTTCACGTTGGTCAACAGGATCCACATTAGTATGCCAATCTAATAAAACGGCAATGGCCCAAGGATAAAATACTTCGTCATTTGTGCCGTTAAACATATCAAAGCTTGTATATCCATCGATAGTGTCTTCATAACGAACCGCGAAATACAAAACAGCTCTCGCAATATCGCCTTTAAATTCGTCTATGGGTTCAAACACAGTTCCATTATAACCAGACATCGCACTTGTGCCTCTTTTAGAGCCATTTAATGAAGTCCAACTTGGAGTATTAACATTTCCAAACGGATAGGAGCCTCTATAACCATTTACACGTCCATCGGATGGAACGACGTGATGAATATCACTTTTCATGGGTGATGCACTATTAAAAGACGACTGTGGGACGAGGTGCTCTCTATTGTAGCAATCTCCCTCCGAACTATAATTCCCACAATTATTACTACCGTGGTTATAATTATACGGATCTGATCCTGATGGGTTTTCGGAATACATGTCTAAAATGGTCCCATCATTTTCATAGTTTTCTCCAGATGATACCGCTTCGTCCGTATGTGTGTCTTCATAGCCGTTAGAACCACTTATTCCACTTCCATCGTATAACTGTCCATAGGATCTAGTTTGGTGTCCGTTAGAAACAATTGATTTTAATTTGGTTTTTAAAGCAAATCCCGTTAATCCCTCTGCGGAATCATAATAATTAGTTGGAATTTGTCCGTAAGAAAGACTCGAAATAAGTACAGCCAGAATGTATATCTGCTTCATAAAATAATATCTTAAATTTAAAAATAATTGGTTTATTTCTTTTCAAGTAATGCCATATAGAAACCATCATATCCAGTTTCGTGGGCTAATATTTTTTTATCTTTTATGAACGAAAAATCAGCACCCGCTTCCGACTTTAAAAAGGTTTTAATTTGAGTTTCATTTTCAGACGGCAACACAGAGCAAGTCGCATAGACCATTTTCCCAGTTGGTTTTACCATTTTCGAGTATTGCTGCAATACCTCTTGTTGGGTTTGTCGAATTCGATCGATAAACTCGGGTTCTAGTTTCCATTTTGAATCGGGGTTTCGTCTTAAAACACCCAATCCAGAACAAGGAGCGTCAATCAATAATCGATCGGCTTTTCCGTGTAGTTTTTTGATTGGTTTTGTAGAATCAATCACTCTCATTTCAATATTATGGGCGCCATCACGACGGGCTCTAATTTTTAATTTTTTCAATTTACTTTCATAAATATCCATCGCTATCACAGACCCTTTATTTTCTGTCAATGCAGAAAGGTGTAAGGTTTTTCCGCCGGCACCTGCACAACAATCCACTACTTTCATTCCTGGCTTTACATCTAAAAAGTCGGCAACGAGTTGTGAGGATGCATCTTGAACTTCGAACCAACCATTTTTAAAGGCTTCGGTTGTAAATACATTGGCACGTTCTTTTAATTGTAGCGCATACGGGTAGCCCTCAATTTCTATCGTTTCAATGCCTTCCGATTCTAATTTTAGTTTTAAATCGGCTTTCGACGTTTTTAAGGTATTGACTCTAAGAATCACATCAGCTTGCTTGTTTTGCATCGCTAATTCTTTGGTCCATTTGGCTTCGCCTAATTCTTTAACACCCAATTCATCCATCCAATCTGGAACCGATTCACGGAATTTACGGTCTTTGGAGAGTTCATCAAAACGCCCTTTAATTTTACGAGATGGCGTTCCTTCAAAATATTTCCAATCGGGAAGTTTAATGCCTTTTAAAGTCGCCCATACCGCAAAAAGACGCCAAGCATCGTCTCTGCTAAAAGGCTCTTTTATGAGTGCGATTTCTGCATACAAGCGTTTCCATCGAACGATATCGTAAGTAGTTTCGGCTACAAATCCACGGTCGCGACTGCCCCAACGTTTATCACGTTTCAATAATTTCTGAATGACTTTATCGGCATATTCTCCTTCATTAAAGATGAGTAAAAGTCCATCAATGACCGCAAAACATAAATTTCTGTGTAAACGCATAGGTGTATTAATTAGTGGTGCAAAGTTACGTTTAAAAATGCTAATTATAATAGATAATATGTATATTGAAATTTCATCAATTTTAAACTAAAATGATCATGAAATACGCAACAACTATCGGTGTGGTTATACTCCTTTTTTTGAGTTGTAAGCAGTCTCTAAAAACAACTTCAGATCCTTTTTCTAGAGTTAGAATTGAAACGATTCTAGAAGATTCATTACTCAATATTAGAGCGATAGAATTTAATAATAACAAACTCATGGCGGTTTCCTCTATTGGAAACAGGTATACGATTGATGTGGATACAAAGGATGTTTTAATCGATAGAGTCTCTACTGACCCGATAAATTTCCGAGCCTCTGCTTTAGTAAACGATACGTTTTTCAGCCTAAGCATCGGAAATCCCGCGCTGTTGTTTAAAGACGATGTATTGGTGTATGAAGAAACGCATCCGAATGTTTTTTATGATGCCTTACATTTTTGGAATTCAAAAGAAGGAATGGCGGTTGGAGATCCCATCAATGGCTGTATGAGTGTAATAACAACGAGAGATGGTGGAGAAACCTGGCAAAAGACACCTTGTGAGTCGCTGCCGGCATCCAATGAAGGGGAAGCCGCTTTTGCCGCCAGTGATACGAATATCGCTATTGTAGGAAATCAAGCTTGGGTGGCCACAGGAGGGCGTTCGAGTCGTGTGTTCTATACGTCCGATAAAGGAAAAAGTTGGAGTGTTTTTGAAACTCCAATCATTCAAGGCGAGGAAACGACAGGGATATTTTCTATTGATTTTTATGATGCGTTAAACGGCTTTGCGATCGGAGGTGATTATACAAAACCAAAAAATCAACATTCCAATAAAATTCGTACGAGGAATGGTGGAAAAACTTGGGAAGTGGTAGCGCAAGATCAAACTCCAGGGTATCGAAGTTGTGTTCAATTTTCTCCAAACAGACATGCAAAAGGATTGGTTGCGGTTGGATTCGAAGGCATCGATTACAGTTCTGATTCGGGCGAATCATGGAAACAGCTGAGCGAAGAAGGTTTTTATACCCTCCGTTTTGTCAATGATAGCGTTGCTTATGCGGCCGGAAAAGGTAGAATCTCTAAACTTATTTTTGAATAATAAGAAACATGCAGTTAGCTTAGTGTTTTTGATCTTTGTGTCGGTTTCTCAACCGTTTCATCATTTGACGATTAAACCCTTCTTCAGAAATTTTTAAGAGTAATATTTTTTTTGAAGAAATTACGTTTTTTAATTTCACATGAAATGTTTGTTTTAGCGCATTGAGTTCAGCTTCAGCGGCGAGTAATTCATTTAGTTTAATTAGAGCTACTTCATCAGTAATGGTGTCGATTTGATCTTTCAACTCGTTTTTAATAGCTCTTAATTTTTCATGTCTTAATTTCATTTGAGCCTTGTCAAATGCATTGTAAATTGGCCAAAACTTCTCAGCTTCACTAGATGATAAATCTAATTTTTCAGTGATGAAAGCAATTTTCATAGTCTTTATCTTTTCTTTCATTTCTTTTCGTTCATGCGGTTGAGCCGATAGTGGTATCGAAATAAAGACGAGATAAATTAATATCGTTAGTTTTTTCATTGGTATTTTTTCAATTAATTAATAAAGATTCTAAAGAAGCGTTTTCAAAAATGTAGGTTTCAATTTCTGAAGATGAAATGCTTAAGGTACTTAGATCATCAAGTTCATCGGAAGTTAGAAAACCAGCTAATTCATCACTTTGAATTTCCTCATATATTAAATAGTTTTCGATCGCTTCTGCAGTTATGTTTTCCAGATTTTCACTTGGCCACGAGAACATCAGTAATAAAACCAATGAGGCTGCAATTCCAGAAATATAAAAGGTTGTTTTTTTATTTAATGATCGATGTGTTTTTATAGGAGCTTTTTTAGGGAGTCTGATTTCTAACTTTTTAAAGTAGGTGTCAGGCGTTTTAAATCCCGTTTTTTTGAACGTTTGTTTTAGATCTTGTTCTAAAATAAAGTCCATGTCAAAAGTTTCAAAATAGTCTTTTGGCACAGTAAATCCAGATGTTATATTGCTTTTAAGGGTCATACTTCTTTGACTGTCGTTTATTTGTTAGGTTTAATCATTGCTCAAATACGATTTAATTTTTTTGACGGCTATATGATAGGATGCCTTTAATGCGCCTTCGCTAGTCTCTAAAATTTCAGACATATCTTTGTATTTTATCGCATCGAAATATCTCATATTAAATACCAATTGTTGTTTTTTTGGTAATTGGGCGATTGCATTTTGTAATTTTAATTGAATTTCATCGCCTTCAAAGTAGATATCTGCTTTTAAGTTCTCTAGGGTTAGTTGTTGTAACGTTTCATCAGATATTTGATGGCGTCTCGCTTTTGAATTTAAGAACGTAATTGCTTCGTTTGTGGCGATACGGTACATCCAAGTAAACAGTTTACTATCGCCTTTAAAGTTGTGAATATTTCGAACGATTTTAATAAATGTGTTTTGTAATACATCATCAGAATCATCGTGAGAAATGACTATTTTTCGGATGTGCCAGTAGAGGCGTTCTTTGTAAAGCTCCACAAGAGTTTTGAACGCTAATTCCTTAGTGTCTTCAGATTTAAGTTGACTTAATAGCGTGGCTTCGTTTTGCAATTAGTTTCTTTTAAATTTGACTCTAACCAACGAATAAGGTTTAACACACTAATTTCTATTGAAAGGACTGCATCGCGACTAATTTACTATACACACCTTGTTGGTCTAAGAGTTCTTGATGTTTGCCTTGTTCGACAATTTCTCCTTTTTGCATCACGATAATTTCGTCAGCGTTTTGAATGGTAGAAAGTCGGTGTGCAATGACAATCGACGTTCGGTTTTTCATCATGTTTTCGAGGGCATCCTGAACCAAACGTTCACTTTCAGTATCCAGTGCTGAAGTCGCTTCATCTAAAACCATGATAGGCGGGTTTTTAATCACGGCTCTCGCAATACTCAGTCGTTGTTTCTGACCGCCAGATAATTTATTTCCGGAATCCCCAATATTTGTATCCATTCCCTCGGGTAAGTCTTTTACAAATTCCCAAGCATTTGCAATTTTTAAAGCAGCGATGACAGCTTCATCGGTAGCGTCTTCTTTTCCAAGTAAAATATTATTTTTGATGGTATCATTGAATAAAATTGAGTCTTGTGTGACCAATCCCATAAGACCTCTTAAAGAGTGTTTAGTGAGGTCTCTAATGTCTGTACCATCAATATTGATGCTTCCATCATTGACATCGTAAAAACGGGTGACCAAATTTGCAATGGTTGATTTTCCACTTCCCGACTGCCCAACCAAGGCAATTGTTTTACCTTTTGAAACTCGCATTGAAAAATTCTTTAAAACGAGTTGGTCTTCATACTTAAAATTAATATTGTTTATAGTAATCTCGTTTTCGAAGTTTGTTTTTATCTGCGCATTTGGACGATCTTTTAGGGGCGATTCTGTATTGAGAATTTCCATGACCCGTTCGGCAGCGGCATTCCCCCGTTTCACGCCATAACTAGCCTTGCTAATGGCTTTGGCTGGTGTGAGTATGTTATAGGCCAATCCCATATAAACAAGAAATAAACTAGCATCTAATGATTTCTCATTCAACACCATATTTCCTCCATACCATAACAAGACAGCAATCACTGTGATCCCTAAAAACTCACTTGTCGGCCCTGCTAAATTTTGCTTGTTTAATAGGGTATTTGAAAACTTATAAAAACGCGTCGTTGAGGATTGAAATTTAGCACTAAAATTTTGTTCGCCATTAAATCCTTTAATGACTTTAAGTCCAGAGAGGGTTTCATCTACAATAGATAAAAAATAACCTTGTTCTTTTTGAACCTTATTTGAATTTCGTTTTAGGGACTTTCCAATTAATGAAATCACAAATCCAGATATAGGAATAAATATCAACACAAAAATAGACAGCTTTGCACTGATCACAAACATGGTGGTAATCGTAAATATAATAGATAAAGGTTCTCGGACAATAAGTTCTAGAATGGATAAAAAGGAGTGTTGAATTTCTAAGACATCTGTAGAGATTCTAGACATGGTATCGCCTTTTCGTTTTTCAGAATAAAATGCTAATGGAAGACTGGTTATTTTGTCATATAATTCGTTCCTCATATCTTTTAAAACGCCATTTCTAAGAAAGGTAATAAAAAACATTGCCAGGTAGCCAAAGAGATTTTTTAAGAGAAAAGACCCAATCACAAAGGCCACCATAAAGATAAGAACGTCCTCACTGCCTTCCGCCTTTTTGAGCGTTACAAAATAATTTAAATACTCTTCTAAGAAAACTGTAATTTTTCCAATTCCTTGCCATACGGGTTTTACTAAAACTGGTTTTGAATCTCCAAATAATACTTTGAGCATTGGAAATAAAGAAATCATTGACAAGGTCCCAAAAAACGCATAAAAAACATTGCAGATAATATTTAATATCGCATAAAACTTATAGGGTATCGCATAGCGAAGGATCGGTTTTAAGTAATTCATTAACTCAATTTCATGTCTTTAATTATGGATTCAATTTTGTCGTCAAGCGTTTTTTCGGTCGCAATAAATGCCGTCGCGCTGGATAAGGTGGTATTCACGCTAATATAAAACTTTATTTTTGGTTCTGTCCCGCTAGGACGTAGCGCAACTTTGCTACCATCTTCAGTCGTGTAAATTAACACATCCGCTTTTGGTATTAAAATGGGTTTTGAGGTATCTAAAAGTAAGTTTTTACAGGTGGATGTTTTGAAATCTTCGACAGTAACCACTTTAGAACCATTAATCGAGGTCATGGGATTGTTTCGAGCAGATTCCATTATTTTGTTGATTTCCGCACTGCCTTCAATCCCTTTTTTGGTTATTGAAATTAAGCGTTCTTTATAACATCCGTGCTCAACATACGTCTCTATCAGTTCTTTGAAAAATGAACTGTCATTTGCTTTGGTGTACGCTGCAATTTCACAAGCGAGTAGGGTGGAAGTAACCGCATCTTTGTCCCGTACAAAATCGCCAACCATAAATCCAAAACTCTCTTCGCCACCACCAATAAAATCGAGTGCTGGAAAATCCTTAATCATTTTGGCAATCCATTTAAAACCAGTCAATCCAATTTTACATTCAACGCCGTAGGCTTCTGTGAGTTTAGCGATCATCGGGGTTGAAACAATGGTCGATCCTACAAACTGATTTCCGTTAATAGCCCCCTTGTTTTTCCATAAATCCAATAAAAATTTCGTCATCATGATCATGGTTTGATTGCCATTAAGCAATACCATTTTATGATCAAAATTGCGTACGGCTATTCCTAAACGGTCACAATCAGGGTCGGTGCCAATGACAATATCGGCTTGCACTTCTTCCGCAAGATCTAATGCCATTTTCAAGGCTTCGGGTTCTTCAGGATTGGGCGATTTAACGGTTGGAAAATCGCCGTTTGGTTCCGATTGTGCGTCTACTAAGTGTACATTTGTATACCCTGCTCGTTTGAGCGTTTCTGGAACAGCTGTAATAGAAGTTCCATGTAAAGCGGTGAATACAACCGATAAATTTTCTCTAGAGGCTGAAGTATTCACTTCCAAACTTCCGTTTTTTACAGAAGCATTTATAAATACATCATCCACATCTTTTCCAATCGTATGAATCAATTTTTCTTGAGCCGTAAAATTGATGTCTGTATATTTTAAAGAATTTATGAGATTAATTATTTCGCCGTCAAAAGGAGGTACGAGTTGTCCACCATCTTCCCAATATACTTTATAGCCATTGTATTCTGGGGGATTATGAGAGGCTGTTAAAACAATTCCACATTGGCAGTCTAAGTGTTTGACTGCAAAAGACAATTCTGGAGTTGCACGAAGGTCTTCAAATAAAAAGACTTCAATTCCATTGGCAGAAAACACATCTGCTACAATTTTAGCGAACGGCTTGCTGTTGTGTCGGCAATCATAGGCAATGACTGTCTTAATTGTTTGATTTGGATACGTTTGGTGTAAATAGTCACTAAGTCCTTGCGTATTTTTTCCAAGGGTATATTTATTAATTCGGTTGGTACCAACGCCCATAACACCTCGCATGCCGCCTGTTCCGAATTCTAAATTTTTATAAAAACTATCGTTGAGTTCTTCGGGATTGCTCGTTTGAAGTTTTTGAATGGTGTTTTTGGTGGCTTCATCAAAAAAAGGCGACAACCAAGTCGCTATATTTTCTTGAATTAGTAAATCTGTTTTAGACATGAAATTGGTATTTTTTACAAATGTAAATATTTGGGAACATTTTTAAATTGATTTAGCATTTTTTTAAGGATATAATTTAGGTGTCTGTGACTTCAGTAATATGGTATCGTTCTTTGTTTTGTCGCGTTTGAATAATAATTTCCCCTAAAAACCCAGCAACAAAAAATTGAGTTCCAATAATCATAGTTGATAATGCAATAAAGAATTCAGGTCGGTTCGCAATAAGGCGTCCCGAAGGATTTAAAAATAATTTATCGATCCCTAGATAAGTAGCAAAACCGAGTCCAATAACAAACATAATTACCCCTAAGAGCCCAAAAAAGTGCATGGGACGTTTGCCAAATTTGGATGTAAACCAAATTGTAATCAAATCTAAAAACCCATTTATAAATCGTTCCATTCCAAATTTTGTTTTTCCGTATTTTCGCGCTTGATGAATGACTACTTTTTCGACGATATTGTTAAAGCCAGCATTGACGGCCAACACAGGGATATACCGATGCATTTCGCCATAGACCTCAATCGTTTTTATCACTTCGTTTCGGTACGCTTTTAATCCACAATTAAAATCATGAAGCGAAAGTCCAGAGATCTTTCTTGCGGCCCAATTAAATAATTTTGAAGGCATGTTTTTGGCGAAAAACGAATCGTATCGTTTCTTTTTCCATCCCGAAACAATATCATAATCCTGCTCTTTTATCATTTGATACAGCGCTGGAATTTCATCGGGACTGTCTTGTAAATCAGCATCCATCGTTATCACGACAGCGCCTTTAGCCCGGGCAAATCCTGCATGTAAGGCTTGAGATTTTCCAAAGTTTTTAGAGAATTTAAGACCGATGACGCGACTGTTTTTAGCGCGAAGATTTTTAATAACGTCCCAAGATTTATCGGAGCTACCATCATCTATAAAAAGAATTTCATATGATAAATGATTGGATTGCATCACAGATACAATCCAATCATTTAATTCTTCTATAGAATCTTGTTCGTTAAGCAGTGGTATGACTACCGAAATATCCATTCAATTTACTTTTGAACATCAAAAGTAAAGAAATTAAGCGTCTTTAGTATCAGATTTCTTCACGATTAATGCGACGATAAGACCAATAAGCGCATAAAAAGCTAATCTAAAAATAAATGCTTGACCTTGCATTGCTAATGAGAAGTTGTTTTTTGTACTCGCTTCTTCGATGGCTGCTTGAATCACCTCTTGGGGTGCTCCAAAACGTTCCATAGTCTGCTTGGTTAAAGTTAAAATTTCTTCATTTAAATAGGTGGCAGCTTCTGGATCAATAAACGTAAATATCGCGATTCCAATCACTGTAGCAATCAAAGTTCCAACGGCAATTGTAATAAAATAAGATGCAAATGCTTGTTTGAAACTAATGAACCCATCTAATATTTTTTTAGATTTTAAGGCTGAAACAACTCCGTAAACAACCACCAGAACAAAAAGGATGATTCCAAGCCACCATTCGGTAAATAAATCGAGGTTGACCGCGTAGATTACCACGCTTGTGATTGATAAAATTGCTCCTAAGTAAAGGCCGTAATTAATGGCTGATGATTTTGTGGTTGATTCCATAATTTTAGTTGAATTTAGTTTAGTTATACATATTAGACTTAGACGTCAAATATAAGTTACATTATTAATGATAAAAAATAAAATTAATAAACGGTTGTAGTTTTGTAAAAAATATATAAATTTGCAACTCGAAAAATCGAATTAAATAGTTTAAGTGATGAAAAAAGATACACACCCAGATAATTACAGAGTAGTAGCATTTAAAGATATGTCAAATGAAGATGTGTTTTTAACAAAATCTACCGCAGACACAACTGAAACCTTAGATGTGGACGGTGTAGAATACCCATTAATAAAAATGGAAATATCTAGAACATCTCATCCATTTTACACTGGTAAATCTAAATTAGTAGATACTGCTGGACGAATTGACAAGTTCAAAACTAAATACGCTAAATTCAAGAAATAATAACGTTTCTTTTAATTATACACTAAAAGCCTTTCAACTATTGAAAGGCTTTTCTTATTTTTACACAAAGCTTTGGTATGAACTATATACTTTTTGACGGTCCAAATAGAGATGCATTATTGCCATTTACCTATACACGTCCAGTAGCCGATATTCGTGTTGGAATTTTGACCATTCGTGAAAAATGGGAATTATTTTTAGGAGCCACGACCACTACCGTGACGGAAGATTATCTTTCCGACAAATTCCCGATGGTAGAAATGGAACAAAATATAATGATCAATGCGTCCTACACCCCAACGGAAGTGTTGGTCCATCAAATTAAAAATTTAAAGCAGAATCAAGCTATTTTTGATGGCGACTCAATGGTTGCGTTTTATAGTTTAGAAGATCAAGACGTTGATTTGGATGCGTATCAAGTCCTAAATTGTGAAGGATCTATTTTAAAAATAGAAAAAACTTGGGATATTTTTTCAAAAAATAGTGATGCGATCACCGCCGATTTTAAATTATTAACCGCCGATAGAATCTCAGAGCCGATCCCAGAACAAACAGTGGCTTTTAATCCAGAGCAGATTTTTATTGAAGAAGGGGCTAAATTACCTCTATGTGTCCTGAACGCTACAGAAGGACCTATTTATATTGGGAAAAACTCCGAAATAATGGAAGGCAGTATGGTTCGAGGGCCGTTTGCATTGTGTGAAGGATCGACCCTTAAAATGGGGACTAAAATCTATGGGCCAACGACAGTTGGACCTTATTCCAAAGTAGGAGGTGAAGTAAATAATTCCGTAATTTTTGGGTTTTCCAATAAAGGTCATGATGGGTTTTTAGGGAATTCTGTGATAGGAGAGTGGTGCAATTTAGGGGCGGATACAAATAATTCAAACCTCAAAAACAATTATGCTGAGGTTCGATTGTGGAGTTACGAGACCGATAATTTCGCCAAAACTGGATTGCAATTTTGTGGGTTGATGATGGGAGACCATAGTAAATGTGGAATTAATACGATGTTTAACACGGGAACTGTGATTGGTGTGAGTGCCAATATTTTCGGGGCTGGTTTTCCACGTAATTTTATTCCTAGTTTTAGCTGGGGTGGCGCCAAAGGGTTTACGACCTATTTAACTTCAAAAGCATTCGAAGTTGCTGCTGTGGTAATGAAACGTCGCGGATTAGAATTTTCTGCACAAGAGTCGGCTATATTAGAGCATGTGTTTAATCACAGTGCGACCTATCGAAACGATTAATTTTTCTGAACGTTTTTCAGGTCTAATAAATTGGTTGGATTGATGCCCAATCCACTGATGTCTATCGAGGTAAACCGAACAACTTCATCATAAAACAAGACCACAACTGGCGCCTGTTCTACAACTAAGGCATCCATTTTTTTATACAGATTGATACGAGTTCCTTTGTCTGTTTCCAGCATTGCCTGTTCGTACCAACGATCAAACTGCTCCTCTTTAAAATGAGTGTAATTGGGGCCATTAGGCGCAAAATTCGGACTGTAAAACAACGATAAATAATTCTGTGCATCGGGGTAATCTGCGACCCAACTCGCTCGAAATAAATCTATTTTTCCATTCGATTTTGCAGATTTCAAGGACGATGGGGGGATAATTTCAATAGAAATCGTTAAACCGATTGATTGTAACTCACGTTGAATAAATTCACTAAAACTCAAATAATTAGAAGTCGTAGTTATTGTGATGGATGGTTGTTGGTTTCCAGATTCAATTTTATAGGCTTCTAACAGCTGCTTAGCTTTTTCAGGTTGATAGCTATAGCCAACGTTTTCTTGATGTCCAGGGAGTCCTTTTGGAATAAATCCGCCGAGTGCCGGAATTCCAATCCCATTTCTTAAATACGTCATCATTTTGCTGCGATCAAAGCCATAATTTAAGGCTTGTCGAATTAATTGACTCTGGTATTCCGGAACCTCCGAATCCATGTAAAACCCTAAATATTCTGTATTTAGATAGGGCGCTCTGAGCATTTTAACCGTTGAAGTATAAGTTGGTTTTAAAGTGCCGTTTGCACTTAAAATATCATCTTTATAAGAAGCGTCTAGCCCCGAAACAAAATCAATATTCCCTTGAATAAACTGTAAAAACTCACTTTGTTTGTCCGCTAAAAATGTAATCGATACCGCCTCTAAATACGGGAGTCTTTCCCCTTTTGAATTGGTTTCAAAATAGCGCTCATTTTTTCGAAATATTAATTTAATATTTTCCTCCCAACGTTTAAACTTATAAGGGCCAGTTCCGATAGGATTGGACCTGAAGTCACTGCCATAATGCGTTACAATTTCTTTGGGAACCACACTACAGTATTTCATGGTCAACAGACCTAAAAATGCGGGAAAAGGTGTTTTTAAGTTGATTTGAAACGTATGTTGGTCAATCGCTTTGTAGGTTTCTATATTTTGAAGCACCCAACTTCCAGGAGACGCTAATTGTGGATTTTTTAGACGGTCAAAACTATACACAAAATCATGGGCAGTGACCCTGCGTGTTTGGTGGTCTCCAAACAAGGGATGGCTGTGGAAATCAACATCTTCTCGAAGGCTAAACGTGTACACTTTAGCGTCTTCAGACATAGTCCATGATTGCGCAATGGCAGGGGTGACATTCATTAAAGAATCCATCTGAACCAAGCCATTAAACAATTGATTAACAGCCCAAATGTCAGCGTTGTCTTTTGCAAAGGCTGGGTCTAAGGATCCAATGTTTTTATGTTCGTTGTAGCGAAAGACTTGCTTCGTTTTAGAATCTAGTGTTTTCGTATGACAACTCACTAACAAGGAACTGAAAATTAGAAGACTTCCGGCGTGTAGCAGGAAGTAATTAAAGGCTTGCTTTGTCATTATAGATGATAATTGTAAATTTGTACACTTGGTAAAAGTACAAGAATGATTGATAGAAAAAAAGTCGCATTTTACACTTTAGGGTGTAAACTAAATTTCTCAGAAACCGCTACGATTGCACGAACCTTTGATGACGAAGGGTTTGATCGTGTTGATTTTTCGGAATTTGCCGATATTTATGTGATTAACACATGCTCTGTCACTGAGAATGCGGACAAGCGGTTTAAAACCATTGTAAAACAAGCGCAACGCTCAAATTCGGAAGCATTTATGGTTGCTGTGGGTTGTTATGCTCAATTACAACCCGAAGAATTAGCAGCCGTTAATGGCGTTGATTTGGTGCTTGGAGCGACCGAAAAATTCAAAATTACCGATTACCTAAACGAGCTCACTAAAAATGACACGGGCGCCATTCATTCGTGTGAAATTGAGGATGCCGATTTTTATGTCAGTAGTTATTCTATCGGCGATCGGACCCGAGCTTTTTTGAAAGTTCAAGATGGGTGTGATTATAAATGTACCTATTGTACCATTCCGTTGGCCCGAGGAATTTCTCGATCTGATACACTTCAGAATGTATTGGACAACGCTAAAAAAATTGCGGATCAAGGCATTAAAGAAATTGTTTTAACAGGCGTGAATATTGGCGATTACGGCAAAGGAGAATTTGGAAACAAAACCCATGAACATACGTTTTTCGACTTAGTAAAAGCATTGGATGCGGTTCAAGGTATACATCGATTGCGAATTTCATCGATTGAACCAAATTTATTAAAAGATGAAACCATCGATTTTGTAGCGCAAAGCAACTCTTTTGTACCACATTTTCACATTCCTTTACAGAGTGGGAGTAATGTGATGCTAAAAGCCATGCGGAGGCGTTATATGAAAGAGCTTTATAAAGATAGGGTAGAACATATCAAAAGCGTTTTACCAAATGCTTGTATTGGAGTGGATGTCATTGTTGGATTTCCAGGAGAAACGGATGAAATATTTCTAGAAACCTATAATCTTTTAAATGCTTTAGAAGTCTCTTATCTTCATGTGTTTACTTATTCTGAACGGCCCAATACACACGCTGCAACTCTGCCCAATGAAGTGCCAAAATCCGTACGATCGAAGCGTAGTAAAATGTTAAGAGGACTCTCGGCCAAAAAACGTCGTGCATTTTACGAAAGTCAGATTGACACGCACCACACTGTATTGTTTGAAGGGGAGAATAAAGAAGGATATATTCACGGATTTACAGAAAATTATGTCAAAGTAAAAACGCCATGGAATCCAGCGTTAGTGAATACCTTGCATAAGATAACGCTTTCTGAAATTGATTCAGATGGATTGGTGAAAATTAAATTTGATTCGGTTCTCGTAAAAAATTAGATTCGAATTCCAACAGGAAGCATTTTTCTATAACGTCGATTTCGACGGATAAATTTAGCGACAGGAGGGCTGGTTGGTACCACGCTAATGTTTTTTTCGATGATATCCTCTAAAACTATTTTTATAAAATCTTCTAGAAAGGTTTCGGACTCTAAAACCTCAGGAATGTTTAGCTTTGTTAAGAAAATTTTTCGTTCTTGTTGAGAATATTCTAGAGTTGCAAGTTCACCTCCAACTTTTAATTCATATTGGCGTAAAAAGGCATTGTCTGTTAAGTTAGAAGCGTCAACCATAGAAAAAAGTTTTGAGTAGGTTTGTGAAAATTCTAGAATGCAAATTTACAAAAAAAAATCTAACTAGTTAATAATACGGTAAGTGAATAAAAATCAAAATAAGATAGCGGTCTATTTTTTACCCGGATTAGCAGCGAATTCTAGCATTTTTAAAAATATTCAGTTAGATACGGATCAATTTGAAATGCATTTTTTAGAATGGATGATTCCATTTGAAGATGAATCAATTTCAGAATATGCCATTCGATTTTGTAAAAAAATTAACCATGTAAATGCGATTCTGGTTGGGGTCTCTTTTGGCGGGATCATTGCCCAAGAAATGAACTTAGTTTATGACTTTAAAAAAATCATCATCATTTCGAGTGTCAAAGCCCGTCATGAATTGCCTCTGCATCTTCAATTGGCTGGAAAAACAAAAGCATATAAATTATTACCCACCAGTCTTTTTGCTCAAAACATCGATTTGTTATCTAAATATGCGTTTGGGAAACCGATTGTCAAGCGATTAGACCTTTACAAACAATATTTATCCATTACCGATAAACGCTATTTAGATTGGGCGATTAAACAGGTTGTTTCATGGAATCAAGAGACGAGTGACCCTAATTTGGTTCATATTCATGGTGATCAGGATATTATTTTCCCTATTGAAAAGATGAAAGATTGTATTGTTGTGGAAGGGGGGACTCATATCATGATCCTAAATCGCTATAAATGGCTCAATGAAAATTTACCCAAATTAATACTGAGTTGATATTTTTGTTGCTTTTTTTTTGTAATTTTAAGATCATTAATCTACGTTGTTATGCACTATTTGAAAAAAATTTTATTTACGGCTGCAATCCTGTCTTTTTCGGGTTTTTTAGTCCTTGCTTTTACCAGTCAATCGCCCCAAATAAATGAAATCCCGACCTTTGAAAATGATTATAATGTCTATGCGCTGGATATTCCAGAAAGGTTAAATTTTTCAGGCGAATTCATGCCACTTCAATCGCCAGATATTCGAGAACGCATCGATCGCGAACTATTAGTGAATACCTATTGGCAGTCGAATGGTTTACTTTTATTTAAGCGTTCCCATAAATATTTTCCTGTTATTGAACCAATTCTAAAATCCTATGGCATCCCAAGTGATTTTAAATTTTTAGCTTTAATTGAGAGCGGACTTCAAAATGTGACCTCTCCTGCGGGGGCAAAAGGATTTTGGCAAATCATGAAACCCACAGGAAAAGAATATGGTTTAGAAATTAACAACAATGTGGACGAACGTTATAATCTCGAAAAATCGACCCATGTTGCGTGTCAATACATCCTTAAAGCGAAGGAAGAATTTGGAAATTGGACTTTAGCGGCGGCGTCTTACAATGCAGGGATTAATGGTATTTCTAAGCGATTAAAACAACAGAATGTTTCTAGGTATTATGATTTATTATTAGGTGAAGAGACGGGGCGCTATATTTTCCGTATTGTGGCTCTAAAAGAAATTTTCTCAACCCCAAAAAAGTATGGATTCAACTTTAATGAAACACATTTATACACGCTCCCAGAAACTTATGAGGTCAAAGTGGATACTGCAATTGCAGATATAGCGAAGTTTGCCGAAAGCTTTGGATTAAATTACAAACAATTAAAAATGCACAACCCTTGGTTAAGAGATCCTTTTTTAAATAATAAATCGAAGAAGTTATACACCCTAAAAATTCCTGAGAAAGGGTATTACTCAAACGCGATTACGAAATAAAAAACAGAGAATGTTAGATTATTTTCACCTTCAATCTAAGATATTAAATCGAAAAATAACGGAGTTCGGGCTTCCTCTTTTAATCGTATATCCGTTAATTTTCATAGTTTTTATTTTACTCTCTAATTTTCTGTTTTTAAAGACTCAATTTGCACCATATATATACGGACTTATAGTCTTAGGTTTTGTTTCTAATCGAAGTGCGCCTAAAAGAAATGATTTTCTAAAATTGATATTTTCTAAAAAGAATTATTTGAAATTACGTTGTATCGAAAACCTACTTTATAGCATCCCCTTTTTAGCATTTCTAACTTATAAAGGGCTATTTATTTATATGATAGTATTAATTGTTTTAACAATTTCTCTTACGTTTATTAACTTTAGTACAAACATCATCTTCACCATTCCAACGCCTTTCAGCAAAAACCCATTTGAATTTTCAGTAGGATTTAGAAAGACCTTTTACATGTTTCCAATTGCTTATGTATTAATGTTTATTTCAGTTTCAGTTGGAAATTTTAATCTAGGAGTATTTTCTATGCTGCTAGTCGGTTTAGTCTGTATGTTTTATTATTCAAAACCAGAAAATGAATGTTATGTGTGGAATTTCAACCTGTCATCAAAAGAATTTTTAATTAAAAAAACCAAATCTTGCGTAATCAATTTTACACTTTTAAGCCTTCCGATTCTAGTCACTTTAAGTAGTTTCTTTTTGAATGAAGTGGGTCTTTTAATTCTTATTTATCTTATGTGCGTTGCTTATTTAATAGTAATGATTGTTGCTAAATATTCTGCGTATCCCAATGATGTAAATATATCACAAGGGGTGTTAATAACGTTATGTTTTATGTTTCCTCCAATGTTAATTGTTGTGATTCCTCTATTTTATTCCCAATCCATAAAAAAATTAAACAAAATTTTAGAATGATTAAAATTGAAAAATTATCGAAATTTTATGCGCGAAAGCAGGTTCTTAATGCAATCAATGTAGAGTTTAAAAAAGGAACTGTATATGGAGTTGTTGGAGAAAATGGCGCTGGGAAAACAACGCTGTTCAGATGTATTTCAGGACTTGAATCGTATAAAGGAATTATATCATCAGACTTTAATAAACTCAAAGACCATTTAGGGCTTTTATGTACAGAACCCTTTTTTTTTCCAAAAATTACGGGGAAAGAATACATTCAATTCCTTGCCAACGCTCGACACCTAAAACTATCAAATATTGAGACCAAAAACATATTTGACTTACCGTTAAATCAGTATGCTTCAACCTACTCGACGGGAATGAAAAAAAAATTGGCTTTGACAGCACTCCTTTTACAAGAAAATGAGGTGTTCATTCTGGATGAGCCTTTTAATGGTGTAGATATACAGAGTAATTTAGTGATCGCTGAAATTATAAAGAAACTTAAAATGTTAAAGAAAACAGTTATTATTTCTTCTCATATATTTTCAACTTTGGCAGCTACATGTGATGAGATTTATTTAATGAAAAACGGAAAAATAATAAAAAAAGTGAAACAGATAGATTTCGACGCTCTTGAAAATGAAATGAAAGATTTCACAGTCGGAAACCGAATTGATCGCCTTGGATTAAAATAAATAAGCGTTTGCACATCCATACATATTCGTTGTAAACTCAACAAACATATTACAGACTCCACTCGTTGTTAACGCCGCTTTCCGCCGCGTTGTTGGCCTCCAAAATGTTGATTTGGTATTGCCGCTTTTTTCATCTGTTGTTTCATCATTTTGATTTGTTCAGACAACATATCTCTTTTGTCGAGCTTTTGAGCTTCTTGAAGTAATTTTTGAGCTTCTTGTTTACGTCGCTTGGTAAAAGCAATTCCGGCAAGGTTTAATTTTGCCATTGCTAAATCATGGTCCATTGATAAACCAAGGCTGACCGCATTTTTAAAATACTTTTCAGCATCATTCATATTCGTTTGAGAAACCATAATCCCTTTTAAGAAATTATAATACCCTTGTTGTTTGCTTGTAAGTGCAGTTTTTGGATTTTTTATCTTGTTGAGTAAGCGGTCTGTCCCTGGAAAATCTTGTTTTCGAAGTTTTAAAAACGCTAATAAAATCATTTCATTTTTGAAATATAGAAATACAAAAACTGATGCAAGGAGAATCAGCATGATGCCATTACCGACATAGGTTTCTATAATTTGATATACAGCATACGCGACGATCGCAGTAGCAAGGAATAATTTTATATTTTTATTGAACATAACCGAGTTATTTATTTAGCGAGTACAAAGGTAGTAAAAACAAATCAAAATTATTTTAAAATTAGGTTTGTCAAAGTAAAAACTCTTTGTATATTTGTGCCGCGCTTTAAGATAAAACTTGAGCGCATTTTTTAAAGATAATCACACGAGTAAAGTTTTAAAAATATACTAAAATGAAAAGAACGTTTCAACCCTCCAAGAGAAAGAGAAAAAATAAACATGGTTTTAGAGAGAGAATGGCTTCTGCTAACGGAAGAAAAGTTCTTGCTAGAAGAAGAGCCAAAGGTAGAAAAAAGATCAGTGTATCTTCTGAAACTCGTCACAAAAAATAATGATTAACAATTGTTAATATATAAAAGGTGTTGCTAATAGCAACGCCTTTTTTTATACCCAAACGTTACTTAATTTCGTATCTTATTATAATACAATCAATTACATTTAAAAATGCCTAAAAATAAAGATCTTAAATCAATTTTAATTATAGGTTCTGGACCTATCGTTATAGGACAGGCTTGCGAGTTTGATTATTCAGGAACCCAAGCACTCCGTTCTTTAAGAGAAGATGGAATCGAAACCATTTTAATTAATTCCAATCCAGCAACTATTATGACGGATCCAGCAATGGCCGATCATGTGTATTTGCTGCCTTTGACCACAAAGTCAATCATTAAAATATTAAAAGAGCATCCTCAAATTGATGCTGTTTTACCAACGATGGGTGGGCAAACCGCTTTAAATCTTTGTATTGAGGCTGATGAAAAAGGGATTTGGACCGATTTTGGTGTTGATATTATTGGCGTTGATATTGATGCGATTAACATTACAGAAGACCGAGAGAAGTTTCGCGAATTAATGCTCAAAATTGGCATTCCGATGGCGCCACAAGCCACGGCGACCTCATTCCTTAAAGGAAAAGAAATTGCCCAAGAATTTGGGTTTCCACTGGTCATTAGAGCCTCTTTTACCTTAGGAGGTGATGGTGCGGCCATTGTTCATAAAGAAGAAGACTTCGATGAATTATTAACCCGTGGTTTGGAAATTTCCCCAATCCATGAAGTGATGATTGATAAGGCTTTATTAGGCTGGAAAGAATATGAGTTAGAATTGCTTAGAGATTCTAATAACAATGTTGTCATCATTTGTTCGATTGAAAACATGGATCCTATGGGAATTCATACCGGGGATTCAATTACAGTAGCTCCTGCCATGACTTTAAGTGACCGTACCTATCAACGGATGCGCGATATGGCCATTCACATGATGCGCAGTATTGGTGATTTTGCGGGGGGATGTAATGTGCAGTTTGCCGTTTCTCCAGATGAAAAAGAAGATATTATTGCCATCGAAATTAACCCTCGGGTGTCACGATCCTCGGCACTAGCAAGTAAAGCAACGGGCTATCCAATTGCCAAAATTGCGGCTAAATTAGCTTTAGGATATCACTTAGATGAACTAAATAATCAAATTACAAAATCGACATCGGCCTTATTTGAACCGACCTTAGATTATGTGATTGTTAAAATACCACGTTGGAATTTTGATAAATTTGAAGGTTCCGACCGAACGTTGGGATTACAAATGAAATCGGTTGGCGAAGTGATGGGCATTGGACGCTCGTTTCAAGAAGCACTTCATAAAGCCACACAATCGCTCGAAATTAAACGAAACGGTTTAGGCGCAGACGGCAAAGAAAATAAAGATTACACTCAAATTATTGATAAACTAAAATATGCGTCTTGGGATCGTGTGTTTATTATTTATGATGCCATCCAGATGGGAATTCCACTGAGTCGAATTCATGAAATCACTAAAATTGATATGTGGTTTTTAAAACAATATGAAGAATTACATTTAATAAAAAATGAAATTTCGACCTATAAAATTGAAACGATAGAAAAACCGTTATTGCTTGAAGCGAAACAAAAAGGATATGGCGATCGACAAATTGCGCACATGCTCGGCTGTTTAGAAAGTCAGGTGTATAAAAAGCGAGAAGAATTAGGCGTCAATCGCGTTTATAAATTAGTGGATACTTGTGCGGCGGAATTTGAAGCCAAGACTCCTTATTACTATTCAACGTTTGAGAGTGATATGGAAACCGCCGATGGCAACCGTTTTTCAGATAATGAAAGTGTCGTTTCCGATAAGAAAAAAGTGATTGTTTTAGGATCTGGCCCCAATCGAATTGGTCAAGGAATTGAGTTTGATTACTGTTGTGTACACGGCGTGTTAGCTGCCGCAGAATGTGGCTATGAAACCATTATGATTAACTGTAATCCTGAAACGGTTTCAACCGATTTTGATACTGCGGATAAGTTGTATTTTGAACCTGTATTTTGGGAACATATTTATGACATTATTAAACACGAAAAACCAGAAGGCGTTATTGTGCAGTTAGGCGGTCAAACGGCTTTAAAACTTGCTGAGAAATTAACCAAATATGGTGTCAAAATATTAGGAACGAGTTTTGAATCTCTCGATTTAGCCGAAGATAGAGGCTTGTTCTCAAACCTTTTGAAAGACAATAACATTCCGTATCCAGAATTTGATATTGCCACGACGGCCGATGAAGCGGCAGCGATTGCCGATGTCTTAGATTTTCCAATTTTGGTACGTCCGTCTTATGTTTTAGGAGGGCAGGGGATGAAAATTGTAATTAATAAAGAAGAGTTAGAAAAACACGTTGTTGATTTACAAAGCAGAATGCCCGGAAATCAGTTGTTATTAGATCATTATTTGGATGGGGCAATAGAAGCGGAAGCCGATGCGATTTGCGATGGCGAAAATGTTTACATCATCGGTATCATGGAACATATTGAACCTTGTGGGATTCACTCAGGTGATAGTAATGCGACCTTACCGCCTTTCAATTTAGGTAATTTAGTGATGCAACAGATTAAAGATCACACCAAAAAAATTGCGTTAGCACTTAATACGGTAGGATTAATCAATATACAATTTGCAGTCAAAGACGACATGGTGTATATTATTGAAGCCAATCCTAGAGCGTCACGAACGGTACCATTTATTGCCAAAGCGTATGGCGAACCTTATGTGAACTATGCTACTAAAGTGATGTTGGGTGAAAAGAAAGTTACGGATTTTGATTTTAAGCCTCATTTGGAAGGCTATGCCATCAAACAACCCGTATTTTCGTTTAATAAATTCCCTAATGTCAATAAGCAATTGGGTCCAGAAATGAAAAGTACTGGGGAAAGTATTCTCTTTATCGACAGTTTAAAGGATGATGAATTTTATAACTTATACTCCAGACGTAAAATGTATTTGAGTAAGTAGAAATTTATTTCAACTTAGTACCAAAAAAGCCGCATTCAGCGGCTTTTTTGATATCCAGACACTAAATATAAGTTATAGTACAAGTTTTAAATACGTATATTTGTTTGATAGATATTAAATTTTATTAAACAACATAACCAATGAACCACAAGTACTTAAAAGCAATCGTTATGATTGCACTCTTTGCGTCTTTCAACATGAATGCGCAAACACTGACCCCAATTGCGCCCACTTTAACATCACAAGATGCGAACCAACAAAATTTTAAAGAATTTTGTGGTGCCGATTCATTGCACAATGAAAAAATGAAAAATGATCCTCAATATAAAGAGCGTCATGAAAAAATGAAATTGGCGATTAAAAATGCGGCTTCCAAGAAATTTGTAGCATCAAACGATATTCTTCAAGTCCCAGTAGTTGTTCACGTGATGCACAAAGGGGAGGAACTTGGAGTAGGAAATAATATTTCAGATGAAAACGTTAAGTTAGGCATCCAATATTTAAATAATTATTGGAGAAAAAGAACCGAAATCTTAGGGGTTGTAGAAGGCGTTGATATGAAAATAGAATTCATTTTAGCCATACAAGATGAAGCTGGTAACACAACCAACGGAATTGAGCGTGTCGATATGAGTGGCGTTGCTGCCTATGTCGAAGGTGGTGTTGGAGAAGGTGGTCTAGAAGATTACAATAATGATCAAGAAATAAACTCTCTTAAAGAATATAGTATTTGGGATCCAACAAAATATTATAATGTGTGGATTGTGGATGAAATTGATAATAAAAATTGTTATACAGGTGTTTCCTACACAGTTGGGTATGCCTATTATGCATCGTCGCACGGAAATCCAAATGATGGTACTGTCGTTTTAATATGTGCTTATTTAAATGAATCCTCGTCTACTTTTGCGCATGAAATGGGGCACGCCCTCAATTTACCTCACACCTTTAATGGGGATAATATAGACACTGGAATATGTGGAAATGATAATTTGGAGCTACTCGGTGCCGCTATTGATGACACTCCAAGCCACGTGAGAACTTCGGCATTAGATTTGGGATCTGGTTGTGAGTCGGATGTTTCTAATGAATGTGATTTAACATTTGACCAAGTCATTAATCCAGACACAAACTTTTCAAGAAACTCAGGCACAGCTCAAGACCATAGATTTAATTTTATGGATTACTCTGGTTGTAGAAATGAATTTACTGGCGGGCAAAGAGCTGTTTCTAATACTGCCTTAACTGTTACAAGAGCATCCTATCTTACAAGTGCTGCACTGACTCCAATAGCGACAGCAGTTGTTGATTTTAATTCCACAGCAACATTAGGATGTATAGATCAACAAGTTTCATTTACTGATGCATCAACCAATGTACCAAATAGCTACACAAATTCAGGGTATGATAACATCTCTTTTGTTTGGACTTTTGATAATGGGGCTGGCTCTACTTATACTTCATCCCAACAAAATCCTTCCATTACATTTGATAATGCTGGATCCTATGATGTCACACTCCAAATCACAAATCTTCAAGGAACTTCAACACGCACCAAACAAAATAATGTGATTATTAATCCATCACCTTCAGCCATTTGTACCCCCACGAGCTCTAATAATGATAATAATTATGGTACTGGAGTCACGAGTGTCTCGTTCAATACATTTAGTAATTTAACGAATACTTTTATACCTGTAAATGCTTATTTAGATTTTAGGTGTTCAAAAAACACACTAATTAATGCAAGTACATCTTATGATTTGCAAGTCATCTATAGATCAGTTGATGGTTTTTCTCAACATACAGGAGTATGGATTGATTGGGATAATAGCGGAACCTTTGAAACTTCTGAACGTGTTTTAGATACGAATGTTGAAGCAGGTAATGCTGGGTCTCATACGTACCCAACAACTGTCACACCACCAGCCAATGCAACGTTAAACACAGTATTAACCATGCGAGTGATTTCAAACATGAATAGTTCTCCTGTAGTTTGTTCTAATAATTTTGCAGGACGTGCAGATGATTATGGGGTTTATGTTTCTACCACTCTAGGAAATGAAGCTGTATCTGCGCTACAATTAAAAATCTATCCAAATCCGGTACAAGATGAATTGACAATTACGCTTCAGAATAACGCCGTGATAAGTGCTTATGAAATTTATGACATCACTGGCAAACAAGTGATGGGTAGTACTCAAATTACTTCAAACAGAATTCAGGTTTCAGAGCTTTCTAAAGGGATGTACTTTATGAAGATAAAAGCAGGGAATTTAGAAATGGTTTCAAAATTTATCAAAAAATAGTAAACTTTAAATCAGATACATTTTATTAAAAAAGCCGCAATTTAGACTGCACCCAAAAGTTTAGACAAATTTATAATTAATTTTGATAATAATGAGTTCGATATTTTATCGGACTCATTTTGTTTAAATTTGATTTTATTCTATCATTATTATAATAGATTATATACTCCTCAATTTCTTTTTTTAATTGTTCTATAGATTTATATTTTTTTAGATAGAATAATTCTGATTTCAGTATTCCAAAGAAATTTTCAATAATTGCATTATCTAAACAATTTCCTTTTCTTGACATACTTTGTGTAATTCCCTTTTCTTTTAATAAATATTGATACTGTTTCATCTGATATTGCCAACCTTGATCTGTATGTAATGTTAGGTTTGTATTATCTGGTATTTTCTTAAAAGCTTTTTTTAACATCATAACTACTTGATTAAAGACTGGTCTTTCTGTTAGTTCATAACTTATAATTTCTTGATTAAACAAGTCTATAATAGGTGATAAATAAAGTTTTCTACCTGATACATTAAATTCAGTTATATCAGTTTCCCATTTTTTATTAGGCGCAGCTGCTTTAAAATTTCTCTTTAATATATTTGGTGCTACTTTTCCCAATTTTCCTTTATAAGATTTATATTTTTTTACTCTTATAAGACTTTTTAAGCCTAATAATTTCATCAACCTTAAAACAGTTTTGTGATTAATAATAACGCCATTATTATTTAATTCATCAGTAATTCTTCTATATCCATAACGTCCTTTGTGTTTTTGATAAATAGTTATTATTAACTCTTTTGTTACCTTATATTTATCAGTCGATTTACTCTGTTGCTGATGATAATAAAAACTGCTTCTTGTTATTTTTGTATGTTTTAAAAGTAATTCTAAATCATACTTATGCCTTAATTCCATTATAACTTTTACCTTTTGGCTTTTTTTTCTGCTTGAATTAAGGCGTGAAACTTTTTTAGCAAATCGTTCTCACATCGTAGAGATTCTATTTCTTGTAAAAGTTCCTCTTCTCTGGTTAATGGTTTATCTGATTTACGCTTTTTTCGTTTAAAATTAGTCATAGATTTTGGTCTGCCTCTAGATTTGGATTGTAAGCCTTCAAAACCAAAGTTAGTAAAATCTCTTTTCTATTTTACAATAATACCAGCATCTGGTATGTTAAATTTGAAACAAGCATCTCTTAACGATAAGAACTCCTTGTCTATAGATTGTACAACTTTTAATTTAAAGACTGTAGAATAACTTCTGTTCTTTCTTGGTAATAGACCTCTTTCTCCTTGAGTTTTATAAAAACCAACCCATTTACGAATGTTAGATTCATTTAGACCTTTCTGTTTAGAAACAGCTTCTGCTGAATAATCTGATTCTAAAACTAATTTTACACATTCAAGTTTAAATGCATAATCATACTTGACTTTTTTTCCCATAAAAATACCCCCAAATAGTGTCTAACTTTTTGGGGGCAGTGTAATTTGCGGCTTTTTTAATTTATTTTTTTTCCATTTCAAATTCAAAAACAACGGATACGGAGTCGGCAATTTTTGAACGGACAATTTTTGGAATTTCTATATCAAAGTCAGTTGGAGCGATTTCAAAAGAACCTTTAAAAGTGAATGCGTTTTCTGAGGATATGAGTTCCACAGCTACGTTTTTAAGCGATTTTGTGACCCCATGAAAAGTAAGCGTTCCATTCATCGTATAGGTCGTTTGAATCGTTTCTAAAGAAAAATTAGTTAATTCCCCTTTAAAAACCGCTTTAGGATATTCATTTGATTCCGCATAGTTTTCATTAAAATGTTCCTCCATAAGCGCATTTTTAAACCGGAATCCTTTTACGAGTGCAAGGGCTGCAAACTGACCATTGCTGGCATTAAAAATAGCCGTTACATTATCATTCGTGGCTTTTATTTCTTCAAAAGTATCCACACTTGCTTCAAAGTTAAGGACCCCCGATTTGGTGAGGTATTTTTCTTGTGAAAACCCAAGCACCGAAATGACTAAAAATAATACGTATAAATGTTTCATTTTTTAATATTAAAGTGATTCAATAAATCCTTCTGTTTGCCATTGTATAATCAAATTGATCGCGGCTTGTGGCATGCGAGAGCCTCCCAATGGCATAAAACCACCTTCACCAGATTGTCTGTTAATACGGTCGATAAGATCGGTCGCTTCAATCGCGCTTTTCACTTGACTAAAAGTAGTCAACGGAACCCCAGCGCCGTTAATTGCAGGATTTGAGTGGCAGGCCACACAGTTGGTATCAAAAATGGATTTGATGTGCGTATCATAAGAAATGACTTCAACAGGATCAACTTGTTCGATCAGGTCCCCTTCACTAGAATTTGAACATGAAAAACTCAGAAATAATATTGATAAAAGAAGTAAAAAGGGTGTCGTTTTCATAAAAAATGATTGTTATAATTAATTCAAATTTAATTCTTTTATTTTTTAAACAGATTCTAATTCATTATAAATCTTTATTTTTGTTTAACATGTAATTTATTATGAGAAACAAAATTGTTTTTATTTTAATTGTAGTGTTTGGTATATTTTTTGGTTTTAATTATTTGTTTCCAGATCATCGATCAATCGATCAAGAAGCGGTTCGTTTTACGATGGATGCAGAGGTTGTTTTTAGTGCGTTCATCGAAAATGCGCCGCTAGCAGAATCAAAATATCTCGATCAGACACTTGTCGTTTCTGGAATTATAAGTGCTGTTAACTCGCAAGGCTTGACAATTAATAATAAAATAGACTGTAAAATCAATACAATTGATCTTGGTTTGCAGGTAAATGATTCTATCGCAATCAAAGGCCGTTGTATTGGCTATGATGATTTATTAGAACAGATTAAGCTCGATCAATGTAGTATTTATATTAACTAACAAATTAATGAAGTACCTCTTACTTATTTTTGCTTTCAACCTTTCAGTTGCCCAAACCGATGTATTTGAATGTGCTCGAAAAGGAACGGCTCAAGAAATGGACGTCTTTTATAACACCAATCCAAAACTAGTCGATTCAATTAACAAACGAGGGAGTTCGCCTTTAACCTTAGCAGCTTATTACAATAATTTAGAAGTGGTCAATTATTTAATTGATAAAGTTGACAACATTAACGGAACTAGTAAAGACGGCACACCCTTAATGGCCGCCGTTGTCAAAGGCTATGTTGAAGTCGCTAAAGCATTAATAGATGCAGGTGCCAATGTTAATTTGTCCGACGCAAACAATGCAACCGCCTTACATTATGCGGTAATGTTCAATAATAAAGAGATAACCACCCTTTTAGTAGATGCAAAGGCAGATGTTAATTTAAAAAACAATGTAGGGAAGACGCCTTTAGATTTTGCAAAAATGCATAACGATGACACTCTCAATTTAATTCTAAATAAATAATCCTAAATAAAAATTCTTAATACAAATACTATGAAAAAAATTACGTTTATACTTACCTTTTTAATGGCCTCTTACGGATTCGCACAAGTTTCCACAGGCGTTGTAACCCTTACTCCTGGTTTTACCGTTCAGTTTGATGTAAATGGCACCACAGAGAAAGTAACCATGACCATGGTTGGACCTAGTGACGTTTGGTTAGGAGTCGCCTTAAATACCAATTTAGGAAATTCGATGGGAACTGGTGGAGAAGATGTGATTCTCTACGATAGCACAGGACTAAAGGATCGAAATTTGACAGGAGCACAGAATGCTCCAAATGTTGATGCTTCTCAAGATTGGGCAGAATCAAGCAATACAGTTACTACTAGTGGTGTACGTACAATCGTAGCGACGAGAGCTCTAGATACTACAGATTCTAATGATTATGTGTTTCCAACTACATCTTCAAGTCTTCCGATGCTTTGGGCAAAGGGTTCGAGTCTTGTTTTAAATTTTCATGCTTCTAAAGGTGGAGCTGCTGCTACACTGGGGACTACCACAATTGCACTCCCAGAATTTAATGTGTATCCAAACCCAACAGTTAAAGAACTGAATGTACAGTTCCCTGCCAGCATAAAAGAAGCTAATATTTCGGTGTACAGTGTTTTAGGAACGCTTATTTTTCAATCCAATATGGGTAAATTCAATACAAAAATTAATACGTCTGAGTGGAATACGGGCGTTTATTTAATGAACATTAGTACCCCTCAATTTTCTCAAACAAAGCGAATCGTAAAGCAGTAATACGCACTTATTTTATATTCACATAAAAACCATTGGATTCTTCTCATAGTTTTTTTTTAAATTTTATCTGATGAAACAATTTCTTACTTCCATTTTCTTAATTTGTAGTTTTATTCTTTTTTCTCAAGAAGATTTGTTGAGTGAAATTGATACGGACTCAGAAACTCCAGTCTATGCTTCGGCCGTATTTAAAGGCTTAAAAGTGATTAATTTTGAATCGACAAAGCTCGTTGCTAAAGGGGGATTTAATTTTATTGTGTCGCATCGATTTGGAACGGTAAAAAATGGGTTTCAAAATCTTTTTGGATTGGATGAAGCAGTGACCCATTTAAATTTTGTGTACGGAATCTCGGACAACCTTAATATCAGTGCTTCTAGAAACTCGAATCAGAAAATTTATGAGTTGGCCACTAAGTTTAGATTACTGAAACAGCAAGCCAGTAAAATGCCATTTACAGTGGTGGGCTACACGTCTATCTTAGCCAATACAGCCCTTGATACGGATAATTTACCAAAACTAGAATTTAAACACCGCTTGAGTTATGTGGCGCAACTTCTGATCTCTCGAAAAATAAATAATGAGTTATCACTCATCGTTTCTCCTACATTTTTTCATGATAATTATGTAATTGATGACTTTCAAGATAATTCGCAGTATGGCGTCGGATTTGGGGGGCGTTACAAGTTAGGAACACGATGGTCGCTAAATATGGAATATGGGGTGCATCTTAACCGTAGCGACAATTCGTTGTATACGAATCCATTTTCAATTGGGGTTGATTTAGAAACTGGCGGACATGTGTTTCAATTGCATTTCACCAATTCTCAATCTATGAATACCAATGGTGTTTTTGGAACCAGTACAGGAGACTGGGGGGACGGTGATGTCTATTTTGGGTTTAACTTAGCACGTTCGTTCTAGGCGTTAATCCTCGCCTTCGGCACGTTTTAAAATTGCTTCTGGGAGTGCTTTGTTTGCTTTAGCCCCTAATTTCTTTAGCTTTTCAACACGCGTGACCAAACTTCCTTGTCCATCGACAAGTTTATTCATGGCCGCAGAATAATCGTTCTTGGCGGCGTCAATTTTCTTGCCAACCCCTGTTAAATCGGTGATCAGGCCTTCAAATTTATCATATAAACCACCCGCTTGGCGTGCAATTTCAATGGCGTTTTTCTGTTGTTTTTCGTTTTTCCACAGACTGTCCACGGTTCGAAGAGTGGCTAAGAGGGTAGAGGGTGTCACAATCACAATATTACTTTCAAAGGCTTTACTGTACAGGTTAGTGTCATGGTTTGAAGCAATGGCAAAAGCCGGCTCTACAGGGATAAACATCAACACAAAATCGGGTGATTCTATATCATATAAATCGTGGTAATTTTTTCCAGACAATTGATCCACGTGTTTTTTAATAGAATTGATATGGGCTTTCAAATGTTTTTCTTGATCTTCAGAATCCGCATTGACATAGCGCTCATAATCTGTTAACGACACTTTTGAATCAATCACCATCTTTTTCCCGTCAGGTAAATGCAATACCACATCGGGGAGGACACGACTGCCGTCTGGGAGTGTAAAACTTTGTTGCACAAAATATTCGCGATCTTTTACTAAGTTTGATTTTTCAAGCACGCGTTCCAGAACCAATTCGCCCCAATTCCCTTGCATTTTACTATCGCCTTTCAACGCTTTGGTCAGATTGTTGGCTTCCTTACTCATTACTTGATTCAAGTCTTTTAAGCCAGTTAATTGCTCTTTGAGAGCTGAGTGCATAATGATACTTTCTTTTTGTCTTGCTTCCACTTTTTGTTCAAATCCTTGAATTTTTTCCTGTAAGGGGTTTAAAATCTGTTTCAGATTTTCTTTATTTTGAATGGTAAATTTTTCAGATTTTTCTTCCAGAATTTTAGACGCTAAGATTTCAAAATCTTTCCTGAGTTGCTCTTGACGTTCTTCGAGCTCCGTTTCGCGTTTCAAATAATCTTCTTGCAGTGTATCAAAAGCAGCAGTTTTCTGAACCAACTGTATGTTTATAGCATCTTTTTCTGATCGAAAGTCATCCCGTTCAGATTCAATATTTAAAATATTGTTTTTTAAATCAGTCACCGTTTTATTTAACTGATTTTGACGTTCTTCGAGGGTACTTCGGTCGCTTTTACTTTTCAATTTTGAAATTGTAAACCCTAAATATCCGCCGATCAGGCCACTAATTATTACAGAGATAATGAGAATTAAACTTTCGGTCATTATAGAATTTTCTTTGCTATAAAAGTATGAAAATCCTACAGTTTTATAGAACTAAATCCTTAAAAATAAATGAAATACGTGTGCTATGAAGGTTTAGCTTAATTGTAAATACCGCTTTTGAACAAAATTAAACCCATAAATCATAAGTCCAGCATAGAAAAAGTCACCTAAAAGTGAATTTCTAAAAAATGGAATTGCGAGGGTATAACATTCAACAAGCCCCACCCAAGATTTAGGGTAGCTAATAAGCCATACACCAAAATTAGTGATCACGAAAAAACTAAGACTACTTAGTAGAATCGCAAATACACTTGGTTTTTTGGATTGAGTTCCAATAAAGCTTACGAATAAAAAGGCGGCATATACAACGATTGAAATACTATGAAATCCTAAAAACAGATCGGATAAGACCATAATAAACAAGGGCACTACATACGCTAATGTTTTGTTTGAAAAATAAAGACCTCCAAAAAGAGCGATGGCAGTGACGGGTGTAAAATTTGGAAGGTGGGGAACAAGTCTAAATAAAACCGCGATAAGCATGAATGCGATAATAATAAGTTGTTTTTTAGATAAGTAGGAATTTGACATCGGAGATATTTTATACAAAAATAATATTATTTCGATTAATACCCACAATTCTATCAAAAAAATTTACATTTGCCCCGAATTTTGGTTTGAATAATGATTTTTTTATTCAATTAAAAGGGAATCTGGTTAAATTCCAGAGCTGTTCCCGCAACTGTATTCTTAGTTTTGCTATGCAAAATGCTTTAGATTTTTTCTTTGTCACTGGTGAAAACTGGGAAGGCCTATCTAAAGACGAAAGCCAGGAGACCTGCCTTATTCAAAATAGAATGTTAAACTTTCGGGATAGAAGTTTTCATACAATTTTGTATGCCCTAGTATCTCGATTAATTAAATTTAAATGACTAATAAATCCTATGTATTAATCGCACTATGTCTATGTGCCCAAACTCAAATTATTGCCCAAACTGTTTCTGAAGAATCCCTTGATGAAGTGGTTATAACGGATTCTCGTTTTAAACTAAAACGTGAAAACTCTGGCAAAACGGTGATTAAAATTTCTAAAGAAGAGATTGAAAATAACCAAGCAAGAACGATTTCAGAATTGATAAATACCAAAAGTGGTATTGAAATTAATGGAAGTCGAAGCAATGCGGGTCAAAATTTGGGTGTCTATGTTCGAGGTGGGCGCAACCGTCAAGTTTTGGTATTGCTAGATGGCGTTCAAGTTAGTGATCCATCAGAGCTTTCAGGTGGATATGATTTTAGATTGCTAAATTTGAGTCAAATTGAATCGATCGAAATTATTAAAGGGGCAGCAAGTACCTTATATGGAAGTGGAGCAGCAGCTGCAGTGATTAACATTACAACCAAGTCTGCCAATTCAAAAAAGATGAGTGCCGCTTTTTCATCCAGTGTCGGAACGAATCAATCAGCATCAGATCAAAATTATAATGTGGCAGATTTTAATAATAGTATAGCTTTTAGTGGTACACTAAATAAGTTTACTTACAGAACGGCTTTTAGCAATCAATTTTCTGATGGCTTATCGGCCGTCATTTCCGATGCGAATGAGAAAGATGCATACTCGAAATATGGTTTAGACACCAACTTTGGTTACACGTTCAATCCTGCTTTTTCTCTAAATGTGTATGGAAATTATACGGACTCAAAATCAAATATTGATGGCTATGATGCGAGTTTTAGTTTAGCAGATACTTCGGACGAATTTAATAGTAAACAGTCACGTATTGGCGCATCCTCAACTTTTAAATACAACAAAGGAAGTGTAAATTTGAATGCCGCTTTTAGCGAATACGATAGAGATTTTGTTTCTAGTTTCCCATCGAATTTCAAGTCCAAAAACCTTGTATTTGATCTTTATAATAAATATGTATTTGATAAAACGTTTTATACGATTATCGGAATCAATAGAATTGAAAATAATGCAACCTTTACGAATAACGTCACATTTAATATTTTAGATCCGTATGCAAATTTTGTATATGTTTCAGATTTTGGTTTAACTATGAATGCGGGTGCTCGTTTAAATAATCATTCCGAATATGGGTCTCATTTTGTATATAATTTAAATCCATCCTTTGCGATTAAATCGACTACCAATGGATATACCAAAATTTTTGGATCCTATAGCACGTCTTTTATTGCCCCTACTTTATCTTTTTTATATGGAGATTTTGGAGCGAATCTTGACTTAGACCCAGAACAAAATACAACTATTGAAGCTGGAGTAGAATTGAAGTTAACTACTGACTTTAGAGTTTCTGGTTTGTTTTTTAATAGAGAGGAAAAAAATACGGTTTTATGGATTGATGGCGGTTATTTAAATGCTTCAGATTTATTACATGCAAAAGGGGTGGAGCTTGAGGTTGAAGCCACTTTATTCAAAAAACTTTCGGTTCAAGCCAACTACACATTTGTGGAGTATAAGGAAGCCTTCGCTCGTAGAATTCCTAAACACAAGGCTAATTTACAGCTAAGCTATAACATGTCAAAAGCCACGTTTGCATCGTTGTCTTACCAATATACACATCAAAGATTTGAAAATAGTTTCGTCCCTCTTTTAGATCGTTTTAGTTTATTTAATTTATATGTAAGTCATACAGCTCTAAACAATATAGTGACGTTTTTTGGTGGCATCGATAATATTCTAAATGAAGATTATGAAGATGTTCCGGGCTATACAACCAAAGGAAGAAATGTTCGATTAGGATTGAAAATCACACTTTAGTAAAGGAAACTAGTCAATGTACATTTCTTCAGAATGCGCTATGAATGAATCAGAGTCTGAAATAGGTTTAATTAGATTTGGTTCATTTATAGACCTTCTTCCAGAGCCTAGGATTTCACTGATCGCAGCGGCCAATAAGGGTTCTGAAATGTCCCCTAGAACACCATAATTTGAAATGCCTTCTGCAATTTCTATTTGTGGAATGAGCCCCGCTGGTGGTACGGCCTCATTATTTTTATTAACAGTAATAGCGACCAAAGGTTGCATTGCGTAAGAGTGGGAAGGGTTAACGTCTTTTTTCTGAAACGTTGGAGAATCATAAATTGTGACGGATGCTTGTGATTTCCCAACCGTTTTTGTTCCAATTTGAATGACTTCAATATACGATCTCAAACTATTAATAATCATTTCACTTGCAGATGCAGAACGATCGGAGGTTAGCACATAAAGTGTGGTTAATCCCAAACTGTTTATGGCCGCCTCATTTTCAGATAATGTGTTGGTAAAATCATAGGTAGAATTGTTACTTTCTAGATCGGAGTTGTATTGAAGTATTGCAAAAACTTCATTATCAATCCCTGTAATCATACTGCCTAATTCGGTTGCTGTGTTCACACTTCCTCCAGGATTATATCTCAAATCTAAAATTAGGTATTGAATATTTTGGCCTTTAAATTCTCCAAAAACATCATTGAGTTGGGCGTCATAATCCGATACAAATCCATTATACATTAAATATCCAATCGTTTTATCTTGCAATGTAATGAGCTGATTTTTGAAAATCGGATTTTCATTATAGACGGTTTTGGTGAGCATGACCATTTCATCCGTACTAATAACTTGATCATCGGTAGTAATGGTTGTGCCATTGTCTTCATAAGTCGCCAACCCAATACTGAAGGTGTCATTACTTAATAGGGCGCCAAGGTTTGATTCGGTCATCGATTGTCCATCAATACTAGTGAAGATTTGCCCTCTTTCCAGAACTGTTTGACTGGCATTACTGTTAGGGTGTATCAAGCGCACAATTCCAAGAACCTCACTAGAACTCCCAGGAATATAATAAAAATTAAATTCTGCACCACTGGTTTTTGAGACGCCACTAAATTGTTGTTCGAGGGCGATATAGTCATCAGTAATCCAACTAAATCGATCCACTGAATCTGGTTTGAAAATTAAATTTTCAAATAAACGTTCAGGATTTTCAAAAGAGTTCAGATAATTTTGATAGTCACCATCCGATCCAAATCGATCGTTAGCTAAATCATCAACATCATCTTTATAGAGATACGCAAAATTGAGACCTTTCCAAACAAAATCTTTGATGTCGATACTGCTTATAGGATTATCATCAGTATCTTCAAAACAACTCAAAGATATAGAAGTGATGAACAATAGAAGTACGAATTTATTAACTGATTTCATTTGATGTAGATTTATAGTTTAAAATGAACTTATTTTAATAGCTTTGAGTCTTAAAGGACTAATTTAAACTAATTATGACGAAACAAAAATTATTTTGAAAGCTTGTAACAAATCTATAAATTAATCGTCCTTAAAGTATAACCACCCAATCTACTATGAACGAGATAGAATATTTGAAGATAATTACGCCTTTTAAGGATAAGATTTTTCGGATTGCGAGACGATTATTAGTATCTGTTGAAGAAGCAGAGGATGCCACACAAGAAGTTCTTTTGAAATTATGGAATCATCGTCAAAAATTTAAGGACTATAAGAGTCCGGAAGCATTTGCAATGACGATGACAAAAAACTGGTGCTTTGATCGATTAAAATCTAAACAAGCACAAAATTTAAAAATAGTACACAACAATTATGAAGACCATTCGCAATCATTACAAAAATCAATTGAGATTAATGACAGTCTTCGCTGGGTTGAAAAACATATGGAAGCTTTACCCGCAAAACAAAAATTAATATTACAACTCAGAGATATTGAAAACTATGAGTTTAATGAAATCGCTAAAATACTGGATATGAGTGAAGCTACTATTCGAGTTTCCCTGTCTAGAGCCAGAAAAACAATACGAGAAAAATTAACACAGACCCATAATTATGGAATCAAAAAAAATTGAACGTCTTTTAGAAAAGTACGAACATGGAGATACAACTTTACAAGAAGAAGCACAGTTAAAACACTATTTTTCAACAGAAACTGTTGCGCCTCACTTGGAAGCTTACCGCTCACTGTTTGCTTATTACGTATCCGAAAAGCAGCTTTCCTATCAAAGACCTTTAGCAGTGACTCGCAGTCAACCAAACAAGTATCGTTGGCTCGCAGCAGCTGCAGTTGTCACAATTATGTTTAGTACTTTTATGACACTCACTTCGCGAGATGAATTTATCAAGCTATCTAATGAAGAACAATTTGCTTATAATGAAACTCTCAAAGCCTTTGATCTAATTTCGAATCAAATGAACAAAGGAGCGGCACCATTAAGTGCTCTAAACATGATCTCAACTTCTTTTAATAAAGGACAACAAAATATTGTTTTTTTAGAAGAATTTAATAACTCAACCAATAAAATATTTAACATTAAATAATTAAATCTAAAATTTAAAAAATGAAAAAAATTGCACTAATTCTTAGTTTGTTTTTGGCACCCACATTAATGCCAGCTCAAAGCCTATTTGAAAAATATGAAGATCAAGAAGACGTAACATCTGTGGTCGTGAACCAAAAGATGTTTAAAATGTTATCCAATATTGATATTCAAACCAATGATCCTGATTCTGACGATTTTATCAACCAAGTAAAAATGTTGAAAAATCTAACGGTTTACACAACGGATAATATCGATGTTTCGAATTCCATGAGAAAAGATGTTGATACATACATCAAAAGCTCCAAGTTAGAGGAATTGATGCGAATCAAAGATGGAGATCAAACGGTTAACTTCTTTATTTTAGAAGGCAAAGACGAAAACCATGTGAAAGAACTGCTAATGTTTGTGAATGGTTTAGGAGATATCACCAAAAATGAAAACATTTCTATTAACGGGAAACAACGCGTCATCGAAACCGTTCTTCTATCACTCACAGGCGATATTGATTTGCGTCAAGTTTCAAAACTTACCAGTCAGTTGAATGTCCCTGGAGGAGAACAACTCAAAAAAGCAACTAAAAAATAAATGAAGGCTCTTATTAAATATTCAACAATTTTTGGAGTTCTTTCTATTTGTTTGGCCTGTTCTCCAAATTTGTCCTTACAATCGTATTTTGTTGACCATCAAGAAGCGTCAGGTTTTATGTCGGTAGACATTCCGATGTCCTTTCTAAACCCAGACAAAATAGAACTTTCAGACGATCAAAATGAGGCGGTTGAGTCCATTGACAAACTCAATATGCTGGCCTATAGTTTGAAAGACGGTTCTGAAGATGAATTTACATCCGAATTAGCGAAAATTAAAACCATTTTGAAGGCAGAGGTTTACAACGATCTCATGCGAGCTGGAAATACATCCGATGGAAAAGTTCAAGTCTTATATATTGGAGACGATTCAGAAATCGATGAATTAATTATTTTTGGAGTTTCCCCCGACTATGGTTTTGCGATTGTTAGAGTGCTAGGAGATGATATGGAGCTCTCAAAAATCATGAAACTTCGAAATGTCGTGGATGAGTTTGACACTAAAAATGCGAATATTGAAGACTTTATGAAGTTTTTACTCTGATAAAATACTCACTAAACTAAAAGAGGGTGTCTGAAAGGAAGAAAATCTGTCATGCTGAATTTATTCAGAATCTGAAACGAGTTCAGATTGACAAAGCAAAGCCTTTTCAGACACCCTCTTTTTTGGTTTTAAATAAACCTATATCCCCGTATAATTGGAAGGCGTAATCGCTTTTAATTCTGTTTTAATAGTGTCACTAACTTCTAAGGTGTCAATGAAATTAGAAATAGAGTTTTGAGTAATTGCTTCGTTGGTTCGCGTCAATCCTTTGAGTGCTTCATACGGATTGGAAAACCCTTCACGTCTTAAGATTGTTTGGATAGCTTCGGCAACAACAGCCCAATTTTTTTCTAAATCTTCCGCAATTTTAGCAGGATTTAAAAGGAGTTTATGCAGCCCTTTTAAAGTCGATTTAAAAGCAATCATAGTATGTGCAAACGGCACGCCTACGTTTCTTAAAACAGTACTATCTGTTAAATCGCGTTGCAATCTTGAAACCGGGAGTTTGGCCGATAAATGTTCGAAAATCGCATTCGCAATTCCTAAATTTCCTTCGCTATTTTCAAAATCAATCGGATTGACTTTATGTGGCATGGCCGAACTGCCAACCTCCCCTTCTTTAATTTTTTGTTTGAAATAATCCATAGACACATAGGTCCAAAAATCACGATCTAAATCGATGATGATGGTATTGATCCGTTTTAAGGCATCAAACAGCGCAGCCATATGGTCATAGTGCTCAATTTGAGTGGTCGGAAACGAGTGGTGGAGTCCCAGTTTGTCTTTTAAGAAGTTAGAAGCAAAGGATTGCCAATCGATTTCTGGATACGCCACTTTGTGTGCGTTGAAATTTCCGGTCGCACCTCCAAATTTAGCAGCATTTGGAATTGAACTTAACGAATCAAATTGCGCTTCTAAACGGGTTACAAACACTTGAATTTCTTTTCCTAAACGTGTAGGAGAAGCGGGTTGTCCGTGCGTACGCGCTAGTAATGGAATGGTCGCCCACTCGTCAACTAATCCCTTTAAGCAATCGATGAGCGTCTTATATTCTGGAATATACACATCCGTAATCGCTTCTTTGATGCTTAACGGAATCGCTGTATTATTAATATCTTGAGACGTTAAACCAAAATGAATAAATTCTTTGTACTGAGAAATTTGAAGGGCATCAAATTTATCTTTAATAAAATATTCAACGGCTTTTACATCATGGTTTGTAATGCTTTCAATGTCCTTAATTGCTTGTGCATCTTTGCTTGAAAAATCTGTATAAACGGCTCTTAAATCCTTGAAAAGTGCGGGATCAAAACCTTTTAATTGAGGCAAAGGAATTTCACAAAGGGCGATGAAATATTCAATTTCAACTAAAACACGGTATTTGATGAGTGATTCCTCAGAAAAAAAATCTGCTAATGCAGCAGTTTTTGATCTGTAGCGACCGTCGATTGGAGAAATTGCACTGAGCATGGATAGAGACATAGTTGCTGTATTTTTTTGAAGCTACAAAGATACGTGTTTTCAGTCTAAGATTAGATTTGTTTAATGTAAGTTTTTATGATTTTGGTGATTTTTCTCAAATCATTCATTCTATTTTTTAGTACCTTTAATTTTTAATATTTTACAGCTATGACTCTTAAGAAAAAAATTATTCTTGGACTTGTGATTACTCTTGTAATTGCTCAATTTTTTCAACCGATCAAAAACCAAGGAAATTTAGAATCCATTGATCTTTTTTTAGTAGAAACACAAGCTCCTAAAGAAGTGAAACAAATTTTACAACAAGCCTGTTTTGACTGTCATAGCAGTTCTACAAATTATCCATGGTACAATTCGATCACGCCTGTGAATTACTGGTTAAACAGCCACATAAAAGAAGGTCAAAAACATTTTAATGTTTCTAAATGGGCTAGTTATTCAACCAAGAAGAAAGATCATAAACTCGAAGAATTAATTGAGGAACTTGAAGAAGGAGACATGCCGTTGGCTTCTTATACTTGGACACATTCCGAAGCGCAATTGACAGAAGCTCAAGTGCAAATTCTTGTGGATTGGGCCAGCAGCGTTCGATCCAATTATAACTCTCACAACGACCACGACTAATTTTGAGTTCTATGCAGTCCACCTTATTAGTCATCGGTTTTGTATATCCCGAGCCAAATTCATCGGCTGCGGGGTCTAGGATGCTACAATTGATTGCTGCTTTTCAAGCTCAAAATTACAACGTTGTTTTTGCGACCAGCTGTAAAAAATCGGATAATGCGTTTGATTTAGAATCGATTGGAGTCAGCGTGGTTCAAATTGAACTCAACCATTCTAGTTTTGATGTGTTTATTAAAGAATTGAATCCAACGGCCGTTCTGTTTGATCGTTTTATGACCGAAGAACAATTCGGTTGGCGTGTTGCTGAACACTGTCCAAATACCTTAAGGATTTTGGATACTGAAGATTTACATTTTCTTCGTAAAGCACGCCAAAAGGCACTCAACACAAATCAACCCCTCGAAAACGCGCTTTTTTCTAATGATAGTACCAAACGCGAAATAGCGAGTATATATCGAAGTGATGTGTCTTTGATTATTTCTGAGTATGAGTTTGAATTGTTAACGCATTCCTTTAAAATAGATCCTGCGATTTTGTTGTATCTCCCTTTCATGTTAGATTCCAATGCTTGCGAACCGCGGTTGGATTGTAACCCTTTTTCGGAACGAAGTGATTTTGTATCTATAGGGAATTTTTTACATGCCCCAAATTTAGAGGCCGTTCGTTATATGAAAAAAGAATTATGGCCCCAGATTCATAAAGCACTTCCTGAAGCAAAGCTTCATATTTATGGTGCCTATGACACCCCCAATGTGAGCGCGCTACACAATGAAAAAGATGGATTTTTAGTCCATGGATTTGTTGAAGATGGGTATGAAGTTTTGAATAGCGCTAAAGTTTTATTGGCCCCACTTCGGTTTGGTGCGGGACTCAAAGGAAAATTAATTCAAGCCATGCAGACTGGGACGCCATGCGCAATGTCATCCATTGCCGCAGAAGGCATGTTTGGGACCTTACCCCCAAACGGCATTTTGGAAGATGACCCTAAGTCATTTGTCAAAAAAGCCATTGAATTGTATCTAAATCAATCGCAATGGGAGGCGTGTCAAAACCAGGGTTTTTCAATTTTAATAAATCGATTTGAGAAACACCACCACCAGACGGCGCTTCACAGCCGGATTGAATCGCTCACCAAAAACCTTCCGCAACATCGCACTCAAAACTTCATCGGTCAGATGCTCAATCACCATTTAATGCAAAGCACCAAATACATGGCACGCTGGATTGAGGCTAAAAATAAGACGATCGATTAACTTTTTTCAATTTTATAGGATCTAAAATAGAAATATATATTCATCAATCTGATAGCGTGGACTTGTAGTTCGTGCACTAGGATTGAAGATGAAAACACGACTATTTTGCGTATAGAATCATTTAAATCTCCCAAAAACAGTCTTAATTGGTGGAACCGTGCAATCTCTACGACTCTTTTACGCTAATCTGTCCCCGGCTGCCGCACGAATCTTTCGTGTGGTAAATTAAATAGTCATAGATTTTGACATTTAATTTATAGATTTTGTTTTTATTTTCTTATTTTGAGAAGCCCAATATAAACTTAACCTAAAATGCCTCGTCCAGATAAATTCATCTCTCAGCCCGAGGGCTATATAGAGCCTAACACAAGCGGTAGTTTTGATTATGTCTATCAATACAAGGATCATTTAGGGAATGTACGTTTGTCATATTCAGACACAAACAAGGATGGGTTTGTTAGTTCGCCCAATGGAAACATCGTTTTTAGTGACGATTTAGAAAATAGTAGTGGCTGGGACAGTGAAGGTGCCAAATATGGTTGGTCCGTTCCTATAGACACTGGTAAAGGCCATTTAGATAATTACTCTGTAAAATTACATCGTACGGTTACAGGCGGTTTTTATGCGCATTCCAATGAGTGGATTTCTATAGACAATTCAGAACCTACTACGTATAAGTTTTCAGGATGGGTCTATGCCCAAGGTAGTGGGTACTCGTGGGCGAGGTTAATCTTTTTTATGAATGAAGACACCGAAACAGATTATTTCACAGAAATTTCAAGTACTTCTCGTGTTTACACCAAAAATCAATGGGTCTATTTAGAGCAGGAAGTTACAGTCCCTGTTAACATAGATAAAATTAATTTAAGAGTTGGGTTGTATAATAATAGCCCGAGTGTGACGGCTTGGTTTGATGAGTTGCGAATTGAAAAAATCGAAGAAACTGAAATAAATGAAATTGTAGAAGAAAATAACTACTATCCCTTCGGTCTTAAACACAAAGGGTATAATAACGTAATAAATGGTACTGAAAATGACTTCCATACCTACAACGGAAAGGAACACGAGAAATCATTAGGGTTAAACTGGCACGATTACGGAGCAAGAAGATATGATGCTTCTTTAGGGCGTTGGTTGAGTACAGACCCCTATGCTGAAAAATACGAAACATATAGCCCATACACTTATGTGGCAAACAATCCAGTAAATGCTATCGACCCTGATGGTAGGCTGATTATTTATGTTAATGGCTTATTGTTTAAACAAGCATTAGGACATAAAATTTTAAGTCGTAGTGGAGGCGAGTTTGTTGGACATTATGCATATCCACCACCAAGAAATTTTCAAAGAGGTGGAATAACTATGTTTGAACAATCTGTACCTTATTGGGGCGGTGAAGGTGGTACTAGAGATATAATTAATGACCACTTTGGAGATTATAATAATCGATTTGTCAATGCTACAGACGATTTTAGTTCTCAAGCATCAGATAGATTTGCACAAGGTCAGGCAAGTGGTTTAGAATTAATTGCTCAATTACAAAATGGAACCATTGAGTTAGAGAACGAAGAAACCATAAAGGTAGTTGGTCATAGTCAAGGTGCGGCATTTGCAGCAGGACTATTAACTACCTTGGCTGATAGTGAATACGCTTCAAGAGTTGAGTTAGGTTTATATTTATCTCCACATCAACCAGGAGGTTTTGAGCATCCCGAAGGTATCTTTGGAGCTCAATTTTCTACACGTTCAGACAAAGTATCTTCAAAGGGTGGCTTATTAGGAAAGTTTTTACAAGCTTTTAACGGTCAGTCAGAATTGTCAGAAATAGAAGGGGCAGACTTTCTATTTTTTAGACCGAGTAATGACAGTTCTCTTGGTGGTCACGAGGTCAATACTTGGGAAAGTATTTTACAACGTATTTCTAACTTTTTAAATGATGATGATGAATAAGAGAGTAATATTAATAACCCCTATCATTTTTATTTTTATTTTAGGTTGCACAAAGAATTTAAAAGAAAGCGAAAGAAGTTGGAATCCGTATGTAATGAACGAAGTAATTGTTTTTGAATCTTCTGAAAAACAATTAGATACAATAGTTATTGATGTGATAATTGATAATGCTGTTTCAGATGGTCCAACACCAAAACTTTACTACGATACATATTTAATAGTTCGTAGAAAACTAAAATTAAAAGAAAATAATTCTTCTAGTACAGATATCTTAACCATCTCATCAAGTACGCCTAATAAACTTGCCGGAATTACTTTTTCACAACGATTTGACAATGCAATTTTTGCAGGTTGGGGTTATAAACTTGAAGATTTAGAGAAATATCCAACAATATCAATTACTACAAAAGCAGGAACATTTAATGATGTGATTAAACTTGAATCTGTAATGTATCGTCCAAAACGAAAAAATTCAGTTAAATTTATGTATTGGAGTAAAAAAGACGGTTATATTAAATTCGAGAAAGCAGATGGGTTTACTTGGGAATTGATAAAAAAATACGTTCCGTAAATACTAAAAGTAATAAATAGGAAACCATCTTTAACGAGGTGGTTTTTTATTTCTGTAAATTTTCTTGAAAGAAAGTATTGAACTTTTTAGTAGTCAGCATTTTATCTACTATTTTAAAAACTGTTTTTCTATCGTCTTCATCTAAATCATCAAAAAGTCTATTTTGCTCAAGTATAGATTTATCTTTTAAAGTAATTTCAGTAGGTATATCATCTTCATAGTTAATTATTTGGTCAATACTCATCTCAAATAAATTATCCCCCGCTCGTCCTAGTATGTCACGTAATCGCTCCCGCTAGTTTGTAACTAGTGGCGGTATGAGTAAGAAATAAAGTAACAGAACCACAATGTAAAAGTTGTGGTTTTTTATGCGTACGCTTTTTTAGTTTTAGTATCTCTAATAAAAGCGTCTATAATTTTGGTAACAGTAGATTTATCCCCCGCTCCCGCCACGCTATAGCGTGGTAACGTCAAAGATTGGTAGGTCATGGTAAAAATAAAAGATATTTTCAGCTAGTTTACGGCCACTAAGTACAACTTAGCGGTACGGGGTTGGTGGAGATAATCCTAAAACATCCATTTTAGAGACAGCCACAAAAATCCTAGATAAACTGGCAGATGGAGAATTAGTTACTATTGATTCTAAAGGAAATGTTACTAAATCAACTCTTTCAAAAACCGATAAGGCAAGTGTTTTAAAAAATCTACAAAAACTTAATGGAAATGGGCTTATACCAAAACAATAAACACAAGAGGATAAAAAGAAGAAGATTTGTTGTTTATAAATATTATTGTGAAAAAAGGTGAAAAAGTGAATCCATTTTTTTTGCTAAGTCAAAATCTTTAGAAGTGAGTCCATCTTGATCATGAGTACTCAGAGATACTTTTACAGAATTATAAACGTTCTCCCAATTTGGATGATGATTACTTTTTTCTGCCTCAAATGCAACAGAAGTCATAAAAGAAAAGGCTTGTGTGAAATTTTTAAAGAGAAATTCACGATGTATAAAACTTTCTTTAATACTCCATTTAGGATTTAAGTTACTAAATTGTTTTTTTATATCTTCTTCTGATAGTTTCATGTTTTTCATTCTTTTTTTGAGCTAAAATAGTCTGGAATAATTCTTTCATTATGTCCTGCCAAAGCACATAAACAATAGCCTAGCATAGTATTTGATGAAGCAATAGGAATAATTAATCCACCTTGTATTAACCATATTGTAAAGATACCAAATAAACCCCCCCACTGCCGCACGAATCTTTCGTGTGGTAAATTAAATAATCATAAATTTTGATATTTAATTTAGAGGTTTTTGTTTCTATTTTCTTATTTTAGTTAAGCCCAATATAAACTTAACCTAAAATTTCCTGCAGCCTCTACGACTCTTATTCAGTTCGAGTTTAACTTCATCCCAACCACGACCTTTAGTTTCTCCAACGTTCCCCTGATGCCGCTAGTTTGCGCTCCCGCTAAGTTGTACTTAGTGGCGTCAGAGATTGGCAAGTCTCGCTCCCGCCACGCTATAGCGCGGTAACGTCAAAGATTGGTAGAAAGTATAGTATATGTGAAAGTAAAAAGCGTTTTTAGCTAGTTTACGTCCACTAAGTACAACTTAGCGGGAGCGACGACGTTCTTCAACGATCTTGTAATGTTCTTCTGAAACTAGTGATGGAGTATCCATTGAGTTTAGCGAGTCAAAAACAACGTCCAAAGTCAATCGTTTTGAATCGTCTTGTAAGAACTGACTAAACTTTTCAATTAATTTATGTCTTAACTCTACTGCTCCCATAATATTAGTGATTACTCTAACAAATATACTAAATTATAACATGATTTTCAATTTGCTAGTCTAGCATAAACGCTTCCATAGTGTAAATTACGGTATCTTTTAGCGAGTGCTGGCAAGTATTGCATTGGTAAACATAGGTTGTATTCAAGGATTTTAATTATTTTTTTATAAAAAACAAAGGAGAACGAACCCACATGCTAATTAGGTATTATAGAAATATATATTCATCAATGCCGACATCATTATTATTTGTAAATTTGCAGTAAGAACCGATCTTGATCTAAATAATTATATCCATTGGAAAGATTAATTGTGAATACATGTATCAGTCATAAAACAATAGATAAAACCAAATGAAAACAGTTGTTGTTGGTCTCTCAGGAGGCGTAGATTCTAGTGTTGCAGCCCATTTATTAAAAGAACAGGGCTACAATGTGATTGGTTTGTTTATGAAAAATTGGCATGATGATTCGGTTACGATTTCTAATGAATGTCCTTGGTTAGATGATAGTAATGATGCGATGCTCGTGGCTGAAAAACTAAACATTCCATTTCAGTCAGTTGATTTAAGCGAAGAATACAAAGAAAAGATTGTCGATTATATGTTTAAGGAGTATAAGAATGGGCGAACGCCTAATCCCGATATTCTTTGTAACCGAGAAATTAAATTTGATGTGTTTCTTAAAATCGCCCTTTCATTGGGAGCTGATTATGTGGCAACAGGTCATTATTGCCGAAAAGACACCGTTGAAAACTCCACGAATCCAACGCTTTATAAGCTGCTTTCTGGAGCGGATACGAATAAAGATCAATCTTATTTTTTGTGTCAACTATCACAAGAGCAACTATCAAAAACTTTATTTCCTATCGGGGAATTATCCAAACCCGAAGTGAGAGCCATTGCAACCAAATTAAATTTAGTAACGGCCGATAAAAAGGATTCTCAAGGCCTTTGTTTTATTGGTAAAGTCCGATTGCCTGATTTTTTACAACAACAATTGCAGCCCAAACAAGGTCAAATCATAGAAATTCCGGATAGTTTTCAAGCTTATAAAACCACCGCACCAACGTTTAAGTCCAAACAGGAAGAGTTGGTCTTTAAAGCCCGAAAATTTAAATATTTAACTTCCGATGGTAAACAAGTCGGCACCCATCAAGGAGCACATTATTTCACAAAAGGGCAGCGTAAAGGTTTGGCTGTTGGTGGGACTGTGGAGCCACTTTTTGTAATTGATACCGATGTAATTGATAATATTATTTACACAGGTCAAGGAAAAAACCATCCTGGACTCTACCGTTCTGTGTTGTTGGTACACCCCTCTGAAGTGCATTGGGTACGTCCCGATTTAGCGATCGAAGTAGGGCAGTCGCTTCAAGTCATGGCCCGTATTCGCTACCGTCAACAATTGGAGTCCGCTTGTTTATATGCTACAACCGATGGTTTATACGTTGCTTTTGAGTCGCCTCAATCGGCTATTACTGAAGGTCAATTTGTGGCTTGGTATTTAGAGGATGAGTTAGTTGGTTCGGGAGTAATTTCTTAGCTTGCTAAACACAAACATACGTACATATGAGAACGCTACTATTTTTAGGTATTTTTATAAGCTGTCAATTTACTGTATTTGCCCAGCAAGATGCATGGATTTATTTTACGGATAAACCAAATGCAAGTACATTGCTTTTAGATCCACTTAATATATTAACGCAAGCTGCAATTGATCGTAAAACCAACCATGGTGTGACAATTGATGAAAGAGATGTTCCTGTTCATGAGCCTTATATTACGCAAATCAAAGCGGCGACAGGAATTACATATTTAGCCAAATCAAAATGGTTGAATGCGGTGCATTTAAGAGGTTCAGAAATTGATATCAATAACTTAATGACCTACAACTTTGTGGCAGAAATTGTTTTTGCAAATTCTAATTTAAATACGCAAAAGGGATCGGTTCAAGATAAATTTGAAACCGAATCTAGTTTTACTGATTTCTCCTATGGAACGACTCAAAATCAAGTAGAAATGCTTACTATCGATGCTTTACATGTTGCCGATTTTACAGGTGAAGGGGTCAAAGTTGCTGTTATTGATGCCGGATTCCCCAATGTGAATACGATGTCTGGATTTGAACGTTTACGCACTGCGGGAAATTTGATGGGTGGTTATGATTTTGTAGATAGAACCACGGATATTTATAGCTCAACAGACAGTCAGCATGGCACAAATGTATTGAGCACGATGGCCGGATTTGTAGAAGATCAATTTGTGGGGACTGCACCAGATGCCACCTATTACCTTTTTAGAACAGAAGATGTATCTTCCGAAAACCCAGTGGAAGAAAGTTATTGGGTGGAGGCTGTAGAACGTGCAGATAGTTTAGGAATACACGTGATCAATACCTCTTTGGGGTATAAGGATTTCGATGATTCTAGTTATAATTATACAAGTCAACAATTAAATGGTACTACGGCTTATAGTTCTAAAGGCGCTAATATTGCTTTCGAAAAAGGGCTAATTTTAATTAACTCGGCAGGGAATTCAGGCGTGAATGGAATCACTGCACCTGCGGATGCTGCAGGCGTTTTAACAATTGCTGCGGTAGATGGTAACGAAACGTATGCTTCTTTTAGTTCTCAAGGAAGTGCCTTCCAGCTCACTCACAAACCAGATGTAGCCGCTCGTGGATCGGGAAGTTTTATTATTCGAAAAGATGATCAAATTACGCAAGCGAATGGCACGTCTTTCAGTTCTCCTATTTTAGCTGGAGGCGTTACTTCTTTAGTTCAGGCGTTACCAAACGCCACCAATACTCAAATGATGGCTTATATCCGTGAATCCGCCTCTCAATATATGAACCCCGATTATTTTATTGGCTATGGGATTCCTAATTTTCAATTTGCTTTAACATTAGGACTTAATGAACAGTCGATCAAAAAATTTGGTTTTGAAGTTTACCCCAATCCAGTAGTATCAAATTTAAGTGTAAAATTTCCGCATTCGATGGATGCTGTATTTGTATCGTTTCATAATCTCTTAGGACACTTAATTTATAAAACTCAAATTCAAAATAGGCAACCAATTTATATTGAAGCGTTTTCAAAGGGGCTTTATTTTTTAACAATTCAAACAGAAAACCAAAAACCGAGGACCTTTAAGATCCTAAAAAATTAGATGAAAAACGCCATCACGACACTTTTTAATATCCAATACCCGATTATTCAGGCAGGTATGGTATGGAACAGTGGGTGGAAATTAGCCTCGGCATCGAGCAATGCTGGAATCCTCGGTCTCATTGGTGCCGGGTCCATGTACCCCGATGTTTTAAGGACACACATTCAAAAGTGTAAAAAGGCCACAGACAACCCTTTTGGAGTGAATGTTCCGATGCTTTACCCGAATATTGAGGAGGTGATGCAAATTATTGTCGATGAAGGCGTCACTATTGTATTTACTTCTGCTGGAAATCCAAAGACGTGGACGCCTTGGTTGAAGGAACGTGGAATTACAGTCGTGCATGTGGTGAGTAGTGTAAAATTCGCCTTAAAAGCCCAACAGGCGGGAGTGGATGCGATTGTGGCGGAAGGCTTTGAAGCGGGTGGTCATAATGGCCGAGATGAAACGACCACACTAACGCTGATACCAATGGTACGTGCTCAAATCACCATTCCGTTAATTGCGGCTGGCGGAATTGCAACAGGAAATGGGATGATGGCAGCCATGGCTTTAGGCGCCGATGGCGTTCAGATTGGAAGTCGTTTTGTAGCTAGCAAAGAATCGTCTGCGCATGCCGCTTTTAAATCCGCAGTCCTATTAGCAAAAGAAGGCGATACCCAATTAACCCTCAAAGAATTAACGCCTGTTCGTCTTTTGAAAAATAAATTTTATCAAGACCTTCAATTGTTATACAAAAGCACCCCCACAGAAAACGACTTAAAAACTTTTTTAGGAAAAGGCCGCGCCAAACGCGGGATGTATGAAGGAGATTTGGAAAAAGGCGAATTAGAAATTGGCCAAATTTCGGGACTTATTAATGAGATTTCATCTGTTTCCGACATTGTAGACGCCATCATATCAGAATTTAATGCGTGTAAAACGCGTATATCAACACTCAATTTAAACAACCAAAATGACGAATAGAACGAATCAATTACAAGCGTTTGATCGTTTGTTGACTATTATGGATGAACTGCGCGAGCAGTGTCCATGGGACCAAAAACAAACTATGGAATCCCTTCGTCATCTTACCATTGAAGAAACCTACGAATTAGGCGATGCTATTTTGGATCAAGATTTACAAGAGGTTAAAAATGAATTAGGCGATCTTTTGCTGCATATTGTTTTTTATGCTAAAATAGGAAGTGAAACCAAGGATTTTGATATTTCGGATGTGATAAACAGTATTTGCGAAAAACTCATTCATAGACATCCACATATTTATAGTGATGTGGTGGTCAAGGATGAAACTGAAGTTAAACAAAATTGGGAAAATCTAAAGTTGAAAGAAGGCAAAACAAGCGTACTTCAGGGCGTTCCTAAAAGTTTACCAGCATTGGTCAAAGCAAGTCGAATACAAGAAAAAGTAGCGGGTGTTGGGTTTGATTGGGAGCATCCAAATCAAGTTTGGGAAAAAGTAGAGGAGGAGCTAGCCGAGTTCAAAGTCGAAGTCGAAAACAAAGACCAAGAGGCGATGGAAGATGAATTTGGGGATGTTTTATTTTCATTAATAAATTATGCACGTTTTCTAGATATTAACCCCGAAAATGCACTAGAACGTACCAATAAAAAATTCATTAAACGCTTTCAGTATTTAGAACGTAAAGCCAAATCTCTGCAAAAGTCACTTTCAGAAATGACGCTTGCAGAGATGGATGTGTATTGGGAAGAAGCTAAGAAATTATAAGAAATTACTGTATCAGTTTCTTAATTTTAGAATATTTAGCGTTCCAAGTTTGTAGGGCTGCTTTGTGTTTATCAATATTTTTATGAACCTCTTTTACGAGTGGATTGTCATCTTTAACATTTGAGAAAAATTGCAAGTTATTTTCAAGTTGATTGATTTCACTTTTAATCTCATCCATCTTTTTTCTTATAAAGATCACTTCGTTATTAAATAAATTCGGATCTTGAGAAAGTGTTTCTAATTTGAGACTGTATTTCAACGCCTCCAACGCCTCTTTATCCAATCCTAATTTAGAATAAAAACCATCGAGAGTTTTAAAGAATTTTCCATCAATAAAACGCTTACTTTGAACCACAGATCCTAATTTTTTCCAATCGGTCGAAAATTGGGTCAACGCGGCTAAGTTTTCATCTTTATCTTCACTTAATTCAAATGCTTTAAGCGATTCTAGCAGGGTGTTTTTTTGTTCAAAGGCAGCAACTTCATCTTCAGATCCATTGTTCTTTTGTTCGTGGTAACGATCAAAAAATGCATTACACGCGCCTCTAAAACGTTTCCATAACTTATCGCTGTCTTTTCTTGGGATATGACCGATCGTTTTCCACTTGTTTTGAATGTTTTTCATCAAAGCCAAGGTCGTTTCTTGATCCTCGTTATCTTTGTTTTGCTCAGCTATTTCTACCAATTCTAATTTCTTTCGGTAGTTTTCTGATTGATCTTTTTTTAAGCTCTTGTAATAGTTATTCTTGTTTTTATTAAATGTTCTAACGGCATCTTTAAAACTAGACCATGTTTTCTCATTTAACTTTGAGGGCACTTTTCCTGCTTTAAAAAAGGCATCTCTTAAAGCTTCAATTTCTTTAATAGTCGCTTGCCAGTCTTTGTGGGAGTCGATTGTTTTTTCAGCAATAGCTTGAATTTGTGCAATAATACCATTTTTGATTTCAAGATTTTCCTCAAATTTTTCTTCAAGTTGACTGTAATAGTCCTGACGTTTGTCATTAATCACTTTGGTAGCAGCACTAAAACGGTCCCAAAGCTCATCTTTATACTCTTTAGCAACAGGGCCTAATTCTTCTTTCCAAATTTTGTGAAGGGCTTGAAGTTCTCTAAAGGCTCTGTTTAAATCTGTTTCATTAGCAAGTGCTTCGGTACTGATGATAATTTTCTGTTTTTGATCTAGATTGTGTTTGTAATCTAAATCTCGAAGGTCTCTATTTAAGTGTAAAAACCCATAGAATATTTCAACATGGTGGCGGTAGTTATTCCAAGTGTTATTATTTTCACTCGATGGAATTTGGCCTGTATTCCGCCAGCGTTCTTGTAAGTTTTTAAACGTATTATAAGACGAGTTTACATCGCCTTCTACATTAATTAACCCTTTAATTTCTTCAATAATTTGCAAGCGAATCTCAAGATTTTGATTCAATTCTTGGGTTCTATTTTTTTGAAAAGATTGGTGCTTTTCTCTAAATGTTTTCGATAATTCGTTGAATTGTTTTTTTAACGGACTTATAAATTCAAAATCAATAGTGTTTCCACCTTCTGCTAAAAAGGCTTCTTTTTTTTCTGAAATTAAGACGCTAAACTTAGCGTTGAAATTATTTTTAACTTCGCTGATACTGTTTCGAACACTATGAATGTTCTCAGTTTTTAAAAGCGATTCAAACTCAGTTATTAAGGCTTCTAACGAAAGCGACTCATAAGTAACAACGGGGTCCTTTTCTTTAGGAGTCGGTTCCTGTTCAACCACTTCTTCTTGGTCTTCTGTAACCTGTTCAGCCACTTCTTCTGAACTTACTTCCTCTTCAGCCGCTTTTTCTTGATCTTCAGTTACCTCTTCAGCCACTTTTTCTTGGTCAGTTGTAACCTCTTCAGAAGGGAGTTCTGTTTTAAGTGTTTCAGTTTGTGGTTCACTAGAAGAAATCACTTCTTCTGGTTGATTTGTTGTTAGGGGAGTGGCGTTTAGGTTATCTCCATCTGCATCTTGCAGGTTATCATGCTCTGACATATCTTTCAATGTTTTAGTGGTTCAAGTACTTGAGGTATAAATATAACATTATCCCTCTAAATTACAAATTATCTAATTCTTTAAATTGATTTCTTTATTAGGAGTTCCAAATCTCCCATGATTTTTCGGCTTGTAACTGTAACATTTCAAGCCCATTTATAATGGTTGCATTTTTAGATTTTCCATTTTTTAGAAACAAGGTTTCAGCAGGATTATAAATTAAATCAAATAGTAAATGATTGCTATTTATAGATTCATAAGGGATCGCAGGACATGTATCAATATCTGGAAATGTTCCTAAAGGGGTACAATTGATGATGACCTGATAGCCCTCTATCCCATTGATTGCGAGTGATTTATAGGTGTATGTAACGTTTTTTGATTGGGATCTAGAGACATAATCAAATTGGATTCCTAATGATTTTAAAGCAAAGGCAACCGCTTTTGAAGCGCCTCCAGTTCCTAGTATTAATGCTTTTTTATGATGCGGTTTTAGATGCGGTTTTAAACTATTTTTAAATCCATAGTGATCGGTATTATACCCCGTTAATTTACCATTTTTAATTTTTATGGTATTCACAGCACCAATTTCTAATGCTTCTGAATCAATCGCGTCCAGATAGGGCAGAATCACTTCTTTATATGGAATGGTGACATTAAGTCCAGAGAGTGAATTTGAAGTCGTTTTTAATAATTCAAAATCTTTAATCGTCTCTAAATCAAAATTAGTATAGGTACAGTCTAATTTATTGGTTTCAAATTTATCTTTGAAATACCCCCTCGAAAAAGAGTAATCTATGTTTTTTCCTAAAAGTCCAAAAGTCTTCATATATGTTTATTTCTTTTTTTACCATACCAATCCAAACCCAATACAATGGCTGCACCAAAAACAATTAAGAGGAGTGCATACATGGTTTGCGAATTAAATTCTGGCATATAGCGTTGATAATTTTCAATGATCGGTTGGCCACTACTGTCCATTAATAAAGCGCCGAATTCATTTTGTTTAAAAAGAGTTTCTTTCCATGGCCAAACAACTCCCAGAGATCCAGTAATAAACCCCATGATAAGCGCGAGCGTCCTGTTTTTGTACCGTTTCAAAATATAACTTAATAGATGAGACAGACTCACCAATCCCACAATAGACCCCAGTGTAAAGACCAACAAAACTTTTAATAAGCGTATATGGTGTGGGTCCGACATAAAACTAAAGTCTCCAGAAAACAGGTATACAAACGTATCAAAAAGGACGTTTACAGAATCCACTAATAATAAGACATAATTCCCTAACAAAATCAAGATAAAAGAGCCAGAAAATCCTGGCAATGCCATGCCTGTGACGCTAATGATCCCACATAAAAATACAAACCAAAGGTGGTCGTTTTGCGTTGCAGGATTTAAAAAACTAATACTTAATCCCATAGCAATTCCAACGAAAGCAAATACAATTGTTTTTGTATTCCAAGATTTAAAATCCTTATAAATATATAAAATAGAGCCTACGATCATCCCAAAAAACACACTCCAAACATAGAGTTCGTGGCGCTCAATTAGGTAGTCCAATAGTTTTGAAATACTAAAATAACTAATGATCATCCCTGAAAAAAGGAGTGTTAAGAAACGGCCATTTACATAGCGGTAAAAACTTTTAAAGCGCCCGTTAAAAAATAATTTGATCGCTTTCAGGTTAAATTTCTGTAAGGAGTTAATAAATTCCTCATAAAATCCCATCACAAAAGCCACAATCCCACCAGAAACACCAGGCACTTTGTTCGCTGCTCCCATTAAGACCCCTTTTAGGATCAATGAAAATGGATGGATGTGATCTTGATTACTTTTCAAGGACATTTGTTTTGGTACTAATTTTTTCTAAAGTAAGAATAATTAAAATTCCGAGAACCATCAGTCCGATGGCTTGAAAAAGTTGTGGATCTCCATCAAAGTCAAAAGGAGAGATGCTTTTTTCGTTTAAGGGGACTTGCATCCCTTTAGAATTGATTCTATAGGTTAAGGCCACTTTCCATGGCCATATTTTATTTAAAGATCCAATCATAAACCCTGTGAGTAGAGCTAAGGTTAATTCATGGTATTTTTCAAACAACCATTTTAACAATTTTGAAAACGATAATAATCCGACGACTGCACCTGCCCCTATAAAAAAGATCGTTTTTAAATCTCTGGTATTAATAGCTTCCAATACTGGGCTGTAAGCCCCTAAAATAACCAAAATAAAAGCCCCTGAAATTCCGGGTAATATCATGGCACAAATGGCCAAGGCTCCAGCACCAAATAAAAATAAATTTGCATCCGATGATTCCGATGGGTTAAGGGTCGTAATGAGAAAAGCAACCGCCGCTCCAAGACCCATCGCAATAAATAATTTTAGATTCCATGACGAGGTTTTGATCTGTTTACCGACATAAATAATGCTTGCAAGAACCAACCCAAAAAAGAACGCCCAAAGTAATACTGGGTGGTGTTCAAGGAGCCATTTAACCCCTTTTGACAGCGAGATAACACTCACAAATACGCCTGATAACAGTGCTAACAAAAAATTCCCATTGGCCTGATTCCAAGTATTTTTAAACCCTTCTGTTTTTAAGTTTTTTAAAAGCGAAAAATTGATGTTATTCAGGGAGTCAATGAGCTCTTCATAAATCCCAGAGATGAATGCAATGGTGCCTCCAGAAACCCCTGGCACAATATCCGCAGCACCCATGGCCATTCCTTTTAGTGAAATTATTAAATACTCTAGTGGGGATCGTTTCATGGGTTTTTATAAAATAATTGAACTATAGCGGGTCTTTTAAATAGATGAACTCCCGCTCAAACACAACAAAAATACAACTATTTACTGATGTGTATTTTTAAAATTCTCGATTAATTGAAGCACAGCTTTACGTTGATAGACTTCTGGAAATAATTCTTCTAAAATAAAAACGTGTTCTGAATTTATATGCAATCCAGTCAAAAGGTGCGCATAGCCAGCATCCATATTATTGAGTTTCAAACAGACGCCAGAAAGTCTAAATTCTAATTCTTCGCTTTTTTGATGGTATTCTAAGGCTTGTACAAAATTGAATTTAGCAGCTTCATATTCGCCAAGTTTAATTAAAATATCGCCTCGAGATAACCATGTATTCAATTCGCAATCGCCAAGTTCGAGTGTTTTTTTATAACCACGTTCCGCCTCCTCAAAAAGATTGAGTCGTTCGTTCATTGTTGAAAACAATAACCAGTAGGACGAATTATCAGCATCAATATCAATCGCTTTATTGATATAAAACAAGGCTTTTTGGTAGTCTTTTTTCGCCGCAAAAAACTTTGTTATACGCATCCACCCTTTGTCTAAGGCAGGGTCCTCGTCCACGGCTTGATAGTAATGTTGAAGTGCTAAATCGTTGTTATTAAGGCGTTCATAACAATAGCCGATTTTCACAAGGGCATAGGCAGTCGATTCTTCAATAGCCATAGTAATTTTATAATTCTCAATGGCTTCATCATAGCGATTTAATTTCTCTAATACTTTTGCTTTTTCTAGATAGGCACCGATAAATGTGTCATCGGAAATAATGGCAAAATCATAAGCTGCGACGGCCTTTAAAAGTTCTTTAGTTTCAACATATTGTTTTCCCAGTTGATGCCATGCCACTTCGCAATACGGATTTTTATCCAAGTAACTATTGAGGTATTCTATTGCTTCGGTTGTTTCGTCTAAAAAATCAAAACAATAAATAATATTATAGAGGGCCGAATAGTCTTCGACATCCAATTCAATACATTTGATGAAGTTTTTTTTAGCCTCTTGGTATTGATCTAAAAATAAATATTCCATCCCAATTAAGGAGTAGAGGTCTGCACAATCATCAGAAATTTTAATGGCACTTTTAAATACTTCTATGGCTTTTTCGTGTAGGTCTTTTTTGGAATAGATATTTGCTTTTTGAATGTAGAGTTCCTCATTATTAGGCTCTATTTCAAAAAGGGGGGAGAGGAGTCGATCGGCTTCATTTAATTTATTTTCAAAAATTAAAATTTCTACTTGAAATAATTTCAGGTTTAAAGACGCTGGATGCTGACTCAATCCAAGCTTAATTGCTTTTTTGGCAAGTGCAATTTTACCACTCTCTAAATAGTGATGAATAATATTTTCAAACTCACTCGAATCAAAGAAAAAAACGCTGTTGGTTTTTAACATCGACTCAAATTTTGAGAGTGTTACTTCTTGATTATCATCCGATTGACTGAACTCCATAAATGGTTTATTTACAATACTAAATTTAATGGTATATCTGCTCAAATCACCCAGATTCCTCTAATGTTTTCAACAAAATAATTAACAGTGTTGTTTAAATAGAATTTAGAATATTCAGAATGATCTTACACCCTTTTACAATCTCTTCTTTAGAAATGGTCAATGGTGGTGAAATCCGCACGGCTTTTGGCTCATAAAGCAGCCAAAATAGGATTAAGCCATCTTCTTTAGCTTGTAAAACAATTTTGTTGGCGATCTCGGACGAATCCACCATAATAGCCAGCATTAATCCTTTGCCTCTAATGTCTTTAATTAAAGGGTGTTGCAACTGTTTTTTGATAAGTGTTTCTTTTTCTAAAGCCTCTTGAATCAAATTAGTTGTTGTAATTTCTTCTAAGGTGGCTAAGGCTGCGGCCGCAATGACAGGATGGCCACCAAAGGTAGTAATATGTCCTAATTTTGGGTCGTCCGACAAACTATCCATCATTTCTTCAGAGGCTGTAAATGCCCCAATAGGCATGCCGCCACCAAGGCCTTTTCCTGTGACAACTACATCTGGAATGCAGTTGTAATTTTCAAAACCAAAAAGTTTGCCAGTTCTTCCAATACCAGGCTGAATTTCATCTAAAATTAGCAGGGCACCAACAGCATTACATTTTTCTTGAACCTTTTTTAAGTAGTCATTTATCGGCTCAATAAATCCAGCGCCCCCTTGAATGGTTTCTAAAATGACCGCTGCAGTTTTGGTGGTAATTTTAGAAAGATCAGCCAGCGCATTGAATTCGATAAATCGAATGTCTGGAATGAGTGGTCTAAAAGGTTGTTTTCGATCTTCATACCCCATAATACTCAAGGCACCCATCGTATTTCCATGGTACGCATTGTGAGCAGCAATGATTTCCGAACGTCCTGTAAAGCGACGGGCCAGTTTCATAGCGCCATCAATGGCTTCAGTCCCAGAGTTTGTTAAATATGTTTTTTGAAGTTTAGGCGGTAAATGAGCGGCCAATAACTTGGAAAGTTTAACGGCGGGAGATTGGATGTATTCGCCATAAACCATCACATGCATATAGCAATCAAGTTGTTTTTTAATAGCATCGACAACCTTCGGATGACGATGGCCTAAACTACAAGCAGAAACTCCAGCAACGAAATCTAAATACGGTCTTTTATTTTGATCATAGATATACGACCCTTCGGCATAAGAAATTTCCATCCCCAACGGATGCGGGGTGGTTTGTGCCTGGTGTTTAAAAAAATCGTTTGTAATCACTTTTTATTAACTGGTTTAAGTAATTTATTAGGTTTTTTAAACTTCTTTTTTGGTAGTTTTCTGGCTGCTTTATTTTCAGTTTTTTCTAACTCTTTAGCCGGTTTTGGACGTGCGTCCTTTACACGTTCCATAAGCGTTGAATCAAAAAAGTCTTCTTGAGGCTTATAGGCATCCAGACCTTTAATTTTTATAAGTTCTAGCGGTGGATCGTCTTTAAATAAATCCTCGACACTTGTAGGACGTTCGGATTCACGCCAATTAAAACCTTGAAGAATTTTATCATTTTCAGGGAATTCGTTTTCGGGATGTGTTTTGCCACCTATTTGGTTGTATTTGCGCATCTCATCAATCGTATTTTCAGTAATCCAAACCTTAATGGCTCCAGATTTAGATTTATCAATTCCAACCAATTCATCCTCTTCATTACGGAGGTAGTAAATAGTTTCAGCATTTTTAATAATATCGATGGTTGATAATGTATTCTTCTCAAACAATCCGAATAATTTTTTCCCTGACATTTGATTGTAGCCATCTCCCAAACTATCCTTACTAATTACAAATGCATTATTAAAAACTTTTAAAGAATCTAAGGTTTCTGTTTTTGGATTTGAAATTAAATGAATGGAATCGCCGGTAATTTGGTTTTTAAAATTCCATAAAATAGGGTGTTGCACTTTATAAAAGGCATCATTCGTTGTATTGCGATCTAAATTAATAAGTTGTGTCAATCCAGCACTTTGATTCATATGAATTGAATCGGCTTTGCCACTTAAATCAGACTTATAAATTTTCGCATTATAATAGCCTCTCGTGATTCTTTTTTCAGGTTTGCCTGTAACCATCAACGTATCACTATGTACAAAAATAGAATCGTTTTCTTGTAAGGTAATCGCCAACGCTCTTTTGGTAATAAATACCGAATCTTGGGCCCTAAAAACTTCGGCATAATGTCCTTTGATAACGGTGTTGTTAAGAGTGTCTGTGATTGTAATGTTATTGGTTGCTGAAGCAAAATCTATATTACGGTCAAAATACATGCTGTCGCCTTCGACCACACGTTCGTCATAATTAATTTTGGATTTTTTGACAAAATATCCAGTATCATTATTCGTGTTGTAAAATCCACGCTCACAATAAATCACACTGGTTTCGCTAGTGATGGTGGTTGGTCCGTATAAAAATGCAAAGCCCGAAAGGGTGTAAAAATCAAGACGATTAGATTTGATAACGTATTCTGGATTTACTAGTTTAACATTATCTACAAATTGATATTTTTTGGATACCATATAATACCGCCCAATCGTACTTGTTATGGTTCCGCTAGTATCACGGACCACTTTTCCAGAACTTCGATAAAATGCTTGTTGTTTAACGCGGTCAAAGTATAGAGTATCCGTTGATATTACAGAAGTTGGGTCCTTCAAAACCACAGACCCGCTCGCAAATGCCAATTGTGTCTTCCCACTGTATTCAACATATTTAGAGGTCATATTTATGGTATCACCTTGCTTAACGTACACTTTTCCGTACGCTTCTATGAAATCTTGTTTCCCATAATAAATAGCCTCATCACACCACAACTCGATCCCTTCATGCTTAATATGAACTTGTTTTGAATTGTCTCTTGTAAGAATTGTTGCGTCCGGATTTGATTCATCAAAAGTCATGAATGGTGCGTACTCAATTTCTATTTTTCGACGTTCTTGTGCATTGAGTGTTGACCCTATTAAAATTAGGAGACACGTTAAATAGAAAAAGCCTTTATTTTTCAATGCAGTCGTATTTATGACAAAAGTAGGTAATATTGAGTTCTTTGGTTAAAACTTAAGACTATTTTAAGACCTAAAAAAAAATCTATCCGAAGATAGATTTTTTATTGTTATCTAAAAATCGTTTGTTTTCGATCGGGACCTACAGAAACCACTTTGATTGGAATTTGTAATTCGTTCTCAAGAAATTCGATATAGGTTAATAACGATTTTGGAAGGGTAGATTCATTGTCCATTTCGGTTAAATCTTCTTCCCAACCTTCAAAGTCTGTATAGATTGGAGTGATATTTTCGGACTCCACATTATATGGAAAATGATGAATAATAGCGCCTTTATAGTTATAAGCGGTACAGACTTTTAAAGCTTCAAAACCAGATAAAACATCGGCTTTCATCATCATAAGTTGCGTGACGCCGTTCACTTGACATGCGTATCGAAGTGCGACCAGATCTAACCATCCACAACGACGAGACCTCCCAGTAGTGGCGCCAAACTCATTTCCAACGCGTCCCATTGTTTCACCAACTTCATCAAACAATTCGGTAGGGAAGGGCCCCGATCCCACGCGGGTCGTATAGGCTTTGAAAATCCCAAAGACCTCACCGATTGAATTTGGTGCAATTCCTAATCCAGTACAGGCCCCTGCGGCTGTTGTATTCGAAGACGTTACAAAAGGATAGGTTCCAAAATCAATATCTAACAATGAGCCTTGAGCCCCTTCTGCTAGAATTGATTTTTGATCGCGTTGTGCTTGGTGTAAATATTCCTCGGAGTCTATAAATTTTAATGATTTTAAGACCTTAACCGCTTCGAAAAATTCGGTTTCTAATTCTTCTAAATCATATTCTAAATCAACATTATAGAAAGCTACCATCGATTCGTGCTTGTTTGCTAATGCGCGGTATTTTTCTTTCCAATTGTCTAGTTCCAAATCGCCAACACGGATGCCATTTCGACCGGTTTTGTCCATATACGTTGGGCCAATTCCTTTGAGCGTAGATCCAATTTTGGCCTTTCCTTTCGATGCTTCAGAGGCCGCATCTAATAGGCGATGTGTTGGCAATATCAAATGTGCTTTTCGAGAAATCACTAATGATTTCCGATAGTCCACATTTTGAGTGGCCAATTTATCTAATTCATTTTTAAAAATAACGGGATCAATGACCACACCATTCCCTACTAAATTAACTGCATCTTCATGAAAAATTCCAGAAGGAATGGTATGAAGTACGTGTTTCATGCCGTTAAAAACGAGGGTGTGACCTGCGTTTGGTCCCCCTTGAAATCGTGCTATAATGTTGTAGTTTGAGGTTAAAACGTCTACAATTTTTCCTTTGCCTTCGTCCCCCCATTGTAATCCAAGTAGTAAGTCTACTGCCATGCTAATTAATCGTTAATTTTAGTATTTTTTTTTGTTCCGTAAAAATATAATGAATGCTTTTGAATATCAATATCAAAAACCTCTTCAATTGTTTTTTGTATGGATTGAATCCTAGGATCGCAAAATTCAAAGACTTCGCCTGTATCGGTTAGGATCACGTGATCGTGTTGTTTGTCGAAGTACGATTTTTCATATTGTGCTTGATTTTGCCCAAATTGATGTTTTCGCACCAATGCACAGTCCAATAATAACTCGATGGTGTTATATAAGGTTGCTCTGGAAACACGGTAGTTTTTATTTTTCATTTTGATGTAAAGAGATTCTATATCAAAATGGTCGTCGTTATCATAGATTTCTTGAAGAATTGCAAACCGTTCAGGGGTTTTGCGATGACCATTTTCTTCTAGGAATTTCGTAAATACATTTTTTACGATATCTTGATTCTTATTTTTGGATTTTACACTCATACGACCGTCAAATTTAAACTAATTTTAGACTCTAAACACCTTTTCGATCCCATTTATTTTTTGCAATCGCTCCATTAATTTTTCTACAAAATTATTATTGTTCACTTCCACGGCAATCTGACCGTTAAAAATGCCACCATCGGTATCAAAATTTATATTTTTAATATTAACATTCATGTTCTCTGACACCACTTTTGTAATTGAATTTACCAAGCCTAATGTATCAATCCCTGTGAGTTTAATGAGTGCTCTAAAAACTTGTTGGGAGGAGTCGATCCATTTGGCCGACATAATTCTGTATGCATAATTGGATTGCAAACTGACGGCATTTGGGCAGGTTTTTTTATGAATCTTTATTCCCTCTTTTATACTCAAAAACCCAAAGACCATATCGCCAGGGATGGGATTACAACAAGAAGATAGTTTGTAATTTAATTTTTCTTCTTCCTTTCCAAACACCAACATGTCGTATTTGGATGTAATTTCTTCTTTATCTACAGCCTCTTTTGTCGCGCTTTTAGTACGCGTGATTTTATTTTTTATATAACTAACAAGTGCATTGCTCCTCGAAGCTGCAAAGCTTTTTAGCATCGTATTGTCGATACTACCAATCCCAACGCGGTAAAATAAATCTAAACTTGTATTGAGTTTGAAGTAATTCACCAATTCATTAATAGATCGCTCGCTTAGGGTTATTTTGAGCTGTTTTAGCTTGCGTCTCAAGATCTCTTTTCCATCTACTGCGATGGTTTTCTTTTCTTCTTTAAGCGATGATTTTATCTTGCTTTTTGCTCGCGTTGTGGTCACATAGTCCAGCCAGTTAGCCGTGGGCTTGGCATTTTCCGAGGTAATGATATCGACTTGGTCGCCACTTTGTAAGACGTGATTTAAAGGGACTAATTTCCCATTAACTTTAGCACCTCTAGTTTTCATGCCAATCTCGGTGTGAATACTAAAGGAAAAGTCTAAAGGCGTAGCATCTTTTGGAAGTGATTTTAAATCGCCATTCGGCGTAAATACAAAAATTTCTTTTGCATAAAGGTTGAGTTTAAACTGTTCGACAAACTCCACGGCATTGGATTCGGGATTTTCAATCACTTCTTGAAGTTTCCCAATCCAGCTTTCTAAATTCTCATCCTGCTCTTTTTCACCTTCTTTATATTTATAGTGAGCAGCATAGCCTTTTTCAGCAATCTCATTCATGCGTTCACTTCTAATTTGAACTTCTACCCAGCGCCCTTTGGGTCCCATGACCGTAATGTGAAGGGCTTCGTACCCCGTTGATTTTGGTGCAGAAATCCAATCTCGTAACCGAATGGGATTGGGTCGAAAGTGATCGGTGACAATGGAATAGATTTTCCAAGCTAGAAATTTCTCATCTTTCAAGCTCGATTTATAGATGATTCGTACGGCAAATTTATCATAGACTTCCTCAAAGGACACCCCTTGATTCATTATTTTTCGCCGTATTGAAAAAATAGATTTTGGGCGGCCTTTTATTTCATATGAAATTTTTTCTTTATTCAAAGCCTCTGTTAACACCTGACTAATATCTTGAATATAATGGTCTTGTTCTTCTTTACTTTCTTCTAACTTTAGTGAAATATCATTATAAACTTCGGGCTCTGTGTATTGTAACGCTAAGTCTTCTAATTTCGATTTAATATTATACAACCCAATTTTATGGGCCAGCGGTGCGTATATATAAAGGGTTTCAGAAGCAATTTTTAATTGCTTGTCTTCTGGCATCGAATGAATCGTTTGCATGTTATGAAGACGATCGGCAATTTTGATAATAATCACTCGAATGTCATCATGAAGTGTGAGCAGCATTTTTCTAAAATTCTCTGCTTGCATAGACACATTCATGTCTTTATTTAACGAGGATATTTTAGTCAAACCATCCACAATACGTGCGACGGTTTCTCCAAATAACTGTTGAATATCGTCAATCGTATAGCGTGGGCAATCTTCAACAACATCGTGTAAGAGGGCCGCTGCAATGGAAGTCGCATCCAATCCAATTTTAGAAGCCACAATTTTTGCGACAGCAATGGGATGAAAAATATAGGCTTCGCCCGATTTTCGTCTTTGTTCAGAATGGGCATCTACCGCTACATCAAACGCTTTTCGGATGAGCTTTTTATCGGCAGTTGACAGAGTTCTATAGCTGATTTTTAGGAGGTTTTTATACTCCTTTGCAATGGCTGCGTTTTCTACGGCTACTTCGTCTGCTGTCATAAATTAAATTTACTACATTGAATTGTAACACGCAACACAAAATCTTAGAATTTACACAAATTGTTTCAACATGTTGTTAAAGCCATTTTTTAGCGCAACTTACGTTGTCTTTTCGCTTCAAAAATAAGGATGCCAGCTGCGACCGAAACATTCATAGAATCAATTTTTCCTTCCATTGGAATCTGAATATTAGCCGTGGATGCAGCGCGCCAAATTGGACTCAGTCCTGTGGATTCTGTTCCAACCACTAGGGCAGAGGCGTTTTTAAAGTCGATCGAATCATAGTCTACAGATTCTTGAAGGATGGCCGAATAGATGGCAATCTTATGTTGTTTTAAGTACGCAATCACGTCCTCAGAAGTTCCAGTGGCAATGGGTACTGTAAACAATCCGCCAACACTCGACCGAATGATATTGGGATTGTATAAATCTGTCAGAGGATTGGCAATGATCACTGCGTCAATATTCGCAGCGTCGGCCGTTCGGAGTAAAGCCCCAATATTCCCCGGTTTTTCGGGGGCTTCTGCCACGAGAATTAAAGGAGTTTTGGTTGTTAGATTCAGATTTTTTAGACTTAAATCTTTGGTTTTAGCCACTGCAATGACGCCTTCGGTCGTTTCTCGATGCGCAATTTTTTCATACACGGCTTTGGTCACTTCGATGACGTCGATCCCATAGGGTTCTAAGGCCGCTGCTTCAGAAGCCGAAAATAGATCGGCATAATAATAAAGCGTTTCAATGGTATAATTGCCTTTTATGGCTAAGGATAACTCACGTTTGCCTTCAATTATAAACACGCCCGTCTGTTTTCTAAGTTTCGACTTTTCTTTGAGCTGAACCAGTTGTTTTATAAAGGGGTTTTGAAGACTGCTTATTGTTTTTACCATGCCACAAAAATAAGCTTTAATTGTGAAGGTTTAAAAAAAAGCTTGACTCGAAAATTGAGCGACTGTAATTTTTCGAGTTAGAGAATGTTCTTTAAATCTTGCGTCCCAATTATAGCCATAATTTCTACAATATTAGTATTACTTATTCTATAATAAATACTGTCAGAACCGCATACACAACGTCTATAACCAATTTTTATAGAATCGACAGATTCAAATGAAAACGGACTTTTTGCTATAATATCAAAATACTCAAAGAATGTGTCAAAATAGTTATCTGCTTGAGTCATTCCAAATTTTTCAACTCCATATCTGTGAATTCTTATTAAGTCTTCTTTCGCTAAATTTCTTAGTTTATAATCTACCATTAAAATATCGACTTTGATTCTGCCAATATTTGTTCTTTATTTAAAGTTGTAAATCCACTATTTTCAGCTTTTTCTAATTGAACTCTTATCCAGTCAATTTGTTTTTGCTGTTTTCTTGCTTGTCTAATTAAATCATTAACTAATTCACTTTTAGTAGAATATTCTTTTTTGTCAACTTGGTTTTTTAGCCACTCATCATTTGGTTGTGTGAAAGAAATACTTTGCCTTGCCATAATATTTTATTTTGGTGCTAATTTACACCAAAACTGTCAATTTAGCAAATCAATACGCAGCGGGGTTCCGCTAAGTCAGAGACTTTGTGGAGTTTCCTGTTATTAATAATCTATAAACTTGAGTGTAAGTATTTTTTTCGTTCACGGATTAATTTATAGCGAATTATTCCACGCGCTCAATTACAAAAGTAAATTCATAGTGGTCATAGGGAATTCTATATTTTTCAATAGGTTGCGCTTTCCAGGAGTTAATACCACCAAGCCCCATTTGTTTTAAATCAATGGACAAAACCGTAAAATCTTTCTCAACAAGTTCTGATGAATGCCGTTGATCTTTACTGTCAAAATCATCCAAATCTTCATTGGTATAGTTTAGCGCAGACGCACTAAAAGGGGCGTCGGAATAGACTTTAATTCCAGTTCCACGAGCATTGGTTAATTTCCACCAACGTATATCGGATTTAGTCCCTGTTTCTTGTGGACGAATGTAAGGGTAAAATTGCTCGGAGACGGATTGTTTATAGGAGTTTATAAACGCACTTGTTTTACGGTCGGCATAGTTTTCTATGGGACCCCGCCCATAATAATGGATCTGATTAAAAACTTTTTTAAGGGGGATTTGCATACCAAAACGCGGTAAGATTGGCATCTCCTTTTTGTTTTTTTCCGATACAACCAACGTTTCAGTAATTTTTAAAGTACCATTGCCATTTAGTAGATAAGTCATTTTCAATTGAGCACTCAATTGATTAAGTTCATAAATAACGGTTACTTCTGCCGATCCATTGATGTTTATCGCCTGCATTGACTTTAATTTTGATATTGGATTTCTCCAGTTGGCTAATTTGATCTGAAATCTAGCTCCATAATCATTATCTGTACCACCTCTCCAGAAATTGGGCTTAATACTTTCTCCTTTTTGAATCAAATCTTCCCCGGCATATTTATAGACTATAATATACCCTGTTTTTTTATCGAATATAATTGATAACTTATCGGTATTTAATGTTGTTATAAATTTAGTGTTCTCAATTTTCACTTTAGTTTTAGCGTGAAGGAATTCGAGATTTGGGAACTCATAGTTGGAAATAGGAAATTGCTCTCTGGCAACTGTGTGACCTGCAGGGACAATTCCATCAGCTTTTTTTGTTTTGTAATACACCTCTAAAAAACGTTCTTTATCCGAACGATTTAAACGATAAGGTAACTGTTTAATAACTGTTTTTTGGGCTTCAACATTTAAATCACTGACAACTCCTTGATGTGTCGTAAAACCTTCCTCGACCACTTTCCAAACCAACATCGTATTTTTTAAGGAGGCAAAAAAATTCTCATTAAAAACACTAATTTTCCCTTGTTCTAAATTAATTGGTTTTGTCCATATAGATTGTTGAATCATAGCAACTTCATCTAAATGAGGGTTGGGTTGTCTATCAGGATTTACTAATCCGTTGTTTAGAAAATTGTTATCTGAAGGAAGACCTTGTCCATAATCACCTCCATAGGTATATGTCATTTTTCCATTGTTATAGTCTCGAAACGACTGATCTGCAAAATCCCAAATAAACCCCCCTTGTAAATTATCGTATTTTCTATACAGATCCCAATAGTCTTTAAACCCTCCCATCGAATTACCCATGGCATGAGCATATTCACATTGAATTAATGGCATTCGCTGGTCTTTTTTTTTGCCATAAGCTTCCAGTTTCTGATAGTCTTTATAAAAAGGTACAAAAATATCGGTTTCTGCCTTCATTCCAGACCGTTGATATTGTACGGGTCGTGTCTCATCGAGTGCCTTCATTTTTTTATAGGTTTTAACAAAATTAAGCCCGTATCCAGATTCATTCCCCATGGACCATATAATCACTGAAGGGCTATTTTTATCACGTTCTATCATTCGAGTCGCTCGCTCTAAATGGGTGTTTGTGTAGGATGGCATTTTAGCAATTTCCTCATAACCATGCGCTTCAATATTCGCTTCATCTACCACATATAATCCGTAGATATCGCACAGTTTATAGAAGTATGGGTCGTTTGGATAGTGGCAAGTTCTTACGGCATTAATATTATTTAACTTCATAATCCGAACATCGTCCTCCATTTTTTGACGCGTGAGGTAATAAGCATTGTCTGGATCCATTTCGTGTCTGTTGACCCCTTTAATTAAAATGGGCTGTCCATTAACAAGGAGTAAACCATTTTTAATTTCAACCTTACGAAAACCAACACGTTGAGGGATTACTTCTACAACATTATTTTTAGGATCTAATAATGTGGTTGTGAGTGTGTACAGCACTGGAAGTTCGGCACTCCATGCAGAAATATTTTCAATAGATCCATTAATGTGAATTTGTTTATCAGTTTTCAGTGGCTGTTTCTTACGCCAGATAATTTTCCCTTCACTATTTGTTAATTCAAGAAGTACGGCACTTCCTTTAGTTTTGGATCTCTTTTTTTGATTTATATCGAGCTGTATATTTAGAGTACTGTTTTTATAGGTTTCATCTAAATCTGTCTGTATACTAATGTCATTTATACGTAATGGATGCCGAGCATATATGTACATATCCCGCGATGTTCCTGCGAGTCTCCAAAAATCTTGAAGTTCTACATAGGTACCATCACACCACCTAAAAACTTGGAATGCAAACTGGTTTTTACCTTTTTTAAGAAACGAGGTAATATCAAATTCTGGTTCGAGTTTTCGATCTTCACTATAACCAACAAATTGTCCATTGACCCATAGGTATACTGCCGAAGATACTGCTCCCATATTAATAAACACCTCTTTACCATTCCAGTCCGAAGGTATATCTACTGTTCGCCGATACGAACCTACATAATTTTCTTTTGTTGGTACTTTTGGGGGCTCTGGATCCATGATGTGATGCCAGGCAAATTTACGATTCACATAAATAGGGTCTCCATAACCATTTACCTCCCAAATTCCAGGCACTTCCATATCATCCCATTCAGAATCGTTATAACTGGGTTTAAAAAAACCAACAGGTCTTTTATCGGCATCCTTTGCAAAAGAGAATTTCCAAGGACCGTTTAGGGACATAAAATGAGAAGAATTCTCTTTGGTCTCTGTGGTTGCTAGTTCAGCCGATTCATAGGCAAAAAAAGTGGCTCGCATTGGAGCTCTGTTTATTTGGTTGACGGCTGGGTCGTGCCATTCTTTAAATGTTTGGGAATGGATTGTAGTCGTTGTTATAATAGACAGTAATAATCCTATTAGATAGGGGGTTGATATTCTTTTTTCAGTCATTTTTTTTTGTTTTGTAAAAATGTTTCAAAGCTCTGTTTTTAATGGTGTTAACTAGATTCAAACGCTCCGTGTTTATACGCCAATTACTTTTTATTTTCATACGGGCATGGGAAAAAGATATACTCTATTGAAGGATTGCTTTAATAATGAATACTTCATTTGTTTTTAAAACCAACGCATACATGCACACCACTGAATTATTTACAGTCCTTTAATAGCCTATGTTCGAGTTCTATTGGTTGTGAAGATTGTGACTTGGGGGTCTTAATCTGGTCTAAATGTATAAAAAAATCACGGACCTCCAAAGAACTATGTGATTTTAACAGTTTAACCAAGTAGGTCAGAGACAATGGAGTCTATCTTTCCAAATATAAAACCCCTTTTTCCTTTCGATCTATTGGAGTTTTAATGATTAAGGCAATCGAATTTTTTCAACAAGCTCCTGAACGTTTTTAGGAGTTTCAGGTGTAAATTTACAGACCACATAGGAGACTATAAAATTGATAAGCATTGCAAAGGTTCCAAACCCTTCAGGAGAAATTCCAAACCACCAGTCTGCTTCGACACCGCCGCCGAACCAACCAAATTTGAATTTAGTCATATAAAACAGCATTAATAACACTCCGACAACCATACCAGAAACGGCGCCTTCTTTGTTCATTTTTTTATAAAAGATACCCATCACAATCGCTGGAAAAAAGGAAGCGGCTGCCAATCCAAAGGCCAGTGCTACCGTCGCCGCCACAAACCCAGGAGGATTGATTCCAAAATATCCAGCTAAACAAACCGCCGCAGTCGCAGATAATCGGGCTGCAATTAATTCATTTTTTTCACTCACTTTAGGATTAATCATTTTTTTGATTAAATCATGCGACACCGCCGATGAAATCACCAATAACAAACCTGCTGCCGTTGAGAGTGCAGCCGCAAGCGCACCAGCCGCTAACAAAGCAATCACCCAATTGGGGAGGTCTGCAATTTCTGGATTGGCAAGCACCATGATATCGGCATCGACACTCAATTCGTTTCGTTTTGGATCTGCGACATACTGTATCAGTCCGTCACTGTTTTTATCTTCAAATATTAAAAGTCCGGTATCTTCCCATTTGCTAAACCATTCTGGCATTAATTTATAGGATTGATTGCTGACCGTTTCGATTAAATTCGTCCGTGAAAACACAGCAATGGCAGGAGCTGTGGTGTATAAGATGGCAATAAACAACAAGGCCCAGCCCGCAGATTTTCGGGCGTCACTCACTTTTTTGACCGTAAAAAACCGTACAATCACATGCGGAAGTCCAGCCGTTCCGACCATCAAAGCCATCGTAATAAAAAACACATCTAAGGTCGATTTACTCCCCGAAGTGTATTCATGAAATCCTAATTCTCTGTGCAATCCATCGAGTTTATCTAGTAGAAAAACCCCGTCGCTTCCGGCATCTCCAAATCCAAGTTGAGGAATCACATTTCCAGTCGCCATAAACGAAATATAAATAGCGGGAACCATAAAGGCAAAAATAAGCACACAATATTGGGCGACTTGTGTATAAGTGATCCCTTTCATGCCCCCTAAAACCGCATAAAATAAAACAATTGTCATTCCAATGAGTACGCCAGTCGTAATATCAACTTCTAAATACCGAGAGAACACGACGCCAACTCCACGCATTTGTCCAGCGATGTAGGTAAAAGAAACAATGAGCGCACAAAAAACAGCGACACCCCTTGCACCGTTTGAGTAATAACGATCTCCAATAAAATCAGGGACTGTAAATTTTCCAAATTTGCGAAGGTAGGGGGCGAGTAACAAGGCTAATAACACATAGCCACCTGTCCATCCCATTAAATACACTGAGCCGTCATAACCTGTAAATGAGATTATTCCAGCCATGGAGATAAACGAGGCTGCAGACATCCAGTCTGCTGCAGTTGCCATACCATTCGCAATTGGATGAACCCCACCACCTGCCACATAAAATTCACTGGTTGATGAAGCGCGTGTCCAAAATGCAATTCCGATATATAATGTAAAACTAAGCCCTACGGCGATCCAAATCCAATATTGTAATGCCATTATTCAGTGTCTTTTTTAAATTGAGCATCTAGCTTATTCATTAGGTAGATGTACACAAAAATCAATACCACAAAAACATAAATAGAACCCTGTTGTGCAAACCAAAAACCGAGTTTAAACCCTCCGATTTTAATGGTGTTTAATTCCTCTACAAATAAAATTCCAGCACCAAAGGAGACTGAAAACCAAAGGATCAGTAAAATGATTAAGTACTTTAAGTTGTGCTTCCAATACGCATTTGTTTTTTGTGACATCGTGTTATTTTTTAACTATAAAATCCGAAAAATTGGAGGTTGTTTTACAACAAAGTTGTTCCATTATTTGAGTGACCTCCGCTTTGATTAAGGAGATAGTATGATTCCCCCCTTGCTTCCCAAGTGCAGACACCCCATACATAAACGATCGGCCCATAAATGTAAATTCAGCACCACTGCCCAAAGCACGAGCAACATCCGCGCCCCCGCGAATACCACTGTCCATCATTACCGTTAGTTTGTCGTTGAATAAAGGCGCAATGGTTTGCAAAGACGCTACAGAAGCCTGTCCGACATCAATCTGACGCCCACCGTGGTTGGATACAATCACGCCATCCAATCCTAAACGGTGTGCGGTCTCAACATCCTGAACAGATTCCACCCCTTTAAGAACCAACTTTCCTTTCCACAGGTCTCGAATCTTTTTTAATTTCTCTTCATTCAAACGCCCCGAAAAGGTAGCGTCCATAAATTTAGCCAGCTGACTCATGTCCAAACCTTTTGGCATGTACGGCTTTAGTGTTTCAAATGCAGGTTGACCATTGATCAATGTCCTTAAAGCCCATTCGGGACGTTTGGCGACACTAATAATATTTTTAAGGGTCATTCGTGGCGGCATGGACAATCCATTGCGAATGTCTCTTGGACGAAACCCAAAAGAGGGCACATCGGATAAAATAACCAAAACAGTACAACCGGCTGCTTCCGCTCTTTTAAGAAGGTCTTCTGTCACCCGATCTTCCGTAGGGTGGTACAGTTGAAACCATGCTTTTCCTTCTGTGATTTCTGAAATTGTTTCGATACTCGATGTGGTCACTGTACTCAATACAAAAGGGATGTTATGCTCAAAAGCTGCTTTTGCTAAAATTTCAGGTGCTTTTGGCCACATGAGTCCTTGGAGACCCACAGGGGCAATTCCAAAAGGCGCATCGTATTGATGCCCAAACAAAGTGGTTTTTAAACTCGGCTCAGAAAAGGGGACTAAATAACTCGGCTTTAGCTAGACTTTTCTCAGTTCACTCGTATTTTTTAATAAATTCACATCTTCATTACAACCCCCATCTAAATATTCAAAAGCAAATTTTGGAATTTTCTTTTTGGCTCGTTGCCGTAAATCTTCAATAGAAGGATAATTTGGGTTGTATGAAACTATATTTTTGGAGCTCATAATTAATATTATTTTTTCATAAAACACCTACAAGTCCACCATTAACCTTGATAATGAGGCAGATATTTTATCTAAATATAGTAATAAAAACGAAAACACCATTAAAATGACCAGAAGCTATGTTGAATTTTGTGAAAATTTTTGGTTTGGATCACAGAGGAGCAATGCTTCAAGGGGGATGCCAAGGGGGATTGCCAAACTTTTGTCTATTGGACCTCCTTAGTTCAAGGCTTACAAAAATTCGATAAGGATAGCTGTATGGATAAATCCAACCGACAAGCGATCAAGTTAAAGATAACAAAGCTCCCAACGCCCATACACTGAGAACAAGCTGGCAATTTAAAACAAAAAAACCTACACAAGCAAGCTTGATAGGTTTTTTGAATTTTAAGCCCACTAATGTAGGCTTAAATTAATTCTAATTAGCCATGTAAATAGTTTCTCTCGAAACTTTGCCTTCCTTGTTAAAGTGATGACTCATGTGTAAATATTTGCGAGTTTTTTCTCCTGTTTCTGCATTGGTGTTGTTTACCCACCACCAAGATTGAACCACCCATTGGCCTTCGCCTCTTGCGTAATAAATAGCATCTGGATATCCAGACTGCTCAAGATCACGTACACTGTTTGTTGCCACTTCTTGATGCCATGTAGCTGTGCGCTCTTCTAGGTTCAAGTGTCCGTCCACACCCAGGCGGTAAAACTCTACATCTTCCGCAAAGTAAGTAGCCAATTCAGATATTTCTCCAGCCTCAAAATGTGCAACCATCTCATTCAAACTATCAATGATTGGGTGCTCATCGTATACGCGGCCATTTCTATGCATTCCTAAAGATGCTTGAATTTGCGCACCAGCAGACTCTCTGTCATGGTGGTTCGACGTCATTGTAACTTTTCCTTCGTTAGTTACATAATTGTTCGTGTGAATATTCACCTTAATCGGCAAACCGCTGGTTTTATTCACCGCTGTGAACACCATCCAGTCCATAGCCCAAACACCTTTTTTATCTCCCTTAAACTTAATGACATCTGGTGTCGCACCTTCCATCACAGTAACTTTAATATCGCTAAAGTTCTCTTGCCACCAAAGCATATTACTTACTTCTTGATCTACAGTACCTGCTTCCTCGTCTCCTGGACCCCAAATTTTTGCATCTTCAGCATACAGCGCTCTTAGGTCCGCCTCAGTTCCGGATTCCCATATCTTGTAAATCTTTGTAATTACATCATATGCTGGATGCTCTGAATAGGACGTTCCTGATTTTACTTGACTCCATCCCAATACTGGGATAAGTGCTAATAGCATTACTAATTTTTTCATCTAATTTGTTTTAAAGTTATTGGTTTAATATTTATCAAATATACTATTTATTAATTGTAGAATACAACTAAATTAGTTTGTTTCATACCCCCATTATTTTTATAATATTGTCAAAAATAAATTAGTCTTCTTAAAAAGAATACCATAAAAAGGAGGCGCCTAAACTGCTATTTTTCTTTATTAGGAAGTTTGAAGTACGAAAATAGGATCTCCCATTCTTGAAACTAAAAACGCCCTACACGGATGAGATCATATTAACGAACCCTGATTTATTTAACGATCAATGGACTCTTTTTGCAACTCTACAATCACTTCATTTTTACGATTAAAGACTTCATAAGGGGCATTATATCCCAAAAAATAAAAACGGTTTGTAAAAGTTATGCCTTCTTTAGCTAAGGCTGCTATCAAATTCTGTTTATACGTTTCAATTTTTTCATCATTCGCCCAGCCCTTAAATTGTATGGCTGCAACCGTTTTTGCAGGTTCAGTCCTCAATTTTATTTGTGATTGGTTGGGTTGAGGGAGTGTTTCTTTGTCAAATTTCTTTGGAACCATAAATAGCATCGTCATAGAGTCCTCTAGTGTCATGGCGACGGGGGAGGTCATCGCTATTTTTTCGTTCCGATCATTATCTCCAAAAATATACCCTGCCAAAATAGAGAACCCTTTGCTTGATGCCTTCTTATATGTTTTAGTAGATAGTTTGACAGAAGTAAATAAAGTGGCTTCATAATTACGTAGTTCAAATTGATCATAGGTCTTAGTGACTTCATATGGATACGTTTCAATACTCCATTGGCTTCTTATGGCAAAAAGCTGTATGATGATAAAAGCGATGAGTAGGACTCCAAGAAAAATGGATGTTATTTTCATAGTGATGTGATTGGTTATTTTGATTAACTTAGTTAAGTGGTTTTGTACGCCACTGCTTAGCAGTTTTATTGGCATTCGTTTGTTTTTCTGAACAAAAAAGAGATAAGTCTTGGGATTTCTTTTGCAGGGGTCGGGTCAAACCATTCGTTAATCTCTAATAATTCAAAATCATTTTTTTTAGCACTGTCTATATAGTCTGAAATATGATGCGTGTAAACTTCTAATTCCTCCGTTCCATTCTCAGTTTCATATCGGGCTTTACTCCCTGCATATTGTTTAAATGGATGCAACTCACTAATAAAAAATAATCCATTTTTTTTTAACTTTTGATGCGCTTGATTAAAAATAGGATTCAAATCAGCGATGTGTTCAAGAGTAAGACTTGAGGTGACCAAGTCTGCGAATTGATTTTCTATTTCCCAGTCTTTGTGAAGGTCAGCTCTTTTAAATTCAGCTCGACTATCGGATATTTTCTTTTTGGCAATGTTTAGCATTTCTTCTGAAAAATCAAGTCCAATGACCTGCTCAGCTTTGGTGAGTAACCATTCAGTATTTTTTCCTGTACCGCAACCCAGTTCCAAAACTGTTCTAAACGAATGGTTTGATAAAGTCTCTACGGTTGCTGTTATATCTAGATCACGGGTCTTATTTTTATTTATATCATATTGATTCGCCCAAATGTTATATGCTTTTTCTATACTCATGCAAATTTCTTATTATTTAATTCCAGGTCATTTTTTTATGGTTTGTTGCGCCTGCCGGCAGATGTTTAAACCTCTAATTTAGTAAATTCAAACCAAATTGAAAATTTGAGAAACTTAATCAAAGCGGACTGGCGTATAAATTTACGCAAGTTTTAAGGCAAAGGGCCTAAATGTGAACATTTTGATTAGGATCTAATCGTTTGAATCTATTTTATATGATACCGTATTCCAAAAAAACCATTAATCCCTTGGTTCGAGTAATACACATAGCTAGGATCAAATGACAATGCATTAGGGTTGTTTGGCGTCGCAATTACTTGGCCGTTAGTTCCAAAACTCACCGCTTTGTCAAAGGGATCAAAAGCCCGTGCAATACTATTTGAAGGGGGTTTAAAATTGAAAATATTTTTGATGCCAGTATACAATTCAAATTCCTTAAAACTATAAGTTGCTTGTAGGTTCATTATATTTATAACAGGGCTGTAAGGATCTCTTGAGTCTAGCGCACCCAGTAGAGGGAGTTTCATAGGACCAATGATTATTCCAGAAAGATCAAATGTGATTTTTGGGTTGTAAATGGTATAACTGATTCTATAATTTCCAGAAATTTTCTCGGTCAAAAAAGGATATTCAGTTTCGTTGTTTTGAATAATTTTAGAGTCAATAAATGTAGCACCCATATTTATTTTGAGTCCGTTTGCAGACACACTATTGATGTTTAAGGTCACTCCTTGAGATACAGATTTCCCATCTAGGTTACTATAAATAATCTGGTTTGGATTGGTGTCGTAATCTGGAAAAATTCGATTTGAAAACACCGTTTTAAATACACTAAGATCCAAATCAAAAATGGTCCCATATTTTGAATACAGTTTTTGATTCCAGTTGATATTTATATTCCATGATTTTTCTGGCAAAATAGCTTCGATAAATATCACATCTCTAGCGCCTGTAAGAGCGGCATGGTCTTCAGTAAATACATTGACCACTCTGTAGCCTGTTCCAAATCCAAGTCGAACAATTGAACTTTCATCCTTACTGGCCCATTTATAGTTTAGTCTAGGAGTCCAAATGTCGCCATAAATTGAGTTCTTGTCATATCTAATTCCAGAAAGAAGGGTTTGAGAATCTCCAAAACTCCATTCGTCCTGAATGAAAATCCCTGGCAAGGATGTGATCTCTTTTTCTGCAGTCGCAGGCGTATTATCGTCATAGCTTGTGTACCTAAAAGAGGCGCCAAACAAAAGGGTGTGCGCTTTTAGTTTTTTGGAATAAACGGCTTGAATAAATCCAATCGTTTGCAACGCATTATAGGATGTGGTTCCATACACCGAATTTTGGTCGTGGTTGTTCAGGCTGTATTGTAAAAATATATTTTCTAAAACATCGTACTTCCCAAACACTTCAACTCTACTCGTATAAATACTTTCACCATAGACTTCATTGCCACCTCTATACCTTGAATTCCAGTTCATTTCACCACCCCATCTATCTTCATAAAAATAGCGAAAAGCAACACTATTTTTTTTGGTTTTTATTTTATTAAAAATTGAAATCCGGTGTTGTAAAGTCAAGTCCGTAAACCCATCTTCATTGGTATCAATTGGATTGGAGTAATTAAAATAATTGACGCCAATCAACCCCAAAGCATTCTTTAATTTGTACTTGGCACCCAGATCTAAATTTAGTTCACCCCATGAAGTCGTATAGGATTCGATATTAAATCGGTGGACGTTTTCAGGAAGCTTCGTAATTAAATTGATAACCCCACCAATTGCTTCTGATCCGTATAGGGTAGAGGCCGGCCCTTTGATCACCTCCACTTGTTTGATGAGTGATTGTGGAATTCCAGACAGTCCATAAACCGTCGATAGTCCACTAACAAGGGGCAGGCCATCGATCAAAACCATAGTATTGGCCCCTTCTTGACCGTTAATATGAATGTCACCCGTATTACAGATATTACAATTTAGTTGAGGTCTGACGCCATTAATACCTTCAATGGCTTCAAAAAAGCTCGCTTTTGGAGTCGCTCTAAAAAAATCAGAGGTATATAGTTCAACTTGGATTGCACTTTTTAGCTTTGACACTTGTCGAAGCGTTCCCGAAATAACAACTTCGTCTAAACTGTTATTTTCTAATACAATTGTTCCGAGATCTTTGTTGTTTCCGTCTACATTTACCACTCTAGGCGTATAGCCAACATATGAAATAACGAGCTTATTCTGACCATTAATAGCGTCAATTGAAAAGATACCTTCTTCGTTTGTAATCGTACTTTTGTTATTTATTGTATTATATACTGTAGCCCCAAAAAGAAGATTCTGATCTTGGTCTTTAATGACGCCCTTAATTTGTGCCAAAGTGATGTTGGAAAATAGAAAAAATAGGACACTAATTATATTATATTTTACGATCAAAGTTGTAAGTTTATAGTGTTTAAATGACAATTGTTCACCACCGCAAAACTAATGAAAAAAACCAAAGAAAAAGAACATTATTTAAAGGAAATTTATAGGTTAGAAATGGCTAACGAACTCATATCCGTTTCCAGTCTTTCTAAAGTATTAGGGGTTTCTAAATCATCGGTTTCTAATATGATCAAAAAGTTGGTGGTTATGAATTTATTAAATTCAGCGCCTTATAAGGCTATCGAATTTACTTCAGAAGGTCGAGGACTCGCCCGTACCATCGTCGCTAAGCATCGCTTAATTGAGTTGTTTTTAGTTGAGGTGATGGCCTTTGAGCCTGAAAATGTTCATGATATTGCAGAAGAAATCGAGCATATTGAAAGCCCTGCGTTTTTTAGAAAAGTAAAACAAATGTTAAGTCAGCGAAAAATTGATCCACATGGGAGCCCAATCCCTGACGTTGAATTCTAATTTCTTTTTACAAAGCTGCTATTAGTTTTGTGTATGCGATTCAATTCTTACGGAAATTGAGAGGGTCTCGTTTCGTCGGTCTGGTAAAAATAAGATCTCATTACCTGGATTAAATCCAGAGGTTTATATGCGTAGGTTTAGCAATCAAATACACTCTAAGGTGTTTAAAGTCATTAAAAATAAAGTAGCCCCTAAAATTTCATAAACCAGAAAATTAGAGTTTTAGGAATGGTTTTTTTTATAGTAGAAAAAGGACTGCTTTTTAATGTATTAATTTTTAGTCTTTATGTGATGGTTGATTTTATGAAATATGCAGCTTAAAATTAATTGAAGTTTTATTTGTTTTAGCCATAGAATACGCAGCGGGGTGTCAAGTGCAGCAAGCTTATGTGATAATTTTAATATTTCATCAATATTTTGAGAATCTTCCGCTATAACTCTAGTTAGTTCTTCTCTTATTTTCTTTCATAATGAAATTGTTTTAATTCTAGCGTTTAATTCGGCTATGCGTTCCATTAATTTGTTGAAAGATAAAGTAGTTCCATAAAACATACTTTCTTGCATGGTTTTATAATCTTTCTCCCATTCTTTAATTGTTTTTTCTGGTGGTAGAATGCTAATTAATTGAGGGCTATGGTTCGCGTAGTCAATTCCTCTTATTGCATTTAAATTCTTTCTATGTTCTATAATTGTATCGTATAATTCAATATCTTTCAAAGCACCTGTACCGTGAATTGTATCCATTAGTTTTTCTAAATCATACAAATGACGACTCATTCTTTCTACTCTTATAAACTTAGTGTCCTTTTGGAATTCCTCATGTAATAGGAATATCTTCTCCAAAAAGGTTCGTTTAGGAGAGACAACAGGTATTATTATTTCTGTTTCAGCAAAGGGAAGTTCTCTAAACACCTCAGAAACCATTGAAATAATGGCTTTATTTTCTACAGGTTCCATTAAGGAACGTGCGCCAACTTCTATCAATACTCGGGGTCTTAAATAGTCAGATGTTTCTGTTAAAGATTTATATCGTAATTCAATAACTAGGGGATCGGTGTCTGTGTCTTTTGTTTCTTGAACACCTAATTCATAATCTTGAACACCTAATTCATAATCTTGAACACCTCGTTTAATTAAAGCATCATTGATGTCATTATAGAACTCATTCCCAATATAGGAACAGGATACTTTGCGTAATTTTTTAATTTGAGTTTTACACAATTGACCTTCAAAACCTAAATGTTTTCTGTCAATTACCAAGTCAATATCTTCTGAAAAACGCTCTATTAAATTCCATGCTTTACTCAAAGATGTTCCTCCTTTAAAAACAATATGTTTTGAATATGACAATGAAAATATAATATTCAATGATAAAGTTACCCACCAATCTTTTTCAACTGCAGAAGATGGAAACCCAGTTTTTTCACTGACTTGATTAATATGTTCAGTTTATCTTTTTTGTCAAGTTTTATAAACGCTTTCATATTTAATTATTCTTCATGATTTTTGAGATCCAAACAGGAGCTAGTTTAGCATCATTTTTTATAATTTCTTGTTTTTCTTTTTCAAGGTGTATTTTAATTTTTTCTAATTGGACTGCTGTTACATTGTCCTTTCCAATTTCTTTAAGAGCTTGAATAACTAAACTTGTAATTTTTCCTTTTACAGCTAAGTTTTTTGGAGATGTTCGCTTGAACTTTACGGTTCTTTTACCAACGATTATACTTCTTGGAGTTCCGTCAGTTAAGAAAACAACATTCATTGGAATTTGAGTTGATAATCCTAATTTATTAAGAGCTGTTGTTCCTGTTGGGATAATTCGTGCTTTATCTCGTTCAGCAATTGCAAGGGCTATTTCTTGTATTGTAGGATATAAAATCCCTAAAAGTTTGTCTTGTTTTGGGTATAAATATATTCCATGAGCTAGTCTTACTAAGAACTTTTTGTTTTCAAGTCTTAATAATGATTTTTTCACAACTTCAACATTTCCTAGATCATCAAAGTTAGATGGGAATAGAATACTCCCTCTTTTCATTGATTTTATCTCGTTTTCAATTCTAGTTTGAACTGATTTAGTCATTTTTTACTTATTTGGGACAAATATATATTCTATGTCGAATATTATTCTTGGAGTGGGTAGGGAAGTGAAAGCTCTTTTTATTTTGTGAGGTACGAGCAAAATAAAATGTGCTTGAATGTGCGGTTGGCTTTTTTTTCGCTTGTGGGCAACTAGTATATATAAGCCACTAGTGGTATTTATTTCCTTTATATTTTGTGTCGAGTGTCACAATACATCCCAAATCGGCATGTATTGTGACACTCTTTCTCCAAGTTTTACAGATAATTCAAATAAAATAATAGCTTAACTTTGGTTAAATCGCTTTTGAAGTTTTTGACTCGGGGGTCTTTATCTGATCTAAATGTATAAAAAAATCACATACATCAAAAGAGTTATGTGATTTTAACCCTATAATTTTTATGCGTGTTTACGCGTACTTTTTATTTTTCATACAGGCCGAGCAGAAGAGACTGGCACTGGCAGCGGGGTATCAAAAAAGATTAAATACGTGGCTCAAAGTCAGAGACTTCGAGCAGCGGGTCTCGCTTCGTGGCGGCAAAGAGGCTCAAAAGTCGAACTATTTTGGGAAGGATTTTAAACACTTCCTTTTTCGCTTAAAGAACCCTTTTTATGTTTAATGGTTTAAATCGTCTAAATATGTTTTGAAGTGATTTTAATATTCTACAATCAATTTCAATGTAGTTGTTCCTAAATTATTTTCAATTTTAACAAAATAAACACCACTTTTAAAATTCTTAATACTAAATTTTAGATTGTTAAATGTGGTTATTATATCCTCTATTTTTATTTGTTTTCCTTGCACATCATAAACGGTTAAATTAGAAATATTATTAAGGCCTTTAATTGTTACAATATCATTTGTAGGGTTTGGAAATATTGATACATTTTTCACAGCTATTTCATACAAGCTTAGAATGTTTGGTGCTTCTTCTAATGTCCATTGAGCACTTTCCCAACTTGAATTTATTGAGCTATACTCAGCGTAGCCCAAATCATTTTCAATATTTATGAATAGGTTTGAAGTAGACATATTTAGAAGCCTGCTATGTGTTCCGTTAACGGTTCTTTTTTCCCAAATCGAACTTAATGAATTTAAGGCTATTGATGTACATTCCAATGAACTAGTTTGATTTTCTATATGCATTTTGTCTCCAGAAAATGCATTTTCTAGATAGTAATATCCATTTCCTGCGAGTACCAATTTCCATTTGAATGTGTCATTATTTGTTTCTAAACTGTATTTAACGATCTCTCCATCTTGATATAAATAACTGTTATTGAATCTATTTTTTATATAATATAACTCTTCATCGTTTATACCTTCTATATCATCCAGAAGAGCTATTGCATCGCTCGTCTGATAGTTTACAAAGTAATCTCTGGATTGGTTTAATATATTTTGAATACTTTGATTATTTGAATGCGTTTTCCTCAACTTAAATAAACGATAGATTTGTTGGAGTTCGTATTCAGAATAAGGAACCCCTAATTTTGCTTGTAGATTCGTTAACATTTTAAATCCAAATTCATAAGTGGGTTCAAACATCGTTCCCTCTCCAAAGTCGTTCCACGTAACTAACTGGAGCGCATCTACCGTGGCTTTGTTTTCTATTGCCAAGTCGAGAGTTTGATTTAATAATTCTCCGTCATTGTGATCTAGATAAAAAAGATTATCCCCCCAGGCACCTTCGGCATAAAAATCTTTGAAACCTGGATAGGCACAGCCCATTGCAAAATCTAGAGAAGGTGCCGTAGATTGATAAAATGAATTATTAGCAGAGATTCCATTTTCCAAAACCCAATCATAACCCCCACTTGCGCCTGCGCCTACTTTGTTTATTGACCAATATAACGGAAGAAATATAACCTCTTCCCCTGCAGCTGTTAAGGCGTAATTCCAATCAGATTCACCAAAAATTTCTATAGGCCCAAATATGCCAAAAAGAGGTTTTCCAGTGTTTGTTCTTATAAAATTATTTTTTGTAAAATAATTATTCTTAAGGTATTCTATGTTTATGTGAACATAATCAACAGGATTTAAGTTGTTTTCATTTCCAACAAACCTATCTTCCATAATAACGCTAAAATCCATATTAAGTGCATCTGATGCATTTACAATGGCATTAGAATTTTCTAGTAATACGTCAATATCTCCATTAGTCCCTACTTTTCCATACCAGTTGATTAAAACACCATCTATTCCACTATATTTCATTAGTAAAAGATGATATTCAATAACATCTGGATCTTGACTGTCATAAGGTCCGATTAGAGGATAATAATGAGAAGCAATCTCTCTCTTTCCAGTAATTTCATCAATTATTACATCAGGATTCTTATTAGCCATTTTCCAATGAATTCCCCAATTGTTATTATAGTCAGGAGAATCAAACCAAGGCATATAATGCATATAAACAGGTTTATCGAATATTTCACCGTCTTGAGACAAAGCAGTTTGGATACTTTTAACCTCATTAACAGATACATTATCAAATATGTCAGTGATGTAGAATTGCACAAAGTATTCACTATTATCTGACAAATTACTTATGTCTATTATATCATTTCTTAAATGCGGCTTAATTTTGTCAATTGAAATAATTGAACTTCCGGATAGTTCAACGTTGTCATAAATTTTCAGATGATAAGAAAATTGTGGGGATTTGGAATCGATCACATCCCAATTCACTAATAAATTGTTATTATCTACAACTAATGTCAAATTGTTAAATTCTCCTGTTTCAAATCCAGGACTAGTTGTATCGTATGTTAGATTGAGAGTTACATCGTCTTCATTAGTTTCAGGAGTTGTTGTGCCACCACTTGTCATGAAATAATATTCGTCATCAATTGCTCCACCATCATAATTCTCAATATAATTTACAGTACCGGCATCTGGAAAAACTCTGTCAAAATAACTTTCTTCAAAAGGAAGCCAACTAGCATCTGATGTTTTCCTTTTCCAACCATTTTTATGCTGAACCGTTCTGGCACTAGAACCATTTCCGAGCCAATCCTCTATAAATGAACTCGTCTTTGTATTGAATTTTAGATCAGAAACAGGGTAATTCATGGTTACAAGGTGGTGCCACATGTTGCTACTCTGGTCATAAATCCAATAACCAAATAATGTAGAAGTATCATTTGTACTCCAAGCTCGTGAAACAAGTGAATACCATTGGTTTGTTTCCCAACCAATGCCAAAATTCATTGACCTTAATCCTGTCCCTTCGCCTCCAAAGTTTGCTATATCTGTGTCAGGATGAGTGTATTCGGCAGTGATCGGATCAGTCGAACTAATAGGGTCCCAAAGCGAGTAGATGAAATTTCTTCCATTGGGATGTTCTTGCATACCACAATACCCGCCAGCATCTTGGCCGCTGTTCCAAAGCAGTCCACAGTAATAAGTATATACTGGAGACGGTGATTGTACTCTCAAAGTATTGATAATGATATCCCCTTGTCCTTCATCTTGATAATTTAAATACAACGAAGGCGCTCTGTTTTGTGAAGAAAGAGTGTGTGGTAGGAAAATAGCAATGGAAATTGTAAATATTATAAATAGTGTTTTCATAATATTCGTTACGACTAATATGATTTTTATCATCTTATTTTTTAAAAGTTATTTTTAATTGGTTTATATTTCAAAGATAATAATTAAATAGCACATTAACTTTGGAGCAATCCGTGTTGAGTAACAAGCAAAGGCGAAATATTTCTGTAAAGGCTTTATGAAAAAAACCGTGAAGTCCAAATTCTATTTTATGACCAATCCCCAAAAATCTGATTTTAAAAAACGGACTCGGGTGCCGTATAGAGGGTATTTTAAGAAAAAAAACTAAAATCTAAAACTTTTAGCGTTCCAACTCCGCTGCCGTATGAATCTTTTCGTATAGGATATTTGAATTTCAATACAATTAAATAATGGCCAAAGAAAATGTATAAAATACAGAGGCTTCCACGCTGAAGTGCGCTTTTAAGGCAAAAGAGTTAAGGTTATTTCAAATAATCTCCACGCTGGCGCAAGCGTCCCGCTTGTATTTTAACCAAATTCAAACTTTTGTTATCTTAATATAATTTCTACTCATAAATTTATTTTCACGTTTTCTTCCCTTGCTGGGCACGAGAAAAGAGGCTCGCACTAGCTTGGGGCCTCGCATACTAGTGTCTAAAATTTATCAAGAAAAGAGTTATTTTTTTGCTCAGTTCTTTGTTACCTGCTGGCTATTAATGATAATGGTTCTATTTTTCAACTCTAACTATTCCTCTTAATCGAATATCTTCACTTGAAGCTCCTATTTGAATTTCAAAATCACCACTTTCAACCATATAGCTACGTTTTTTAGAATCGTAATAACGAAGATCTTCGTTTGCTTCAAGCTTAAATTTAATCGTTTTTTCTTCTCCTTTTTTCAATGCTATTCGATCGAATTTTCGAAGTTGTTTTATAGCCATCCATTTATCGGACTTCACATCCTTAATGTAAAGTTGTACAACTTCTTCTCCGTCTAGTTTCCCTATGTTTTTAAGTTTTACAGACACTTTAATTTCATCATTATGATTTATTGTGGTTTTATTTATTTTCAAATCAGAGTATTCAAATTTAGTATAACTTAGACCATGTCCAAAAGGATATAGTGCCTCTCCTGTATAGTAACGATAGGTAAATCCTTTCCCTGCACGCATATTGTAATCTTCAAATTCGGGTAATTCATCTGTAGAAGAATAAAAGGTTACTGGTAATCGACCTGCTGGATTGTAATTCCCGAACAAAACATCAGCAACAGCATCTCCTCCACGCTGACCTGGGTACCAGGCAGCTAAAACAGCTTTAAGTTCCTTTTCCAAGCCATTTAGTGCAATAGCACTTCCAGACAACATTACAAAAACTACCGGTGTCCCTGTTTTATTCATTGCTTCTAAAGCATTTAGCTGAACTTCAGGTAATTCAATTTTAGTGCGATCACCACTTAAAAACCCTTCAACGGGCTTTCTCTTCTTCTTCTCTTCACCTTCCCAATAAGCATCTAAACCACCAACATAGATTGCTACATCAGCTGTTTTAACATCTGCTAATGCATTTTCAGAAAGGGATGTAAATTTATTATTTTCATCTTTAGCTATAGGAGGCCCTTTGTGAAAAATAACTTCTATATCTGAACCCACAAACTTAATTATTCCATTAATAACTGTTACAGGGTTAGAAGCAGTTCCATTATAATTAGCGCGTAAAGCTCTAATATTATCAGCGTTTGGTCCAATAACAACTATTTTCTTGATTTTACTCCTGTCTAAAGGTAAGATACCATCATTTTTTAGTAAAGTCATTGATTTTCTTGCCATCTTCAAAGCCATTTCATCATGATCTTTACAATCTACTTTTTCAAAAGGAATTTGAGCATAAGGAACTATTTCTGTAGGATCGAACATACCTAGTTTCATTTTTGCTAACATCAATCTACTCACAGAAAGATCTATTTCACCTTCATCTATTAAACCTAATTTAACTGCTTTTTTCAAAGACCTTTGATATATACCGCCACAGTTAAGATCACACCCTCTTCGGACTCCTATTGCTGCAGCTTCTTCGAAGCTATTAACAATTTCATGAAATTTATAAATATCTCGTATTGCTCCACAATCTGAAACCACATAACCATCAAAATTCCATTGTTTACGAAGTATATCTTCTAATAACATCCAACTCGCACTTGAAGATTCTCCATCAACACGATTATACGCACTCATTATTGAATATGCTTTAGCATCTACCATTAAATTTTCAAATGCGGGTAAATAGGTTTCCCATAGATCGCGCGTGTTTGGTACAGCATTAAAAGTATGTCTACTAGGTTCTGGGCCATTATGTACTGCAAAATGCTTTGCAGTGGCTACAACTTTCAGGTATTTAGAGTCATCTCCTTGTAACCCTTTTACAAATTGCATACCCATTTGTCCAGTAAGGTAAGGATCTTCACCATAGGTTTCATGTCCACGTCCCCAACGAGGATCCCTAAAAATATTTATATTTGGAGACCAAAATGTTAAACCAGTATATCTAGAATAATCTTTGTTACGTTGAAATTCGTGGTGTTTAGCACGAGCTTCATCGCTGATAATATCCGCTACTTGTTTCATCATACCTGTATCAAAAGTAGCTGCCATACCAATAGCCTGAGGAAATACAGTTGCAATTCCTGCACGAGCAACACCATGTAAAGATTCATTCCACCAGTCATATTCAAGAATACCTAGACGCGGAATGGCAGGTGCTCTATTTCCTAATTGAGAGATTTTTTCATCCAATGTCATTCGAAAAACTAAATCTGCTGTTCGAGTTTCAAAGCTGAGTGACGTATTAGAATACTTCTCAGTTTTATCAGGTTGTGCTTGTGCACGAATTGCAAATAGAGATATAATGATAATTTCTAGGAATATTTTAAGTTTCATAATTAATCGTTTGTATTAAATCTTAGTTTTACTGAGCTTGCACATAACGTTAAGTGTATGGTGCGTATCCCGCAGGGTATGCATTATACACCGTGTTGTGTGGCGTTTTTATTTTCAATTTTCATAGCATATTTATAAAAGTCTTTAAATTCTTCATCTGTTAATTTAACTCTCATTGCTTGAAGTACATCAGCTAATCCTAAACTGCACCAATCCCAAAGCATTGTGTCAAAATTATATTTATACATTTGTTTAGAAACTTTCCCTCTAATTTCTAGCGTTTCATTTCTTTTTATTCCGTTTTCTTCAAGTTTATTTAGAGTGCTCTCTTGTTCTTCTTCAGAAAATTCTGTGTCAAGGAATGGGTCTAATATACTATCCCAATTCCAATTCTTTTCAGTCTTTAGTATGTTATTTCTATTAATAAATTTTTCAAGTTCATCTTTAAGTTCAGCCGAAACAAAAATCCATTCATTTTCATAATTGATTTGTGGTGGATTTGAATCAATCGTAATTGAAGTTATTTGTTCTTTGCTTATTGTTATTTTTGGATATGCCTTAGAAGGTTTGAATTTATAATCCGAGATAGTTATTTTATCGTTTTCAATCTTACATTTTCCAAATCCACAAAAGAAATTATTCAACTCATAATCTGTCGAGTTGAAAAATGCTCCTTTTCTTTTTTTGAAGATATTTTTTATCGTTTCTAACATTCTTTCTTAATGACACACAACTAGTGTATATAAACCACTAGTGGTATTTATTTCCTTTATATTTGGTGTCGAGTGTCACAATACATCCCAAATTGGCGTGTATTGTGACACTCTTTCCCTAATCTTTACAGATAATTCACTAAAATAATATCTCAACTTCGGTTAAATTGCTTACAAAGATTTAGACTTGGGGTCTTATTCACTCAAACGTATAACTTATTTTCTAAACTTCCAAAAAAAACAGTTCAAATAAATCACATAAATAGCTGTTAACGTATTAGTTGCGTTTTAAAATAAATAAAAAAGATCGACTGAAAACCACTAAAAAAAACTTCAGGAGTTACTTATAATACGCCTCAATCACCGTTTTTCGACCAATGGTTTTGGTAATGATGTCTGCGTCTAAATTCCAGCCACGGGCAGGCGAATATTCGCGGCCATACCAAATGATTTGCAAGTGCAAATCATTCCACAGTTCTTCTGGGAATAAGCGTTTGGCATCTTTTTCAGTCTGTACCACATTTTTACCATTGGTTAGGTTCCATCGATACATCAAACGATGAATGTGGGTATCCACCGGAAATGCAGGCACACCAAAAGCCTGTGCCATCACCACACTCGCCGTTTTATGACCCACAGCTGGCAAGGCTTCCAAAGCACTAAAACTTTGAGGAACCTCTCCGTTGTGCGATTCTATGATAATTTTTGACAAGCCATAAATCCCTTTACTTTTCATGGGCGATAACCCACAAGGGCGTATGATTTGTTTGATTTCTTCAACAGATAACTTAACCATGTCGTACGGATTATCGGCTTTGGCGAATAAGAGCGGTGTAATTTTATTGACGCGTACATCCGTACATTGTGCGGATAGTAATACCGCAATTAAAAGTGTGTATGGATCTTTGTGATCTAGAGGGATCGGGATTTCGGGATAAAAATCTTTTAAGGTTTTTATAACAAAATTTACCTTCTCAGTTTTAGTCATTCGTTTATCTTTGAAAAAATCAAAGATACTAATTATGACTACATTACAAATAGGCGATCAAGCCCCAAACTTTCAATCGGTCGATGAAAGCGGAAACACCATCACCTTAGCGGATTATAAAGGAAAAAAACTCGTTTTGTTTTTCTATCCCAAAGCGAGTACGCCTGGCTGCACGGTAGAAGCCTGTAATTTAAGTGATAATTACAGTCGGTTTACAGCCCAAGGCTACGATATTTTGGGCGTGAGTGCCGACAGTGCCAAGCGACAGTCTAACTTTAAAGATAAATATGGATTTCCCTATCCGTTGTTGGCCGATGAAGATAAAACGGTGATTACTGCTTTTGGCGTCTGGGGTCCCAAAAAATTTATGGGGAAAGAGTATGACGGAATTCACCGTACCACCTTTGTCATTGATGAGCAAGGCGTTATTGAAGACGTTATTCTAAAAGTAAAAACGAAAGAACATACAGCTCAAATTTTAAAATAAAAAAAAGCGACCAACAGGTCGCTTTTTTTATGAATAGATTTATTGAACCTCGTATCCAAAAAGTTTTTGGTCTTTAATCAACTCAGAAACGCCTTCTGGAAGCATTTCCTCCCAACCCGGTTCTCCAGTAGAGATCATTTTGAAAACTTTCCGAGAGAATATGTTTAGAATTTCAGGATCGTAGTCGATGATGTCAACCATCTTCCCATTGTATTTAAAATACTTGTATAACTCTTTCATCCGTGGATGAACTTTTAGGTTATCGCTTGTGGTAAGCGTATTATTTTCATTGAGCATTGGATATAGATAGACTTTCATGTCTTTGTAAAACAGTTTTCCAAAAGCTTCTAAAACACCACCACTCAAATGGCGGTAGTATTTTTCGTCAAAAACATCAATTAAATTATTAATACCCATGGCCAGTCCCATGCGTTTTTTGGTATATAAGTTGAAATATTCTACAAGTTTATAATACTCTTGAAAGTTTGAAATTAGAACCGTTTGGCCTAGCGAACACAGCAATCTAGCGCGGTCCATAAAATCTTGTTCATCAATCTCACCACCAGACGTTCTAAGATTGGATAGAGTGATTTCAAAAATCACTTGTGTCTTTTCTTTTTGAACTTTATTTTCTTTTAAAAACATATCGTATGATCTCTCATACATATCCATATTGACTTTGGTCACAGGTCGAAAACTACCTCTAAAGGCTAGAATGTTCTTTTTGTATAACACTCGAGCAGGCAGCACATTATTACCGTCAGGAGAAAACATAACGGCGTCTGTCATGCCATTTTTTAATAACTGTAAGCTCATCAGTCGGTTATCAACATCTTTGAAATCAGGACCCGAAAAATTGATGGTATCAATTTCTAACTGATCTTTATCGATATGATCATACAAGTATCGTAACAGTTTTTTAGGCTGATTGTATTTGTAATAAGCACCGTAAATTAGGTTGGTTCCTAATTTACCGAGTGTTTCTTGTTGTAAACGGGCATCGGTTTCTTTAAAACGGATGTGAAGTGTAATTTCATTGTATTCCTCTTGTTCAGAATCAATCTGATATCTAATTCCAACCCAGCCATGGCCTTTAAATCGCTTTGCGAAATCGATCGTTGCAACGGTATTGGCATAGCTAAAAAACATTTTATTTGGATACTCATCTCTAGAAAGTCGATTTTCAATAAGTCTTACTTCATGAGATAGCATTTTTTTTAAGCGATCTTCGGTCACATACCGATTCTCTTTTTCAGTTCCATAAATAGCATCACTAAAGGCTTTGTCATAGGCAGACATCGCTTTTGCAATGGTTCCAGAAGCACCCCCAGCCCTAAAAAATTGCCTTACTGTTTCCTGTCCGGCACCAATCTCTGCGAAAGTCCCGTAGATATTTTCATTCAGATTTATTCGTAATGCCTTGTCTTTTAGGGATGGGATGCTTTCTATTTTAGCATCCCCTTTAAGCGTTATTTCCATCTTTAAAATTAAGGAGGTTTACTACACAAAGGTACCATTTTAGATAATCTTACAAAAAAAATAGTCTACTTTTGTGTAAATTATTAACCCATTGAAAATTACTTTTTTAGGCACGGGAACGTCACAAGGAATTCCAATTATTGGAAGTACACATCCGGTGTGTTTAAGTGAGGATTTTAAGGACAAACGCCTTAGAGTTTCGGTTTTAGTTGAGTGGGGTGATTTTTCGGTTTTAATAGATTGTGGGCCGGATTTTAGACAACAAATGTTACGAACTAATTGTACCAAGATCGATGCCGTTCTTTTTACGCACGAACACAGTGATCATACGGCAGGTTTGGACGATTTAAGACCTTTTTTCTTTCGACAAGGTGCTCTTGATATATATGCGCAAGAACGCGTGTTGCAATCGCTTTACAAACGTTTTGATTATATTTTTAAAAAAAACAATAAATATCCAGGGGTTCTGACCTTGAATGAGACTCAAATTACGGAGACTCCTTTCTTAATCGGAACTCAGACAATTACTCCTATAAATGTCCTGCATAATTCACTTCCAATTTTTGGGTATCGGATGGGTGGATTTGCTTATATCACCGATGCTAAAACAGTAGCAGATATCGAAGTTGAAAAACTTCAGGGCTTAGATGTTTTGGTGGTTAATACTTTACGAATAGAACCTCATGTATCTCATTTTAACCTTGAGGAAGCCTTGGCTTTTATCAAATTAGTAAATCCCAAAAAAGCTTATCTAACCCATATTAGTCATCATTTAGGATTTCATGAAACGGTCGAAAAAGACCTGCCTACAAATGTAAAACTCGCTTACGACCAACTACAAATATCTATTTAAAATGAAAAAAAACATCTATCTATATTTACTTGTATTCTCTCTTTTAGTCAATGTGTTTCAGTATGTAAACTCAAAAGGGATTATTGACAAATATGAAAAAGACATCAAAAAATTTAAAGCTAAAATTGAAGTTTTAAAAAACTCAAACTCAGAAGCCTCTCTTTTAGAAATCGACAAAAATAAAGCCGAATGACTCTTAACATCCAAACAATCTGGGGCTACTAAAGAGGTCTCATTATAAGTTCACTATATTTTAGTCGCAATCCAATCTCTTAGTTCATAAAAATTTTGAGGCGCAACGCCATGCCCAACAGGGAATTCACTGTAGGAATGTGCGATGTTTAACGACTTTAAAAACACAGGTGTTTGTCGTGCCCAATCAATAGGAATTACTTGATCGACGGTCCCATGAGAACAATAAAAATTCAGATGCGAATAATCTAAGGATTCTAAATTTTCAGGCAAAATATCATGGTTGACATAGCCACTTAATCCAATGATGTTTTTAATTTTAGTGGGATGGTTCAGAGCGGTTGCCATTCCTAAAATGGTGCCCTGGCTAAACCCTAATAACGAAACGTTCGTGTTATCAACAGGGTACTGGTCACAGGCCGAATCAATACACGCTATCAGAACTTGCATTGAGGTTTTTGCTTGCTCATTATCATTCCATTTATTTTGTTCGGCATCAAAATTTATAGCATACCATGCATTTCCGCTCGGTTGGAGTGGGTAAGGGGCTCTAATTGAGATGATAAATAATTCTTCTGGGAGTTCATTTGCAAATGAAAACAGATCGTTTTCATCGCTACCATAGCCATGAAGCATCACTAATAATGGAGCATTTTCTGTTAATGTGGAGGGTCTTGTAATATGAACTAATGGGAGTTTAACACTCATTTATTTAATTTTTTTAAAAGTCGTTTGGAAAAAGTTACCAACTAATGGAATTGGAATCATTTTACCAGAAAGGGCCGTCGAAAATCCATATATAAATAGAATTCCAAAAGACATCCAAAAAGAGAGCGTAATTTGCCAATTATCAAAATAGCCAATTGGGTAGCCTAGCGCCATAAATGAGAGCCACAGGCCCAAAGATTGACGAATATGAAAATAGGCGAATTCACTTTTTTTATCGGAGTTCGTAAGATACGCAATGAGCACTCCAAGAAGATAAAAGTAGCTTATAACGGCAATGGTTTTTCCGGATTTAATATCTTGATGGTCTGGCATTAAAGAGCGATTGAGGTTTTATTATTTGCAATGATTCCATAAACAGATCCCTTTAGTTTAGTCCCTATAAATAGTGAGTTTTTAGATTTTGAAAGCAAATTTTTGACTTCAAAAATAGAGGATCCTGAGGGATTGAATAAGGTAAACTGCGCCGTATTTCCGACTTTAATAGATTCATTTTTTAAACCAAACCGTTGTTTTCCTTTGGTGAGCAGTTGCACTGCTTTTTTGGTTGTAAATAATGAATTTAAAGCGCCGAAAGCACTTTCAAGTCCGAGAGTACCGTTTTTGGCATACTCAAATTCAATTTTTTTATCTTCAACATCTATCGGGTTATGATCCGAAGTCACCATGTCAATAGTGCCATCTTTGAGCCCATTTATCAAGGCTTCAAGATCTGAGTCTGTTCGTAATGGGGGATTGACTTTAAAATTAGTATCAAAATCTGTTAGGTTTTCATCTGTAAAGAGCAAATTATGGATGGCAACACTACAACTGATATCTAGTTTTTTTGTTTTGGCTTCTCGAATTAATTCTACAGATTTTTTAGTAGAAATCGTTGGGATGTGTAATTTACCTCCAGTGTATTCTAACAAAAATAAATCACGAACAATTTGTAACTCTTCGGCAAGAGCTGGTAAGCCTTTTAACCCCAATCGAGTACTGGTTACATTTTCATTCATCACCCCTTTCGCTGCGATTTTTGGTTCGTGTGGAAAAGAGTGAACCAATCCATCAAAATTAGCAGCATATTGCAGCGCAATTTTAAGTAAATTAGGATTTTCTATGGGTTTTTTATAATCTCCAAAAGCAATGCTTCCGGCCGTTTTCATATCAAATAATTCAGCAAGATCAACGCCTTCGCTTCCTTTGGTAAGGGCGCCAATAGGGTGGAGGTTGGTCGCAGCATCAGACGCTTTCGAGATCACAAACGCAATGTCCGCGTGCGAATCTAGGACTGGGTTTGTATTGGCATTGAGAGCGATATCTGTAAATCCAGACGAAGCTGCAACTTTTAATCCATTTGCTATGGTTTCACGTTCTTCATAGCCTGGCTCACCAAAAGACACACTGCTATCAAACCAACCCTTTGATACATGAAGGTTTTCTAATTCTATGACTGGATATTTATTCGGGTTTTTGAGCGTTTTAGCAATTTGAGTAATGAAACCGTTTTCAACTAAAATGTCTTGAGTTTGAGTGTGGAAATCACTTGAGGCATCAAGAATGGTAGCTGATTTTATAAGTACGTTCATTTAAAATAGTTTAAGATGAGCATTTCAAAAGCTAATAATATTACCGCAAAAATAACAAACCATTTCCATAACCACGTCACATTCGACTCAGTTTTTATAGTATTAAGTGTGTCGTTTAGCGATTTTTCTATGGAAACGCCTTTCATTTGGGTGAGATCATAATAGCGAAGTTGGCTTTCTTTCCGGTTGTAATTATAACTAACAGCGGTTAATGTGTCCTTATTTTTTAGAACAGCATAATGCCCAGGTTCGCTTGGGTTTTCTTTGGTAGTGATGCTCACTTTGGTATTAAAATTTGTTTGTAAAGGTATAAATTGAGATTCTTTATGACCCAGTTTTAGAATGCGATCGCGTTGCAAGTTTACCTTAAGATCAAACGTATTTTCTGCCCCTATCCAATACTGTAATGGCGGGCTTTTTAAACTAGATCGCCCAATATTATAGAGAGTTGGGACCACTAAGGGCGAATTTACAAAGTTAGATCCGTCAGATTCCACTGCGGACGTAAACACGAATAACGACTTAAATTGAACTAAAAAGGGCTTTTGATCTTCAAACGATAAAATTCCAGGCGTTGGTTTTGACAGTGGAAAATAATACTGAACGGATGGATATTGAAAATTAGATATTTTTTCTTCAAAAACATTTTTTAAAATAGGATGGTTAAACGCAATGTTAGTGATGCGTTTTTCCTGCGTTTTAATTGGTTTAAGTTGGTGTTTTGTTTGTGTAGAAAGCAGCTTATTATAAGAAGATAAGTTTCCATTTTTATTCGGAATCATTAAGACAGTACCCCCCGTATTCATGAATTCGGTTAGACTGTTTTTTAAGGCAATTGAAATCTGTTTTATTCCATTTAAAATAATTAGATTTTGCGTTTTAATTAAACCATAATCTAACGTGTTGAGATTTTGGTTATTAAATAAAAACTCCTCTTTAGAATATAGTTTTTCTAAAAATTGAGCGCTGGAATTAGTGTTGATGGCTAAGACCGCAATTTTTTCAGTTCTTGGGATGTTAAAATAGAAGTCGTCATCATACAGTATTTGTGTATCGTCGATCGATAACTTCCCTTTAAATCCGTCTGTATTTGTAAGTACAAATGAGCTTGTGAAATTTTTTGCTTTCACTAAAATTGATTTCCCTACGACCTTTGTATCTTGATATAAGGTGACCGGAATACTATCGGACGTCTCCGAAGTGGTGTTCCCAACAACACTTAATGTGTAGTTGGCATTTAAACTGGGTTCTAAACGAACGTCATCAATATAATTATTGGCCGTGTTTATGGGTTTTAAAGGCACTAATAACACTTGAACGGTGGTGTCAGTTTCTGACAGAATCGTATTTTCATGTTGTTGAAAATCAGACACTAAAATAAGTTTTTTAGAACTGGTCTTGGCATCTGAAAAGAAGGTCTTTCCTTTTAAAATTAAACGGTTTAAATCCAATTGATTTTGACTATAATCTAATGACAGTAGTTCGGTTTTTAACGCATTAATGGCGATTGATTTATAACTTCGATCATTGGTGAAAACACTTATTTTTTCGAGTTGATCAAATCCGCTAATTACATCCTGAACCGCTCGAGTCAGTAGGGAGCCATTAGGGCCTAGTGCTTGCATGCTAAAAGAGTTGTCTAAATAAATAACCGTTTCAGAGCTGTTTTTTTGAGCCGTTTGATTGGATAAAAAGGGTTGACTAAATGCCAAAATAATACACCCAATTGCGAGGAGTCGTACTATAAGAATCAGCCATTTTTTTAATTGCGAACTTTTTCGAGTTTGTAATCGTATTTTTTCTAATAAGGCAACGTTTGTAAATGCTTGTACTTTAAAGCGTCTGAGCTGAAATAAATGAATTAAAACAGGGATGAGCAGTGCGGGAAGGGCATAAAAAAATTCGGGGTGTAAAAACTGCATCTGATGGTTTGATTGCTCAAATATAAAAACTAAATTTTGATTTGCTTAACAGAAGAAGAAATAATCGTGCATCGCCATCATTTTATGTGTTTGCAAGTAGTGTGTTATTTCTTGTTGTGCCTCGTGATTTGCGACTGTGAGTATACATTGAGGATTTTTGGTTTCACTCAGACATTCGAAGGATTTTAAGGTTTGATTATAAATATTTTTCCCTATTTTATTAGGATTATCACAAACCCAGTCGAAAGCTACCTTGTTTGTTATGAGCAATTGTGCCACTTTTTTCCCTTTCTTTCCTGCGCCCCAAACCACTAATCTTTTTTCTGGATCGTGTGACAGTTCTAAAAAGTAGCTAACTTTTAATTCTAAAAATGAATTTTCGGCATAATGCGCATCGATTCGCGAGGTTCTATTGTCATAATCGCGCCAATGGTGTAGGACTTCCGTTGTGGGAATACATTTTAATCCGTGTTTGTAAAATCGAAATGCTAAATCATAATCTTCGGGATAGGTGTCTGGCGTAAATCCACCACAGTCCTCAAAATCAGATTTATAAACCATCCAGCAAGGGGATGGAATGACACATTCCTTGTAAATTTCATCAAAATTACGGCCTTTAGAAGTTAGCGAATTAAGCCATGTTTCGTAGTGCTTGTAACCGTCTCCAATCCCTTTCGCTGAGAAGTAACGCACCGCTCCTAATGCTACATGACCTTCACCATGTAGACAAAGCTGTTTTTGCATGATTTCGAGCTTATGGATCGCCATCAGGTCATCACTGTCCATCCGTGTAATCAAAGTGCCCTTTGCATGTTTATAAGCGGTTCGTAGGGCCTCAATAATACCGTTCCCATCATTCGAAAACAAATGAATTCGAGCCTCCTTATCAGCATATTTCTGTACAATTTTACGACTAGAATCTGTGGAGCCATCATCCACAATAAGCAGTTCCCACTCCTGACAGGTTTGTTGTAGGATGGATTCTAAACAGGCGTCTAAATAACGGTCCGTATTTTTGAAGGGCACTAAAATACTTATCAGTGGTGTTTGCATTAGTACTTCGCTGCCTTTCCATTGGCCGATGATTCTTTTAGGAAGGTCCTTAAATCATCATTCGCCTGGATTAAATCTTCAGTCCGCAAATACATCATATGTCCACTTCGGTACCCTTTGAATGTGAACCGGTCTTTCATTTTTCCACTCGGATCGACTTGTGATAAGGTGTATTTTGCATTAAAATAAGTGGTGGCACCATCATAATATCCAGATTGATTTAACACTTTAAGATAGGGGTTTTGCGCCATTGCTGAGCGAAGATCATCACGGGTATTGTCGTCGTCTTTATTCCACGGATTTACATCGCCAAACATGTTGTATTTTAAATCAGTTTCAAACTTTAATTCACTTTTTATGTAGTGGTTAATCGCTGGTGTAAACGAATGGAGCCAGGAGCTTAATTCTGGGCTGTAATCGGGGCGATCGCCCGCTTCTTTTTTGTCAATTCCTAGATAGCGCGAATCTAATCGACCGATCGTTTGACCCGTTTGATCTCGAAGTAATTCTTTCCAGAAAAATGAATTGGGGACCTCTAAATTGTGTTGTAAAATCACTTTTTGACTTAAGCCCGAATAATAGGCCATTTTTTTACTGACCCTCATTTTTTCTTCCGTTTCAATAAATCCCCCTTTAGCAAGGGCAGGAATAAGGGTATTGATGGCGAAGTCTTCTGATTCTGGAAGAATATCTAATAAGTCTTTGGATTGCAGCGCTTCTGGCAGTCGGTTGTGATACCAGGCTGTTGCTGTGTAATAAGGAAGGTTTAAGGCCGATGAAATCGGGCTTCCAACGCGTAATACTTTGTAATCTGCGGGCGATACCATGATGACGCCATTTAGATACATCCATTGATTTTGTTGTAGTTCTAGTGATAATCCCATCACACGAGTTCCGCCATAACTTTCTCCAATGATATATTTAGGCGATTCCCATCTGTTTTTTCGACTCACAAAGGTATTGATCCATTCGGCTAAATACTTGATGTCTTGATTGATCCCAAAAAACTGTTTTCGATCGGGCATCTCTCCTTCTTTATTGGGGAGCATTCTGGAGTAAGCCGTATTTACAGGATTTACGAACACAATATCTGCGGCATCTAAAATAGAGTTTGGATTGTTTTTAAAACCATACGGCTGTACAGGATACCCTTCAGAATCTACATTCAAAATTCGGGGTCCGGTATAGGCCACATGCATCCATACGGAGGCAGATCCAGGTCCACCATTGAAAGAAATAATGAGCGGACGCTCAGCGCTATTTTTTACGTTATTTCGAGTGTAATAGGTATAAAACAAACTCGCAATTGGTGCGCCATCTTTATCCCAAACGGGCTGCATGCCCGTTTCTGCGGTATAATCAAAATTCACCCCTTTGATGATGGTGGAGTGGGCGGTCGTGACCATTGTATCCACAGGGATTTCTATGGATTGACTTGAGCCAATAAATAGCGAAACTAAACTTATATAAAAACAACTTTTTTTCATTGTATGAAGGGTATGGGTTATGAGCCACTAAAATACAATCTTTAACACAAAGTTGAATCGTTAAATATAAAATAGAGACTTTTGACCTAAAATTGTTCTAATGTGCTCTTAACAATGGCTTCGGCTTTTGCTTGTTCACTTGTGTGTACATACAGTTCTTGAAATCCATAGGTTGGAGTCCCAAAACCCGCCAATCGGGCGGATTCTGTTTCATCTTTTACAATGGGAGTAATCCCTTCTTTTTCTAGATTTTGAGTGATTAATTGCACCACAATAAAGCTGCCGGCATACAGTTTTGAATAATTAGATTCCATAGGGTTTAATTTTTAGTATCTATACGACCACCCGAAGAAGAATTAACGACTGTTTTTATAGAAGATTCATGATTTTTAATGTGTCCTCCACTTGAGGCATTCGCATTAAACGATTCTAAGCAATTTACGGATAAATTAGCTCCGCTCGACGCATCGGCTTCACAAAAGTCTGCCATTAATTTTGAAGCATTTATTTGACTTCCACTCGATGAGTTACCAACAAAGTCTTTTGTGTAACCTTCGAGTTTCATGACCGCCCCACTCGAACTTCGACTCGATAATTTTTCGGTATCCACCGATAGTTTCATCTCACTTCCACTCGAAGATTTTAGATCGAGACTTGGAATTTTAAGTGTGTTGGTACTATAAACGTAGCTACCGCTCGAGGAATTGATACTTTCAATTGTTTTGAGGTGGACCATTACTTTTTTTGCGGATACATGGTGGGTATTTTTATCAAGATAAATTTTAAGCGTTCCGTTTTCAACTTCAGTGATGATTAATTCTTGAATGTTTTCATCGGACTGAACCGACAGACTAGGGCTCTCACTTTGTGTTAAAAAGAGATCGATTCCTGTACTCACTTTGATTGTATGAAACGATTCAGTTAAAGTTCGTTGCTCGTTGACCACCACACCGTTTCCACGAACGCCACTGTTAAACGAAAATGGGTTGAGTTGGCAGGAATTTAAAGCAAGAGTTACAATAGCGATACTAATTAGTTTGACAAGTGTCATCATAATAATTTGGTTTTAGGTTATTAATGTTCATTTAGGTTAGGGCAATCCAAGCAATGCATGGATTTATGGGCTACTTTTAAAAAATGTTCTTCGCTTCCATTGTCTAAGATATCATTATACCTTGAACTGTTTCGATGGTACGAATAGGTGTTTTCATCTGGATATAAGACACTGCCAATAGGTAGGTGTAATATAACTTCAACGTTTTGACCTCTGAATTTATGGTCTATATCGGTGAGGAAAAAACCATCCAGAGTTAAGGTATTATTTTTAAACTCATAAGTATAATTTAGGTCTTTAGCTCTTTGTTGTGCACTTATATAATTGACTCCTAAGGCTATTTTTTCGACTGAAATCGTTGCGATAGAATCTTTTGTGGACTTCACGATAAGACGGAGATCTGAGCCATAAATTCGTTTTGTATTCGCTTCATCATAAATGATATTTAAATCAGTGTCACGGTGCAAATATTTTGAATAGATGGGGTTGCCTTTCATTTCTAGATATAAGGTATCCATTTTTGTAATAGGCAATTCCGATTGTTGGGTCACACTTGCATCTACTCTGTAGTCGGCAGCTTGTTTCATGCCAAAAATGATGAGCGTAATGAATGCGATCAACCAAATTCCTAAAAGTGAAAATTTAGTGTATTTGTTAAAGAATGAGGCTCGTTTTGATAGCATACTCAATCCTAAAAATAACATGAATACGATTGGAATTCCGGTGATTAGTAAGGCTAACATAGAGACTAACCAAAGGGGTAAGCCAGAGGAGTTAACCAAATCGGCGAAGTCAAGACCTGGAAAGTGAAAAATATCGGCGACTCCAACGGTTAATAGGCTTATGAAAAATCCAATGAGGCCTATAATACTAGCAATCACAAAAATCAATCCGATGACTTTAATAAATACATTAAATAAGAGCAAAATAATATCGCCTAACGCTTCAAAAAATGAACGTGATTTGGACTGAATATTGGTGCCTAAATCATTTAATCGACCATTATTGACACTGTCTTTTACACGCTCGAGGCTGTCTTTAACACTCCCAAACTCTTCTTTTATTTTTTTTTCTATATTGGAAATGTTAATGGGCTTTCCCATCATGGATAGCTTCTCGGCGGTTGTTTTTGCAGCAGGGATTAAAACCCATAAAATTAAGTAAAGAACCAACCCGGTACCAGCGCCAAAGATTAATAAAATCCATAGAAGTCTAATAATGAGAGGATCGATCCCAAAGTAATGTCCAAATCCAGCAGATACACCGCCTACATAGGAGTTGTCTGGGTCTCTAAATAAACGACGTTTGTTGTTACTAGAGTTATTTTTTTTAGGGGCTTCTTCAATAGGGTCTTCGTCTATTTGATAGTCTTCGGGTTGTCCCATGATTGAGATAATTTCATCCACTTCTTTGTTCGAAATCACTTGCTGACTGGTCTTGATACGTTCTGAAAACAGCTCTGCGACACGGGCTTCGATATCTGTAATAATTTCAGATGCGCCTTCTGTATTTTGAAGTGATGTTTTGATCGCTTCAAAATAGTTTTGAAGTGTTTCATACGCATCTTCATCGATATGAAAAAAGATGCCAGCTAGATTTATACTTACAGTTTTGTTCATTTTTTTGTGGTTTTTGGTAGGGTTACTAAAGTGACTGCATTATGAAGTTCGT
>CATEFX010000027.1 GCA_949499105.1 Formosa sp. Hel1_33_131 | reverse complement strand
GCACCAAAAATAAAAATGGACGCTTTATTGAACGTAACTTTTATCAAAACCACCTAGAGGAAAACAAAGCAAGAGTCGATGCCAATCCAGAGTATTACAGACAACGACAGCAAGTTACAAAACATCCGTTTGGAACCCTGAAAAGGCAGTGGCATTTTACACATACCTTGGTTAAAGGGAAACAAAATGTACTCTCTGAAGTCTATCTTAATTTTAGTGCCTATAACCTCTTGCGCTGTGTTCAGATTTTAGGAGTGAAATCCTTGAAAAACAAGCTGAAAATGCTTGTCTTTGAGTTTCGGTCTCAAATAAAGGCATTTGTGGTCGATTTAAAGGACTATCTAAAAATAGAACGAATGAAATTATTGTACTATTTTGAGAGAAAACAAAGCCTTAAATGTGCTGTGAAAAGCTCTAATACATGAATCTTTAACTGAAATGGGGGGTATTGCGAAGTCTCCCGTTCTACGCAATTTGAGAAAAATTTTGCATTTATACCAATTTTTGGTATATTTGAATTAAATAGTAACAAAATGAACAAAAACACATCAATATCACTCGGGAATCATTTTGACCAATTCGTACAAAGTAGCATTAGCGATGGACGATTTAAAAACGTTAGCGAAGTTATTCGTGCAGGATTAAGGCTTTTAGAAGAAGAAGAAAGTAAAGTCATTGCTTTGAAAAATGCAATTCAAGAAGGAATTGACAGCGGAATTGCTCACGATTTTGATCCAAAAAAACATCTTGAATCACTAAAAGCTAAAAAACACTCGAATGCCTAAATATAAATTAACCAACAAAGCTGTTGTTGATTTATCAAAGATTTGGGAATACACATTTGAGGTTTGGTCGGAAAAACAAGCCGATAAATATTACGATGGACTAATTTCTAATTGTGAAGAAATTGCTGAAAATCCAGATTTAGGAAAAAATTATCAAGGAATATCAAAGAAACTCTTGGGAATAAAATCAAATCGACATATAATATTCTACAGAACTTTAAACAAAGAATATGTTGAGATAACGAGAATATTACACGAACGAATGGATTTAAAAAAAAGAATTTCAGAATAAAAACTGCGTAGAACCCCAAGCTAGCGCGAGCATCTTTTGCTCGTGCCTAGCGAGAGAAAAAAACGTAAAAAATAAATTTATGAGTAGAAATCATAACAAGATAACAAAGGTTTATAATTGGTTAACGACACAAGCATGACGCTTGCGCCAGCGTGGGGTGAAATCCTTGAAAAACAAGCTAAAAATGCTTGTCTTTGATTTTCGGTCTCAAATAAAGGCATTGGTCGTTGATGTAAAGGACTATCTAAAAAGAGAACGAATGAAATTACTGTACTTTTTTGAGAGAAAGCAAAGCCTTAGAAGTGCTGTAAATAGCTCTAATATATGAATCTTTAACTGAAATGGGGGGTATTGCGAAGTCTCCCGTTGTAAAACATTACCCCAATCGTCTTTGTTATTTTCAGTTAGCTAACATCATAACTTTAAATTACCATAAAAACTTGAATTACATGTTACAATGTGTTATATTTGACTCATTAGTTAACACGTTGTTACATGAAAATAGAAAAACCACCACATATTGAAAATTTAGATTTCAACAAATATATAGAGTGTTTTAAGAAAGATGGCATTAATTCCTTCTTGCAAGAAACAGATAAACGCTACTTCTATTGGTCTGAAATAAAACATCGTCCGAATTTACCATTTGACAGTCCAGAAAAAACTTGGGAAACAATTAAGACACATAGATTTATTGGCGCTAAAAGAATAAATTTTGGAAAACATAGTTTTTCTTATAATCTAACATCATTTATCCAAGAAGACTTACACAATTTTGATTTAAAACTTATTGGAGGTTTATATAAAAATTCCATAACACCTCAAGAGCAACAAGAATATTTCAAAAACTCTCTTATCGAAGAAGCAATTGCATCTTCACAAATAGAAGGAGCTGCAACTACGACAGATGTTGCGAGAGATATGATAAAATCTGGAAGAAAACCTAAAACGGAATCTGAACAGATGATTATTAATAACTTCCGAGCTATTAGGGAAATTGAAAATAGACTTGATGAAGATTTGTCAATTGACTTAATATTAGACATCCATCAAATAATGACTGTTAAAACAGATGCCGCTGTCTATGCTGGAAAATTTAGAGACCATCCAATATATGTTAAAGACCATATTGATGGAGAAATTGCTTTTACTGCTCCAGACCATTCAGAAGTAAATGAATTAATAGAACAAATCACAGATTTCATAAATACTGAAAACGAGTTTTATCATCCAATTATAAAAGCCTCTATACTTCACTTTATGATTGGATTTATTCACCCTTTTGGAGATGGAAATGGACGTACAGCAAGAGCTCTTTTCTATTGGTATTTAATAAAAAAAGGATACTCTTTATTAAAACATATATCAATCTCAAAAGTAATTCTGAATTCACGAACTAGTTACGATAAAGCATTTTTAAGAACAGAGAATGATGATAATGATTTAACTTATTTTATAATGTATTCTATGAAAAGCTTAAGAGTTGCTTTTCAAAGTCTAGTAACATATCGTGACAGAAAGAGAGACGAGAGACATAAAGCTTCTGAAATAATCTATGAATTAACTCAAAAAGGATTTAATAAAAGACAGGCTGATTTACTTGGCTATTTATTTATCAAGCCAAAAGCAAAAATGACAGTTCCAATATACTCTAAAAGGCATGGCATCGTTAGACAAACTGCTACCAGAGATTTGTCTGATTTAGAAGAAAAAGGAATTATAATAAAAAGTAAAGATGGGAAAACCATGGTTTATGAACTAATAGATATTAAAAATATAAGTAACTATTTAAACAAATAACGTTCTACAACAAAGAACTGAGCTAAAAAACAACTCTTTTCTTGAAAATTTTAGACACTAGTATGCCAGGCATAATTTTATAATTAAGCGTTTTTGATTCATTATTTTTAAACGCCCCCTGTATCGCGCAAAATTGAAGCTTCAAAGACCTCAGTCCTATCGCGTGAAACCTGCTCCTGCAAATTTTGAGGTCGTCGAAGCTTCAATTTCATGACTTAGCGAAACATTAAACACCCGATTTAAAGGGCAAAAAAACGGTCTTATAAAATTCATTTACAAAAGCGTGTAGAATCGAAAAATATCCTATATTTGCGCTCTCATTAATAACCGAGGTCGAGAACCTCACAAATTAATTATTATGCCAGTAAAAATTAGATTACAAAGACACGGTAAAAAAGGAAAACCTTTTTACTGGATCGTTGCCGCTGATGCACGATCAAAAAGAGATGGTAAATACCTTGAAAAATTAGGAACTTACAATCCAAACTTCAACCCTGCGAAAATTGAAATTGATATCGATGGTGCTGTAAAATGGCTTCAAAATGGAGCACAACCTACAGATACTGCTAAGTCAATTTTATCTTACAGAGGTGTCATGTTGAAAAATCACCTAGTTGGTGGAGTTCGTAAAGGCGCTTTAACGGAAGAACAAGCAGAAGCGAAGTTTCAAGCTTGGTTAGAAGATAAAACTAACAAAGTAGATGCTAAGAAAAGTGATTTAGAAAAAGCTAAAGACGCTGAAGCTATTAAAATATTTGAAGCTGAAAAAGCAACCAATGAAGCTCGTATTGCGGCGGCTGCACCTGTTGTAGAAGAAGTAATTGAAGAAGCAGCTCCTATTGTTGAAGAAGCAGCAACGGAAGTTGTAGCGGAAGAAGCAGCAACGGAAGTTGTAGCGGAAGAAGCAGCACCTGCTGTTGAAGAAGCGGCTCCTGCTGAAGAAGCAACTCCGGAAGCACCAGCTGCGGAAGAAAAATAAAAAAAATAAACTTTTTTTATACCTTTAAAACCTGGCACTTTTTGTCAGGTTTTTTTTATGAAACATCCATAACGAAAACTTGAAACCCAAGGAAAATGATTAAATGGATGTAACATACTTGCACTGAGCGCAGTCGAAGTGTGACCATTAAAAATAAATATAAACACATGAATTAAATCATGACAAAAGAAGACTGTTTTTATTTAGGGAAAATCGTGAAAAAATATAGTTTCAAAGGCGAACTTTTGGCGAAACTAGACACCGATCAACCAGACATCTATGAAAACTTAGATGCAATTTTTATTGAAGTCAACGGTACGTTGATTCCTTTTTTTATTGAAAAATCGCAATTACATAAATCGGATTTACTCCGACTCAAGTTTGATGATGTCACCAACGAAGCCGATGCCGATGCGTTGATGAAATGCCACCTCTACTTACCTTTAGATTTACTTCCAAAACTGGAAGGCACGAAGTTTTATTTTCATGAAATTATAGGCTTTCAACTCAACGATGAAAATTTTGGGGCTGTTGGCACCGTCAAAGGGGTGAATGATACTACTTCTCAACCCTTGTTTGAGGTGGACCGTGATGGGATTGAAATCCTAATTCCTATGAATGACGATTTTATAACAAAATTAGATCGCACGACCAAAACAATTACCGTCAACACCCCGCCTGGTTTGATCGAATTATATTTAGAGTAATGTCGAAACCTTTTCGATTTAAACACTTTAGCGTTGCGCAAGATCGCTGTGCGATGAAAATTGGAACCGATGCCGTATTATTAGGTGCTTGGGCAAATGTAGACTCGCATCCGAACTCAATCTTAGATATTGGAGCAGGCACTGGAATTTTGGCACTCATGATGGCCCAACGAAGCTCAGCCGAACTGATTGATGCCATTGAACTTGACGATGCCGCCTATGAGCAATGTGTTCATAATTTTGAAGCTTCGGATTGGGGCGATCGGTTGTTTTGCTACCATGCGTCTTTGGAGGAATTTACAGATGAAATCGAGGACACCTATGAGCTGATTATTTCGAATCCGCCTTTTTATACCGATCCCTATAAAACAGAAAACGACGAACGAAATAGAGCGCGCTTTGAAGATGCGATGCCCTTCCATGAACTGCTAAAATCAGTTTCAAAACTCCTTTCAGAGAATGGTCAATTTAATGTGATCGTTCCGTATAGCGAAGAATCTTCGTTTATCGAGTTGGCAAAAAAAGAGCAACTCTACCCGAATAGTATCTTACATATAAGAGGCCAAAAATCGAGTCCTATAAAACGAAGTTTGATGTGTTTTACATTTCAAGAAAAGGCAATTGAACGGAACGAACTGACCATTGAAATCGCACGCCACCAGTACACACAAGAATATACATCGCTGACGAAAGATTTTTATTTAAAATTGTAAAATTATCAAGCGGAATAAGTAAATTTGTCTAAATGGTATGTAATTCTCATTTATTTTGAATAAAATTGAATTAAACCCAAAAAAGAACGATGAAAGCAGATTTATTTGAAGCACCCGATTATTACAATTTAGATGATTTATTATCTGAAGAACACAAACTCGTCAGAAGTGCCGCACGGGATTGGGTTAAAAGAGATGTGTCTCCAATTATAGAAGACTATGCACAAAGGGCCGAATTTCCAACTCAAATTATTGGAGGCTTGGCAGAAATTGGCGCCTTTGGCCCGTACATCCCCGTCGAATATGGTGGCGCAGGATTGGATCAAATATCCTATGGATTAATTATGCAAGAAATTGAACGTGGTGATTCGGGCGTTCGAAGTACGGCTTCGGTTCAATCGTCCTTAGTGATGTATCCCATTTGGAAGTATGGAAATGAAGCACAACGCCAAAAATATTTACCAAAACTCGCCAGCGGCGAATGGATTGGTTGTTTTGGCCTGACCGAACCCGATCACGGAAGTAACCCAGGTGGCATGACTACAAATTTTAAGGATATGGGCGACCATTATCTATTAAATGGTGCTAAAATGTGGATCTCAAATTCCCCAATTGCACAAGTGGCCGTCGTGTGGGCCAAAAATGAAGAAGGTCGAATTCACGGACTCCTTGTAGAACGTGGCATGGAAGGATTTACAACGCCTGAAACGCACAACAAATGGTCGTTACGAGCAAGCTCTACAGGCGAACTTATTTTTGATAATGTCAAAATTCCAAAAGAAAATTTACTCCCTAACAAATCTGGACTTGGCGCACCATTAGGCTGCTTGGATTCCGCACGTTATGGAATTGCCTGGGGTGCCATTGGTGCCGCGATGGATTGTTATGATACGGCTCTAAGATATAGCAAAGAACGCATTCAATTTGGCAAACCAATTGGTCAATTTCAATTACAACAAAAAAAACTTTCGGAAATGATTACCGAAATCACCAAAGCCCAATTATTAACCTGGCGTTTGGGTGTTTTAAGAAATGAGGATCGCGCAACGACCGCACAAATATCAATGGCCAAACGAAATAATGTTGATATGGCGATAAAAATTGCACGTGAAGCCCGACAAATATTAGGCGGTATGGGCATTAGTGGCGAATACAGCATCATGCGCCATGCCATGAACTTAGAAAGTGTGATTACATACGAAGGCACACACGATATCCATTTATTAATAACCGGATTTGACATCACTGGTTTAAACGCATTTAAATAAATTGAGTAACCCCCCAACTCTCAATGTCCACGAAACATCGATTAGATAAGGCCTACAACACTGCAAAAATCATCCCGTTTGATGATGACAGTAAATTTATTTTATTTAGCGATTGTCACCGTGGTGACAATAGTTTTGCAGACGATTTTGCACACAACAGAGATGTGTATGTAAACGCCTTAACCCATTATTTAGAAGCTGGATTTAGCTATTGTGAATTAGGCGATGGCGACGAACTTTGGGAAACCCAAAAGTTTGATGCTATCTTTCAGGCACACAAAGACGTTTATCTGTTATTGAAAAAATTTCATGATGCCAAGCGGCTGCACATGATTTGGGGAAATCATGACATGGTTTATAAAAACCCAACGTATGTCAAAAAAAATTTATCAACCTATTTTGATAAGGAAACGAGGGGGAAAGTCGATTTATTTCCAGGAATTGAATACCATGAAAGTATTCGATTAGAACATAAAACTACCAAACAAATTCTATTTTTAACCCATGGGCATCAAGCAGATTGGTGGAACTATATTTTTTGGCGATGGAGTCGGTTTTTAGTACGATTTCTGTGGAAACCACTGAATCTTATGGGAGTATCTGACCCGACCAGTCCTGCGAAAAATCACAAAGGATTAATCAAAATAGAACAACGCGCCAAAAAATGGATTTCTGAAAATAATAATACGTTCACCATTACTGGACATACCCACCGACCGCGTTTCCCGCAACCCGGAAACATTCCGTTTTTTAATGATGGTAGTTGTGTGCACCCAAGAAGCATTACAGGACTCGAAATTGAAAAGGGTACGATTAGCCTGATCAAGTGGCATGTTTCGACCAATAAAGAAGGTATTTTACAAATTACAAAAACAATCCTCGAGGGGCCTGTAAATTTAAACGCCTATCAATAACTAGTCTTCTGGTGCTAGTTCAATTTCAAGACCTTCCATTTCGGGAGTAATTTGAATTTGACATCCCAAACGACTGTTTGGTTTGACATTAAAAGCTTCACTTAGCATCGCCTCTTCTTCATCTTGCATTTCACGCAGCGGATGCTCCGTTAAAACATAACATTGGCAGGAAGCACACATGGCCATACCGCCACAGATTCCAATGGTGCCTTCAGGGGCTAATTCATATAACCGAACCACTTCCATGATGTTCAAGGCCATATCGGTTGGAGCTGCTATTTCGTGTAATTTTCCATCACGATCCGTGATTTTTATTTGTACATCTTGATCCATTAATTAATCGATTTTACAACGGCTTTAGGCGCCTCTTTACGAGTGCCGTCAAAACCGTCAATGCCACTTACGGTTGTATACTTTAGTACGTAGCGTTTTCCGGGGTTAATAATTTGATAAGCTGCTTGACACATAAGGGTCGCTTCGTGAAATCCGCAGAGAATCAGTTTTAGTTTTCCAGGGTAGGTATTCACATCGCCAATCGCAAAGATGCCTGGAATATTGGTTTGATAGTCCAACGCATTATTGACTTTGATGGCATTTTTTTCAATTTCTAATCCCCATTGAGCAATCGGCCCCAGTTTTGGAGACAATCCAAATAGCGGTATAAAGCAATCTGTTTCAATGGTTACAGGCGATTCTCCGGGTTTGGTCACTTGGATCGCTTCGAGCTTGGTCTCGCCAATCAATCCTGTGACTTCCGCAGGCGTAATCAGGGTAATGAGTCCTTTATTTTTTAACTCTTGAACTTTATCTACCGAATCCAAAGCACCACGAAACTCGTTTCGACGGTGGATTAAAGTGACTTCACTCGCAACGTCACTCAAAAAAATAGCCCAATCCAATGCAGAGTCACCTCCGCCAGAAATCACTACTTTTTTATTTCGATATACTTCGGGGTCTTTAATCATATAGGCTACCCCTTTATCTTCATAAAACTCTATATTTTCAAGGAGTGGTTTGCGAGGCTCAAAACTCCCAAGTCCTCCAGCAATGGCCACCACGGCTGCTTTGTGTTGGGTGCCTTTATTGGTGGTAACGACAAAAGAACCATCGGCTTGTTTTTCGATGGTTTCGGCGCGTTCTCCCAAGGTAAACCCAGGCTCAAATTGCTTGGATTGCTCCAATAATTTTTCGGTCAAATCACCAGCAAGGATCTCAGGATAGGCTGGGATATCGTAAATTGGTTTTTTGGGATATAGTTCCGAACATTGTCCGCCTGCTTGTGGCAAGGCATCAATTAAATGGCACTTTAACTTCAGAAGACCTGCTTCAAAAACTGTAAATAACCCGGTTGGGCCAGCTCCAATAATTAAGATGTCCGTGGTAATCATTTTAGGCTTCAATATTTATAACCGATTGTATTTGAGGTACATATTTTTTGATGGTCATTTCGACTCCCGATTTAAGCGTCATTTGATTGACACTACACGATGAACAGGCACCCACTAACTGCACTTTGACTATTTCGTCATTTTCGATGGCAATCAAATTAATATCGCCCCCATCATTTTGTAGAAATGGGCGGATTTCATCCAATGCTTTTTCAACGTTTAGTCTAAGATCTTCTGAACTCATATGCTTTATTTTTTTACCGCAGAACACCCTGCCATGGTGGTTATTTTAATTGCATCTGTCGGTGGTAATGCTGTGTTTCTACGGACGACTTCTTGTACTACATTTTGAGTGATTTTATTAAAAGCTTCTTCAATAGGTGTGGATGTTTGCATGGCGGCAGGACGTCCTAAATCGCCTGCTTCTCGTACACTCTGAACTAAAGGAATTTCGCCTAAAAAAGGAATTTTTAAATCGTCTGCTAAATGCTTAGCACCTTCTTTACCAAATATAAAATATTTGTTATCAGGTAATTCCTCAGGGGTAAAATAGGCCATATTTTCAATGATCCCTAAAACAGGCACATTAATACTTTCTTGTTGAAACATAGCAACGCCTTTTCGAGCATCGGCAAGTGCCACTGTTTGTGGGGTACTCACCACTACCGCACCAGTAATTGGTAAGGACTGCATGATACTCAAATGAATATCTCCGGTTCCAGGTGGTAAATCGAGGAGAAGAAAATCTAAATCGCCCCAAGCAGCATCAAAAATCATTTGATTTAATGCTTTGGAAGCCATGGGTCCTCTCCAAACCACCGCTTGATCGGGTTTGGTGAAAAATCCGATGGATAGAATTTTAACGCCGTAATTTTCAACAGGTTTCATTTTAGATTTTCCATCTACATTGACTGCCAATGGTTTTTCGTTTTGAACATCGAACATAATGGGAATCGAGGGCCCATAAATATCTGCATCTAAGATCCCAACTTTGAAGCCCATTTTGGAAAGTGTGACCGCTAGGTTAGAGGTAACGGTCGATTTACCAACGCCGCCTTTACCAGAAGCAACCGCTATTATATTTTGAAGCCCAGGTATTGACTTCCCTTTGATTTCATTTTTTGGTTGTGCTGGGGCTTCCACTTTTATGTTGACTTGTACCTTAGCTTTGGCATAGACCAACTCATGAATCGTTTTGAGGATGTCAACTTCCGTTCGTTTTTTGGCCTGTAAAGTTGGGTTGCTAATAGTGATATCAATGATCACCTCATCGGCAAAAACGATTATGTTTTTGACGGCCTGGCTTTCAATCATGTTCTGACCTTCGCCTGGGACTGTTATCGTTTTGAGCGCTTGCTCAATGTCTTGTTTGTTAAATTTCAAAGTCTCTAATTTAGATGTATTCTAAAGTACAAATATACAGTGAAATGTTTTAAAACAGAAGGGGATTACAGGAAATGATGTTCTTTGAGACTAGAGTTCTTTGGCAGGGTCCCAAAACACAGAATCAAATTGTTGAATTTGGTTCTTAATAACCTCAACACCTTCGTTTTCTAACAACTGCTGCATAAGGTTGGTACCCTCAAAATGATGTTTTCCTGTGAGCAGTCCTTTGCGATTTACCACGCGATGCGCTGGAACGTCTTTGCCATGGGAAGCCGTCATGGCATAACCAACCATTCGAGCACTCCGAGCTGCACCTAGATAGGTGGCAATAGCACCATAACTCGTTACACGACCCACTGGAATTTGACGGGCAACGTCGTAGCATTTATCAAAAAAATGAGGCGCCTTTGACATACAAACTATGGTGTTTTTAGAATATTTATCAACGTAGTGATCGCAATCACCGCTGTAATCACCCCAATGCTATAGTTCATCCGCTTCGGAGATGATATTTTAGAATTTTTAATGATATCAAAAAATAAAATATAAATGTAAAGGGTGATAAAGGTGCCCGTCATGGCCCCGGCTACATACGTGGAAATCGATAGATTATCTAAGGCAAGCCATTGATACGACACCAAGGTCGTCACCATGTAAGCTTGGTAGGGAATTGGAAAAACATTTAAAGCGGACATCAATAACCCCTGAAAAAAACGACTTTTTTTACTTTTTGAAGCCCCCATTTCATGGATATTATCCTCACTTTTAGCGACGAGAAAAAAGTAAATTGAGATTAAAATAAAAAGAACCAATGCAACACGCTTTAAAATATCGATCACATCGGGGTGTTGACTTAAGTACTTCGCAAAAACTGCTGCTAAATAGGTTTGAACGCCCACGATCAAGCAAACGCCAATCGAAAAGACAAAGCCTCTAGTATGGCCTTCTTTTAAACTAATTTTAGCTGCCGTCATATTGAGCATTCCAGGTGGAATGACCCCAATAAAGGCGATGCATAAGCCCAAAATAAATACAATTGAAATCGACACGCTTTAATTAATTTTGAATCTAATATACGTAATTGCTTTTTGAGTCGCTAAATACTGATTTTCATAAAAGGTTTGAATGGCCGTTACTTCTTCGGGACTTCCTTCCTGACGGTACACATCGTGGTTGGCATAGTGCACTTCATGCCCCTGACCATGCAAAAGCCCTAAGGTATAGCCATGCATAAATTCGCTGTCGGTTTTTAGATGTACGATTCCGGCATCGTTTAGAATGTTTTTGTAGCGTTTCAAAAACAAATCGTTGGTCATTCGGTGTTTGGTCCGCTTGTATTTTATTTGAGGATCTGGAAATGTAATCCATATTTCATCAATTTCATTGGTGGCAAACAGGTTTTCAACGAGTTCTATTTGGGCACGAATAAAAGCCACATTGGGAAGTTCGTTTTCAATGGCGGTCTTAGCCCCTCTCCAAAATCGAGCGCCTTTGATATCAATGCCGATAAAATTTTTGTTTGGATACCGCTCGGCTAGGCCAACAGTGTACTCACCTTTCCCACATCCCAATTCTAAAACTAATGGGTTTTTGTTTTTAAAAAACTGCTCATTCCATTGCCCTTTTAACGGATATTCTGCATCGACCAATTCTTCGCGTTTGGGTTGAAACACATTGTGAAAGGTGTCGTTTTCGTTGAATCGTTTGAGTTTATTTTTACTGCCCACTTGAATTAATTTTTGTCAAAAATACGGAAAAGAACGCTGGATTATTGGTTTTGTTTTTGAAGTGTGAAAGAAAATTCACTCCCAATCCCAAATTTACTTTCGACATAGATTTTTTCATCGTGTGCTTCGATGATATGTTTCACAATCGACAAGCCAAGACCGGAACCACCTTCCTCTCTAGAGCCACTTTTATCGACTCGATAAAATCGTTCGAACAAACGCGTCAAATGCTTGGCTTCAACCCCTTCCCCATTATCGGTTACGCGAACAATCATTTTTTCCGAATTCAAAACTTCCACACTAATTTCGGTGGTGCCATTTTGATGTCCATATTTTATAGAGTTGACCACCAGATTGGAAAGCACTTGCTGAATGCGATCGCGATCGGCATGCACCATCACTGGGGCTGGATAGTCTTTATCTAATAATAAGGAGATGTTTTTTTTCTCTGCTTTAATTTCGAGTAAATCAAACACATTGGTGATGGTCTCAAGAATATTAAAGGTTTCAATTGTCAGATTTGCATCTCCCACTTCGAGCTTGGTGATCATGTCTAAATCTTTTACAATATAGATCAAGCGATCGACACCTTTATCGGCACGTTTTAGATATTTATCTCTTATTTTTGGATCGTCGGCAGCGCCTTCTATTAAGGTCGAAATATAGCCTTGAACTGTGAAAAGAGGGGTTTTGAGTTCATGAGAGACATTGCCTATAAACTCTTTTCGATATTCCTCTCGAATTTTTAAAGCTTCTAATTCTAATTTTTTGTTTTTTGCATAGGAATCAATTTCCTTCGATAAACTGGCCATGTCGGTGGTGATTGGACTTTGGTTAAAAGAGGCTGATTCTAAAAGTGTAAGGTCTCTATAGATGCTTTTAATACTATTAAAGACAAAGGTTTCAAGTCGTAAATGAAGGATGAAAAAGGTGAAAATATAAGAACTAACAAACCAGTAGAAAAGAAAGGATAAATCAATTTCATAGAACATATATAAAAAAATACTCAACAAAAATGTATGTATCCCTGTGATGAATAAGGCGGTAACCATCGAGAAGTTATGCGAATTTTTAGTCATCAGAATTGAAACTTATACCCTACGCCTTTGATTGTTTTAAAGGAATCATCTCCAATTTTTTCACGTAGTTTTCGGATGTGCACATCAATGGTTCTGCCGCCTACTACGACTTCATTTCCCCAGACTTTATCGAGAATTTCATCTCTTTTAAATACTTTCCCAGGCTTAGAGGCGAGTAACGACAGCAATTCAAACTCTTTTCGTGGCAACACAATTTCGACGTCTTTGTGTATGATTTTATAGGCTTCTCTATCAATTGTGAGGTCACCAAGCGTTATGATACCCGAATTTTCAACAGGTGTTGTGCCATGGCGTCTTCTTAATAATGACTTAATTTTACTCACCAATACTTTGGGCTTGATGGGTTTTGTGATGTAATCATCGGCACCCGCTTCAAATCCAGCGACTTGAGAATAATCTTCCCCACGCGCGGTTAGAAAAGTAATGATGGTCTCTTTTATTTCGGGAATGGTTCGGATTTGCTCGCACGCTTCAATGCCATCCATTTCGGGCATCATCACATCCATAATAATTAAATGAGGTTGGTTTTTTTTGGCTTGTTTCACGGCTTCTAAACCATTTGCAGCGGTAAAAACAGTGTAGCCTTCTGCCAAAAGATTATAACTCAGAATTTCTAAGATGTCTGGCTCGTCATCAACCAACAAAATTTTAATGGATTCGTTGCTCATTATAATGTATCTAATTAGTTCATAAAGATAGAAAAATTAAATCCTGTAACGAAACATATAAATTTAATAACTATTTAGTAACAACTTCATAATGTTAATATAATCAACCAAGAATCTCATAAATTGTTGACAGTTACTTAATAAGTAAGTAATAGCTAATTTAATATTTGTTTAATATTTCATACATTTGGGTAAACAAAATTAAACCAATAATTATGAAAAAAATTTACGTATTACTTTTATCATTGACTATTACGAGCTTGTCTTTTGGGCAGACGACTGGAGACATCGCGTTTATAGGCTTCAATGCAGATGGATCGGATGATATAGCTATTGTAGTCTTAGCTGATATCGCTGCAAACACAACTATTTACATTACTGACAACGAAGTTAATGGACTAGCCCTCGCTGACACAAACGAAGGTGAACTCACTTGGGTAACAGGTGCAGATATAATTACTTCAGGAACGGTAGTCACTTTTACAGACTTATCCACAGGAACTAGTTCTGTGGTCTCTCACGGTTCAATTTCAGAAGGTAATTCATTTAATTTATCAGGTGGTGGAGATGCCGTTTTTATGTTCTTAGGAACTGACGCCAGTACCCCTACTGTATTTTTAGCAGGAGTTCAAAACGCATCTGGAGTTGCAGGCACACTTGAAGGATCTGGACTCACTGATGGATCAACTTTTTTTACTTTCACAAATTCTGGTAGTCCCGATGGAGGATACTACTCAGGAGATAGAGATACCCAAGCAGCGTTCACAGATTATATCAACCTAATTTCTATTCCAGCTAACTGGACAACAGAAACCTCTAATGGAGAATTAGTTTTACCGTTTGTAAATACTCCTTTTACATTAGGCACACCATCACCAACAATTGTAATAACTTCCCCAGCTGACTCGACAGTTTATATCCCTGAGACTTCCACTGTTGAAGTTACATGGAGTTCTCTTAACGCCTCTGCAAGCGATACAGTGACTGTAACCGTAATTGAGGGTATGTCGTATACGGACACTCCCAACGCTACCAGTCCTTTTAGCATCACTGTTCAAGAAGGTGGGGCTTATACGGTTACTACAGAGTTAAAAAACAGTCTTGGAGACGTGCTTGACACGGACACTACCAGCTTTAGCGTCGGAGTTCTACAAGTCGTTGCAAACATCACAGCTCTAAGAGCAGATGTAGTCGCTAACGGTCCAGATGGTTTTTATGAAATTACCGAGGGGTCGTTACTAACACACAAAGATGGATATAACGGTAAAAAATGGTTTCAAGATGCTACGCCATCTGGAATTTATATTTATGATGCAGAAGACGTAATTGCAACTACTTACAACGTAGGAGACATGGTTTCTGGATTAAAAGGTAAGGCCGTTATTGTAAATGGAGTCCTTCAATTACATCCTATAGAAGATTCTGGAGTAATTGCTTCTTCTGATAATGCTGTGGTTGCACAAACAGTCACTATTTCTGGCTTCATTGCGACTCCTAGCGATTATGAATCAACATTCATTAACTTTGAGAATGTCACGTTTAGTGCTGGAGATGGTGCCGCTGTTTTTGCAACTGGACAAAATTACGTTTTAGCTCAAGGACAAGTAGAAACTGTTGTTCGTACTGAATTTTACGGCGCAGATTATATTGGTGAGATCATCCCATCAACAGAACTTGCGAATGTTTCAGGAATCGCTGGCGCATATAATGGAACTGCACAATTGTATGTTAGAAACCTTGCAGACCTTACAACAACACTAGCTGCAGGTCAATTTGAAGTTTCGAAATTTAACTTATACCCAAACCCAACTAAGAGTGATTTTGTAAACATCACTTCAACTGGATCCGGAGCAATGCAAGCCGCTATTTTTGATATTCTTGGAAAACAAGTGATCAATACAACGGTATCAAACAAGCGTATAAATATTTCTACGCTTAATACAGGAATTTACATTGTAAAGCTGACGCAAGGGGCAGCAACAACAACTAAAAAATTGATTATCCAGTAATCTAATTTTTTAAATATTTTAAAAGAGCGTTGCCACATGGTAACGCTCTTTTTATTTTTAGCTATTTTTGTGATGGACTATTTCACATTATGAGCATCAACGATTCAATTTTTAACATCCAATCCGAAGCCGATTTTAAAGCCGTTGCTTTAGACGTTTTCAGATTTCAATTTGAACACAATACTGTGTATCGTTCCTTTTGTGATTTACTCTACAAACATCCAAGTGATGTGGCCACTCTAGAACAGATTCCATTTTTACCGATTGAATTTTTTAAATCTCGTAACATTGTTTCTACCAAGCAACCCGCAGAAGCTACCTTTACAAGCAGCGGCACCACTGGAAGTCGTGTGAGTAAGCATTTTGTAAGTGATTTAGCCATTTACAAACAGAGCTTTAGACGTGGTTTTGAATCGTTTTACGGTCCCATTAAAGACTCTACTGTGTTGGCTTTACTCCCTTCTTATTTGGAACGTGAAGGCTCGTCTTTGGTTTATATGGCCAATGACATGATTGAACAGTCCAAACAGCCTGAAAGCGGATTTTACCTGCATGATTTAGAAGCCTTAAAAAACACCTTATTGAAGCTCGAAGCCAAAGGTCAAAAAACCTTGCTTATGGGGGTTTCGTATGCCTTATTAGATTTGATTGAATCGCATTCATTCAACTTAAAACACACCATTGTCATGGAAACCGGCGGCATGAAAGGCCAACGTAAAGAACTGGTAAAATCGGAGTTACATGCGCTTTTAAAAAATGGATTTGGTGTGGACACCATTCATAGCGAATACGGGATGACGGAGTTATTGTCGCAAGCCTACTCTAAAGGAAATGGCGTGTTTGAGACGCCCCCATGGATGAGAATTTTAACAAGAGACCCCGAAGATGCACTTTGCATTCAGCCGATTGGAAAATCAGGCGGTATTAATGTGATTGATTTGGCAAATATTAATTCGTGTGCGTTTATTGCCACGCAAGATTTAGGTAAAATGAAGCCGGATGGGACTTTTGAAATTTTAGGTCGATTTGATCAGTCCGATATTAGAGGCTGTAATTTGATGGTGCTTTAAACCACTCGAATAATAAAAGTGCTACGTTTTCCACGATTGATAATCACATACGTATCATTAATCAAGTCAGTACTTGAAATTTGATAGGCCTCCCCTACTTTTTCTTTGTTTACCGAAATCGAATTTTCTTTTAAGGCGCGACGCGCTTCGCCATTAGAGGCTAAAAAGTTGGTTTCTGCTGAAAGTGCAGCGATCATATCCAATCCAGATTCTAAAAGTGATTTTGAAATATCGGCCGTTGGGACGCCTTCAAAAACATCTAAGAAAGTGGCTTCATCCAAAGTTTGAATGTCTGCTTTAAACGATTTACTGTATAAAATAGTGGATGCTTTTTCGGCATTTTCAAAATCTGCCTGACTGTGAACCATGGTGGTGATTTCTTGAGCCAGTCGTTTTTGAAGCTGTCTTAAATGCGGTTGTTCTGTATGGGTTTCAATAAGCGATTTGATCTCTTCTTCCCCTAAAAACGTAAATATTTTAATATACTTTTCAGCATCATCATCACTGGAGTTTAACCAATATTGGTAAAATTTGTAGGGCGAGGTTCGTTTGGCATCTAACCACACATTTCCACCTTCACTTTTTCCAAATTTAGACCCATCTGATTTGGTGATTAAAGGGCAGGTAATGGCAAATCCTTTTCCATTCCCCACCCGTCTGATGAGTTCTGTTCCAGTGGTAATGTTCCCCCATTGGTCACTTCCTCCCATTTGAATGGTACAGTCATGCGCTTTGAATAAATGCAGGAAATCATAGCCTTGCACTAGTTGATAGGTGAATTCCGTAAAACTCATTCCGTCCGAACTTTCGGCTGAAATTCTATTTTTAACAGAATCTTTGGCCATCATATAATTGACGGTGATGTGTTTTCCAACATCTCTAATAAACTCTAAAAATGAAAAATCTTTCATCCAGTCGTAATTATTGACAAGGACAGCGGCATTGGTTTCGCCGTTATCAAAATCTAAAAAATGAGCGAGTTGTTTTTTGATGGCTTCTTGATTGTGACGCAGTGTTTTTTCATCCAAAAAGTTACGTTCTGTCGATTTTCCTGAGGGATCTCCAATCATTCCAGTTGCACCGCCAACCAACGCAAACGGCTTATGTCCACATTGTTGGTAATGTGCCAATAGCATAATTGGAACCAGATTTCCAATGTGTAGCGAATCGGCTGTTGGGTCAAAACCAACATAAGCACTTCTCATTTGTTCTAATAAATGTGCTTCTGCGCCGGGCATCACATCATGAATCATTCCTCTCCAACGCAACACTTCAATAAAATTACTGGCCATTATCATATATTTAATTAAGACAAAGATAACAGATTCATTAGTGATCAGAAAAGAAAAAATAGTAATTTAGTGGGATGATATTAGTCACCGGAGGCACAGGGTTAGTAGGAAGTCATTTGTTGTTTGAACTCAGCAAATCTCAACAAAAAATTCGCGCCATTTATCGTCGTAAAGAAACCATTGAAAAAGTTCGAACCATTTTCTCTTATTATACGGATACTATTGACGAGCAATTTAACCGGATTGAATGGGTGGAAGCCGATTTAAATGACATCCCACAACTTACGGAAGCATTTGTAGGCATCACGCATGTGTACCATTGTGCGGCGCTGATTTCATTTGCGCCAAACGATTATTATCTCCTGAGAAGTACCAATGTTGTTGGGACACAAAACATTGTCAATCTTTGCATCCTTAACGCCATTCAAAAGCTTTGCTATGTCAGTTCAGTAGCGACGATGGGGCATGATCCTGTGAAAATAACAGAGGAAACTACCTGGCATTCAGACGAAATTAAAAACGTGTATGCCATTACAAAACAGGAAGCCGAAATGGAAGTTTGGCGAGGGATTCAAGAAGGAGTTCCGAGTGTGATTGTAAATCCAGGGGTGATTATTGGGCCTGGCTTTTTCCAGTCTGGAAGTGGACTTTTATTTAAGCTAGTCCACAAAGGACTCAAATACAATACTGCCGGAGTTTCTGGATATGTCGATGTGAGTGACGTCATAAAAAGCATGCTGCTATTAATGAATAGCGACATCGAAAATGAGCGCTATATTGTGGTAGGGGAAAATATTTCGTTTTTTGACTTTACCGCGCTTATCTCAAAAGGGTTTGGCATGACTCCTGCCAAAAAAATAGTGCCTCGTTGGATGCTCTCTATCGCATGGCGTCTCGATTGGATTAAGCATAAACTAACAGGCAAAAAGAGACATTTGACTAAAAACCTATGTAAAACTTTGGGTCATAAAAATTATTACAGCGCTGAGAAATTTTTAGAAAACCAGAAGAATTTTAAATTCAAACCTATTTCAGTGGCCGTTTCAGAAGTGTGTCAAATTTTTTTAGAGGACGTTTGAGTTTAGATTCCAGTTTTAGTTTCCGATCCCGACTTAGAGTGTCTGAACTTTCTTCAATACTTTTTTTGATGGAATCTTTTTTGCGTTTCTGATTTTCAATTATGGTTTCATAGGCCGTTTTCTTGGCGTTCAATTTCAAATCCAATCGATCATAAATAGACTTATAAATTGCTCTTTTTTTAGTGTAATACGCACTGCTTTCAGCAAACTGAAGACTGTCAATCTTATATTTACTATAAATATACTCTTTGGGGTTTTGGATGTTATTTTCGAGTAATTGTTTATTAACGCCTTTGGCAGAATTTATAATCATGACATCATACAAAATCTCGACCATTTGATCTTCAGAAATCAAATTAGTTGGTTTTTTTATCGCGGTATTTCCACAAGACATAAAAACTAAGAGACTGATGATGAGAACCGTTTTTTTCATCTGTTAAATGTTAGGCGCATGGCTGCATTTTGATTTGTAAAATTTGCATTTTCATAAACAATGGTACCATTTAAAATGGTATGGGTTACTCGCGATTTAAAAGTAGAACCTTCAAATGGCGACCATCCACATTTATACAAAATATTATCTTTATTGACCGTCCATGGGTTGTTTGGATTCACCAAAACTAAATCGGCAAAATAGCCTTCTCTAATATACCCTCTTTTTTCAATTTGAAATAAAATTGCTGGATTATGACACATTTTTTCAACCATCTTTTCAATCGAAATTTTACCATTATGATGGGCTTCCATCATGGCGACTAAACCGTGCTGCACTAAGGGACCGCCAGACGGTGCTTTGGTGTAGTTGTTTGATTTTTCTTCTAACGTATGTGGTGCATGATCGGTTGCAATAACATCAATTTTATCATTTAGAAGGGCCTTCCATAGCGCAGCTCTGTCTTTGGCTGATTTCACGGCTGGATTCCATTTGATTAAAGTGCCCTTTTTATCATAGTCTTCATCAGAAAACCAAAGGTGGTGTATACAAACCTCGGCGGTAATTTTTTTGTCTTTTAATGCTTTTTTATTTGAAAACAAGGCTGTTTCTTTGGCTGTAGAGAGGTGAAAAACATGCAATCGAGCGCCTGTTTTTTTAGCCAAGGCAATCGCTTTTGACGATGAAATATAACAAGCCTCAGCACTTCTAATTTCGGGATGAAATTTCACAGGAATGTCATCACCATACGTTTCCATATAGCGCGCCGTGTTTTGTTTGATGGTGTTTTCATCCTCACAATGCACCGAGATTAATAAATCCGTGTTTTTAAAGATATTCTCTAAAACCTCTGGATTATCGACCAACATATTCCCTGTAGAAGATCCTAAAAAGAGTTTTAGTCCCGCAACTTTTAGGGGGTCTACTTTTAGAATTTCATCCAAATTATCATTGGTCCCACCAAACATAAATGAATAGTTTGCAGACGATGTTTTTTGGGCGATCTCAAATTTAGCTTCCAATTTTTCAATCGTAGTCGCTTGTGGATTGGTATTTGGCATTTCGATAAAAGAGGTGATCCCTCCTGCAATGGCTGCTCTGGATTCGGTTTCTATCGTAGCTTTGTGCGTTAAGCCAGGCTCTCTAAAATGCACTTGGTCATCGATGACTCCAGGAATTAGATAATTATTCTCGGCATCAATTATCGTGACGTTGGAGTTTTTGACACTAATAGAGCTTGAAATTTCTTTGATGATTTGATCCTCAATTAACACATCGCCTTCGAAAATGGTTCCTTCGTTAACAATACGCGCATTTTTTATGAGTAGCGTTTTTTTATGCATTTATGATGTTCCTAAAATTGTTTTTAATCGCATTTGGACCACGCCAAATACAGCTTCTGATATAATGCCTTTACTTAGCTTGGAAACTCCGTAGCGTCGATCGGTAAAGGTAATTGGGATTTCTTGGATATTAAAGTTTTTCTTGTAAACGTTGTATTTCATTTCTATTTGAAACGCATAGCCTATAAATTTGATCGCCTCTAAATCGAGTGCTTCTAATACAGAACGCTTGTAACACACAAAACCGGCCGTCGGGTCTAGAATTTTCATTCCAGTGATGAGTCGAACGTATAAAGAGGCGCCGTACGACAGTAAGACTCTTGACAAAGGCCAATTAACGACATTAACACCTTTGATGTATCGAGAACCTACCGACACGTCTGCGTTTTGATCCTTACAAGCCTCATAGAGTCGAATCAGATCCTTCGGGTTGTGCGAAAAATCTGCGTCCATCTCAAAAATAAATTCGTAATCACGATCCAAACACCATTTAAAACCTTCGATATAAGCGGTTCCAAGACCTAGCTTTCCACTTCGTTTGAGTAGAAAGAGTCGATTGGCATATTTTTGCTGAAGGGCTTCTACTTTTTGAGCGGTTTGGTCGGGTGAATGATCATCCACAATCAAAATATGAACCTGAGTGTTCTGGGAAAATACAGCGTTTATAATTGCTTCAATATTTTCAATTTCATTATAAGTTGGTATGATGACAATTGTGTCTTTCATTCAGCAGAAATTTTAGCAAAAGTAAGTTATTTTTAGCTCACTCTTTTTAAAAAAATTCTTCTTAGCTTTGTCTATGCTCAGAGACGTCTTATTTAACGATTGGTACACGATAATTATTGTCGTCAGCTTGGCGCTCATTGTAAGTGCTAAACTTCTCGATATAAATCGATTTTCAGACTTTTTAAAATTAATTGGAAACTCAAATTATTTGAGAATCTATTTTAAAGATCATAAATTTTTGGACCCTTTTGATATTTTATTGTTTTTAAACTTCTGTATAAATGCTGTATTAATTGGCATACTCACCTACAGTATTTTTGTAGACAACACCGAATTAAATTGGCAATTATTTTTACGATTCTTATTAATTTTCATTGGAAGTGTCTTACTGAAAATTTTGGTAGAACTAGGGCTTGGGTCTTTATTTGATATTAAAAAGCTATTTCATAGCTATGTGTTTCAGCAAGTTAGTTTTTTAAATTTCTTAGGCGTTATTCTAGTTCCTTTAAATTCTTTGCTGATTTTTGGAGTCCCTAATAACAGAACTGTTTTGGTCGGAATTTTAATAATTTCTGGACTAATTCTCTTTGTTGGGTTCGTTAGATCCATCAAATTCTATCAAAAACAACTAATCAATAATTTCTTTTATTTTATTTTGTATCTTTGCACTCTCGAATTTGGGCCGTACATACTAATATGTAAGCTGTTTTCGTATGAAATAAATTAACATTTTAGAGTAATTGATCTATGAAAGTAAAAACCATTTTGGTATCTCAACCCGAACCAAAAATAGAAAACTCTCCTTACTTTGATTTACAGGATAGACAAAAAGTTAAAATTGATTTCCGTCCTTTTATTCATGTTGAAGGACTAACTGCTAAAGAAGTACGCTTACAAAAAGTTGATTTCTCAAGTTATTCAGCTATAATATTGACCAGCAGAAATGCCGTAGATCACTTCTTTAGAGTTGCCGAAGAAATGCGTTTTAAAGTGCCAGACAGTATGAAATATTTTTGTCAGTCTGAAGCTGTTGCTTTTTATTTGCAAAAATACGTAGTGTACCGTAAGCGTAAAATTTATGTTGGAAAGCGTAACTTTCAAGATCTTGCACCACTGATAAAAAAATATAAGGAAGAAAAATTTTTATTACCGTCTTCTGATAAGTTAAAGTCAATCGTTCCAATAATGCTTGACGAACTTGGCGTTAAATGGAAACAGGCTGTATTCTACAATACCGTCATTAGTGATTTGTCGGATTTAGCAGATGTCTATTATGACATCCTCGTCTTTTTCAGTCCTTCTGGTATTGATTCCTTATTTCACAACTTCCCTGATTTTCAACAAAATGATACGCGTATTGCTGTATTTGGTAATACAACAGTTAAAGCGGTTGAAAACAAAGGACTTCGGGTCGATATTTCGGCTCCAACTACTGAAATGCCATCGATGACGATGGCACTTGAAAAGTACCTAAAAGACGTTAATAAAAAATAATTTTTTTCCTAATTTCTAAGCGAAGGGATCCCCGCCAGGGTCTATAGGACCAGATGCTGTTTGGGCTTTTAAGGGGTTTAAAACCATAAAAGTTCCGATGGCAGTTAGCGTAGCATATGTACCCATTTTTTGAAGGGCTTCTTTTCTAGTAAGGCTGTTTTTATCGTTGTGAAGTTCCATGCGAATCCGTTTAGTTTTTAATAATTACTTTTTGAGTTAGTTGTTGATTTATAGATCGTATCGAAACTATATATAGGCCTGTATTTAAATGGGACAGATCTAGTCTGTTAGACCCCTGTATTGATTCTAGTGTATGAGTACTTACTTGTCGCCCTTGCAAATCATGAATAAGAACCAAGGGAGCACCCTCAATGGTTCCATTGATGTAGACTGTTTTATCGACCGCAAAAACCTCTAATCCTTTTAGCGTTTCAGAATGCACATCGAGGGCTGAAGCTGAAAATCGTAAGAAATACCTTCCGGTTCCGCTTAGTGCAGCTTCAGGAGTGTGTGTATAGGATCCTTCGGAACTAAGAAGAGTCAAGGTTTTTCCTAAACTGTCTTCTAAATACACGTAGGTTGTGCTCGGCACCGTAGAGCTTGGATCAATTGAAATTGAAAAGGGTTCATTTTCAGACGAATTAACGCCTAATGGAACCACCACGTCATTTAAATCTGAGTATGCCAAGGATTGGTTATAAAAATCGATGCCTTGATTGTCTTCAACTAAACGCGAGTAAATCCCAAAGCCTTCACTACTGAAGGGGCCAATGCCTGTGTCATATCCAGGATCTAAACCTCGGGTATTAATATCTCTAAAATAAAGATTCGTAAATCCATTTTTAGTAAGAGTGCTAATATTAATTTTTGCTTTTGCTAGATTGGATGAAGCGACGCGACCCGATATAAAATCATCCCCGCCACCAGACCTTCGCATGGCTGTCGTAAAACTAATGTTTCCACCAGCTGTGGGACTCACAACATAAAACCCTTGTCCAGGCGCAATTAAGTTCGTTGATGAGACATTTGAATCCCAAACCGTCCACGAATTTATACTCGAATCAACAGCTCCATCATAGCCGTACACTGCTTGACAACATGAATTCAACACAGTTGAATTTGCGTTCAAAAATGCACCTAGTTCTAAATAAGAGGAATAGGGATTTCCTATGAAATTCCAGGTTCCACTTGGCACTCCAGCCATATAAGAAATTGGAATCGATAAATCACTTAACTGCATACCACCCGTAAAAGTCAAGGGGTTCCCATCGTTTGTGGCGACTCGATACCCCTCACCACTCTCAATGACGGTTGATGTGTTGACCGCTGTATCATAATTCATATACGATCCAGTTGCTTTATCAAAAGGTGCAAAGGCTCTTAGAGTTCCCGAAGCAGATAAATTACTGTTATCTGGATCACTTGCAAAAGCACCAAAGGTTTGCCCCGATACAGGTGATGAAATTAAATCATTAGTACCGCCGACAGAAGCGCCTGTTTGTGACACATAGCGTTTGTATTTCACATCACCTAGACTAAGCGTCCCAGTTGGCTTATTTATAATAAATGTTGCAAACTGAGTGGAAGTAGATTCTAAAGTTACAGAACTAGAGGTAAGGCTGTTACTCGCGGGAAACGTTAACCCAGCTCCTGGAGCAATAATGATATCACGACAAGTCGTTGCTGAAGTAAGTCCTACAACTCCATCCTTGATAATTAAATTATTGACTCCCGCTGTTGGGGGGGTTACTGCAGGATCTGTACTCCAACTACCGTTATAATACACATACGAGGAAGCAAAATAAAGGTACCCATCTGGCCCACTGACAATCGGTTCTCCAGCATCTGTAGATATTACCGCAAGTTGACTCGCTTGCAAGTGGGTGTCAAGGGTTCCAAAACGGACAACTCCTTCTCTGAAACCGTTGATAGCTATAGATCCTTTCCAAGCTCCTGTACTGTTTCTCTGATTTTTACAACTAAATTCAGTCACATTAGCGCCTAAATTAATTGTCAAGGTCGATCCAGCTCTCGTTCTTAAAACTCCTATATCATTTTGATTGGCATTCACATTCAATGTTAAGCCCTCACCTATTATTATGGTATTGGAATTAATTTCAAGTTCATTTGTAAAAACATAGGGCGTATTTAAAGTCACTGTTGCAGAACTATTGGCTTGTATTTTGGATGCAGTTCCTGCAGTTCCATCCATGAATACATTTGAATTGACCGTTACATTTGCTGGAGTTATTAAGTACAAAAATCCTTCTAACGGACTCGCAAAGGTGGGGCCAAAAGTTAAGTTGGAATTAGTACCTATATCTCCACCCCCTGTAATGGTGCCATTTAATAAAATTTGATGACCAACTCCAACAAATCCTAAGTTGTTTTTAAGTTTTTCCAAAGTTAAAACACTATTCTCCGTGAATTCAATAGTTCTTGGAAAAGTTGAACTTCCAGAAATATTAGCTCTTGACCATTTCCCCGAACCCGTATTTGCGAGAGTCACTGGACAATCAATCGTTAATTTTGGAGAAAAATTAATATCTGCCTGGAAATTAATAGCAAGACTATTTCCTGCTCCAAAACCATTAGATGTTGAATTAGAATCTATGGTCAGTGTACCAGTTCCTTCGATAAGCAAGTCAGTGGTTCTCGGAGTGTTTGTCCGCACCCTAGTTTGAGTAAAATCGGCATCGACTGTCACAGTCGTAGGGTTTTGGTTGATTTGAGTGATCTCACTAGGGATCGTTGGAGGGACTGTCGTTACGTCTGGTGTTAAATTATTTGCCCAATTAGTGGTTTCGGAAAATAGATTATTGGTGCCTCCGTTAAATAGTCTTTGCCCGAAAGCAGTGAACATAAGTGCAGAAAACAACAGCAAGCATAAGTAGGATTTTTTCATAATCAGTAGGGTTTTAAAAATTTAGATAATCTTATAATAGACATTAAAGAGTGACATCGTTTCCTACTAAATTTTCAAAGGATCTTGGAGAAAAACAATGAAAAGGTAAAATGTTTACATTTCTCAAACGATAAATTTTAATAAAAAAAAACGAATTTATAAAGATTAATAATCCAATATTACTTTTAAAATATTAAAAAATCAGGGAGTTTTGGTTTATTTTTAGGGACATATGGCAATTGCATGCGCTAAAACACAATTAGTGACACATACCAATTTAACTATAAAATTGGATAAAAAAAGCATCGGCAGTATGGCGTCACTAAAAAAAATGAAGAAGCCCTAATACTTTGAACCATCGATTTATAGTATTAAAGGACTTGTTGTACTAAAAACTAATAGGGGGATTTCTCTTTTTTGATATATGACTACGCTTATAAATGAAGGGCAAGCCGTAACAATAGAATATACTACATCCTGAAGATGACAAAATCTCAACAAATTTTAACCAAATACCCGAAGTGTGTTTTTTTATTTAAACCATATACCTATAAATGACCTCGTCAATTGAGACTGTATTATAAGTTACAACTCATATCGTTACCACAACACATAGGCGATTTAATTTTACCTTCACATTTTGGGCATTTAGACACTTGTACTTGAGAACCATCTGGAAGATCAATCATTCCATTTTGTAATGGGACATCACAGTTTCCACAAGTTGCTTTGACTGCCATTCCACATTGTTTACATTCGTAAGTATTCATAGTATATAATAGTTTAATTGGTATAATTTAGCGATCTAAATTTAGTAATTTTCTAGGACATAAAGGCCAAATAAATAAAAATTCCATACAGAAAAATCAACACAAACCCTTCGGTTCGTTTTAATTCATGCCGCTTCAAAATCAATGCTAATGGCACTAAAATCACAGCAAACACTAACATCCAGATAATATCTCTGGAAAGAATTTGAGCATCTTCAGCAACAATTGGTTTAATCATCGCAGTAAGCCCAAGAACAGAACCAATATTGAAAATATTCGAGCCTATTAAATTTCCTAAAGAAATAGCTTTTTCTTTTCGAATCACAGCAATCACTGAAGCCGCTAACTCAGGAACGCTTGTCCCCACTGCAATTATCGAGACCGAAATAACAGCCTCGCTAACCCCTATTTGTTTTGCAATGACTATCGCACCATTAACTAACCAGTCGGCACCAAAATACAAGGCAACCCCTCCAATGATAAACCAGAGAACCATTTTAAAATTAGAAGTGCCCGTTTGGAGCTCCAAGGATTCGTCATGATCATCCTCTGATGCACTTGATTTTTTGAGTAATAACACCACAAACACAATTAAACCAAGAAATAAAATTGCGCCTTCAAATGCGGTTAATTGATGATCGTTACTTAGGAAGTAATAAAAAGTAAGCGAGAAAATCATCAAGGCAGGCCAGTTGAATTTATAGAAGGAGGAATCGACATAAATAGTCCCAATTAAGGCCGTGATTCCTAGTACCAGCCCAATATTTGCAATATTAGACCCAATCACATTATTAATTGCAATGGATGGAGACCCACTCATTGCCGCATTTAAACTGACCAAAAGTTCAGGGAAAGAGGTCGCAAACGACACCACCGTTAACCCAACAACCATTTTAGAAATATTAAGCTTGAGCGATAACGCCACCGAGGCTCGTACCAAAAAATCACCACCAACCACCAACAGTACAAATCCTAGCAGCATCAAAACAATATCCATAATGTTAATTTTTTGACGAAGATAAATCTAAGATATGAAATTTGAGTAAAATTAGGATAAGAATCTCTATTTTTGGACTATGAATTCAAAAATAGTTTTTAAACTCATCGCAAGGATCAATAAATTAATACTTCCTAGTTTGACAAAAAAACAAGTCGATCTTAGTAAAGCATCTAAATCACAAATGGTGTTGTTTGGGTGGCGGCTTTATATCACTAAAAAAGCGTTGGACTAATTAATAGTTTACAGCAGAAAAGATCGTGTGTGGCGCTAGTTTTTTAGCCCCTTCAAGAAAGTCGAGTTGCATAATAAAATTACATTGTACGATTTGACCCCCTAACGACTTCACCATTTCACAAACGGCTTGAGCGGTTCCGCCTGTTGCTAAAACATCATCATGAATGACTATTTTATCGCCTGATTTTATAGCGTCCTCATGGATTTCTAAAACATCTGACCCGTACTCCAAATCATAAGATTGTCTCAGTACTTTACGAGGTAATTTCCCGGGTTTCCGAACCGGTATAAATGGCACTTTTAAGGCCCTTGCCAACAGCATCCCAAAGAAAAATCCACGTGCTTCTATGGCTACAACTTTATCTATTTGCTTGTTTTTAAGGGGCGACAATAGTGCTTCAAGACACAGCTCCACTCCTTCTGGGCTTTCGAGTAATGAAGTCATATCTTTAAATATAATTCCTTTTTTTGGAAAATCTGGAACGTCGTTGATATATGATTTTAAAGCTGGTGATTTTGTTTCCATTGGTCTAGTTTGTGTTTTAATTTTGAAGTTAATTCGAGATTAGATTTAGATAAATCATTGAGTTCTCCTACATCCTTTTTAAGGTTATATAATTCGGTTTTATCAGTTTCATAAAAATCGATCAATTTATAATCTCCCATTCGAATTGCAGAAGACTTATCATCTCCAGTAGAATATGGCCTCGCTTTGCTTGAATGCCAAAACACGGTACGTTGGTGCCATTTTTCTTGATTTAATAAGACTTTCTTAAAGCTGATTCCATCCATGTTAGCGATTAATTTTTGAGCCACCAGATCCAAAAGTGTTGGAAAAACATCCATTCCAAGCACAATAGATTCTGTTTCAATTTTTGGATGAATTTTTTGAGGCCAACTCACAAAAAGTGGCACACGAATACCGCCTTCGTACAACCAACCCTTCCCAGCTTTCAACGGCAGGTTTGAAGTGGCTAAATGCCGTTTCCATTTAGACCCACCATTTGACAATCCACCATGATCGGATGTTAGAATGATTATGGTATTATTTGCAATATTTAAAGCGTTTAAGGTCGCTAAAACTCGCCCTACATTATGATCTACATTTTCGACCAGTCCTGCGTATGCCGGATCGTCTTGACGCATTTTTCGGCGACCATGCCCTTCTTTAATATAGTTAGGAGTTTCCCCAAAATCGATTGTGTCGAGTTGAGATTTATTGCGTTGAATATCTTCCTGCTTTGCTTCGATTGGGGTATGTACGGCATAATATGCGAGTACGGCTAAAAAAGGACGGTTTTCGTTTTTTTGGATAAAATCAATCGAAGCATCGGTCAGTAAATCAGATGAATAATTGCCTTTATCAGAAAGTCCTTCAAAGTCTTCAACGGAGTGCGGTGCGGGTTTTCCGTTTTTTTTAGTATTAAAAGGATAGAAATGACTTGCCAATCCACCGGCTTCTCCGGCCGCAAACGAATGCTTAAAACCAAATCCCTTTGGACTGTTTTGATCGGTACCCAAGTGCCACTTCCCCACATAGGAAGTCGCATAACCAAGGGTGTTAAATTGATAGATGAAATTTTGCGAACTCGGAATTTCGTGAAGACTTCCTTTATTTTCATTTACAGGATACCTACTGGTCATCAACGCATAACGAGAGGGCACACAACGCGGATAATTTGAATAGGCGTTTGTAAAGGATACTGAGGCGCTCGCTAGGCGATCAACATTGGGAGTATTGTATAATTGTGAGCCCGTAAAACTCAAATCGTAAAACCCTAAATCATCGACAACGATGACAACAATATTTGGGTAATTTTCCAGATGTCCCTGTGAATGTATCAAGCTAGACGAAAAAACGTTTAACACAATATAAAAAATTAATAGCTTATTTATTTTCATTTAATGAAACTGTATCGTAAATATACGATAAATGACCCTCAAAAAAATAGGGTCCAAAAATTACATGTTTTCTGACAATCGAATTAGGGCTTTGTGATCTTCAATTTTTATACGCTTCCCTACAGTGGAAATCAACCCTCCTTTTTTTAAACTCGTAAGGGTTCGGATGCAGGTTTCTTTTGCAGTGCCTACAATGTTTGCAATATCTTCTCTTGTGAGCGTCATTGCAATATAACCTTGATCATCGACCCCAAAATTTTCATCAAGGTATAAAACAACCTCAGCAACACGCTGCTTAACGGTTTTTTGAGCAATATTAACAATCACATCATCGGCGTATTTAAGATCTTTAGCCATTTGAATCAAAATCGCCTTTGCAAAACGAGGATTCGTATTAATACTATCCATGAGATGAACTTTAGGAATAAAGCACAGTTGCATATCATTTATAGCGATGGCGCTTAGGTTTGTTTTTTCTTCGGTAATAACAGAGCGTTGCCCAAGTACTTCACCCCGAGTTGCTATTTTTAAGATTGTATCTTTCCCGTTGTCACTCATTTTTGAAAGCTTCGATGCACCGTTCCTAATACAAAAAACGCCATTTAATTTTTCCCCTTCTTCAAATATTGAATCTCCTTTTTTTATAGATTTAGAAATCTTACTATCAGAAATGCGCTTTAATTGGTCCTTATTAAGAGACTTTAGGGCATTTAATTGCCTTACCAAGCAATTTTCGCACCTATCCTCTTTATAGTTTTCCATCTACTAAAAGTAGCAATATAAATATACTTTCAAAAAAATAGGAGTTCTTTTTTTAAATATAAAGTAAATTATTTAGGAACTATTCAAATTTAGAGTGTTGACAATAGTCATCGTTTTAACATATATGTAGCTAGAAATTTGTATTATTGTATTAGAATAACCCCCAAATTCTAACAAACTATGACTCTATGTTTCCATTGTGGAGATGAATGTGTGACCACAAGGATCAAGCATCAAGAAAACTATTTTTGCTGTCAAGGATGCAAGACCGTTTTTGAGATCTTAAACGAAAACAACCTCTCGTATTATTACGAATTGGAAACATCGCCTGGTAGTATTCCATCCAAATTTAATGCAAAATTTGATTTTTTAAAAAATGAAACGATTGCTCAAAAACTTTTAGAATTTGATGAGCTTTCAACTAAAGTCGTTTCATTTGTCATTCCTACTATCCATTGCAGTTCATGTATTTGGGTGCTCGAAAATTTAAATAAATTAAATCCGGACATCAAAACTTCACAAGTCAATTTCCCAAAGAAAACCGTTCGAATTACTTTTTCATCAAAAACACTCACACTACACAAGCTCGTTCTTTTAATCGCTAAAATAGGCTATGAACCCTACATCTCACTAAACGACTCCGTCCCTAAAACACCAACTGTAAATCGACGATTAATTTATAAATTAGGGGTCGCAGGTTTTGCCTTTGGAAATATTATGTTTTTATCATTTCCAGAATATTTTGAAGTTTCTGAGTTTTGGCTTGACCGTTATAAACCTGTGTTTAGATGGCTCATTTTGGTGTTTTCAGTCCCTGTCGCATTCTACTCTGGTAGTGAGTATTTGGTTTCAGCCTATAAGAGTATTCGCTCTAAAATGCTAAATATTGATGTCCCAATTGCGATTGGAATTTTGGTGCTTTTTATGCGTTCTGCGGTTGAAATTGTTTTGAACTTGGGTTCTGGGTTTTTAGACAGTATGGCTGGGCTGGTCTTTTTTTTATTATTGGGGAAATTTTTTCAGCAAAAAACATATGCATTTCTCTCTTTCGAAAGGGACTACAAATCGTATTTTCCGATTGCAGTGACCCAATTAATAAAAGCGAGTTCTAACACAATGAACGCTGAGAATTATCCAAAAAAAGATCTAGATGAAGAACAAACCCCAGTGTATGATTTAGTCGCTGGAAATAGAATTATTATTAGAAATAACGAATTGATCCCTGTGGATGGACTGTTAGTTAAAGGCACTGCTTTGATCGACTACAGTTTTGTTACTGGCGAAGCTGAACTTATTTCTAAACACCCTGGTGATCGCTTATTTGCTGGAGGAAAACAGCAAAGTGGTGTTTTGGAAATGGAAGTCCTAAAATCGGTAAAACAAAGTTATTTGACCCAGCTATGGTCAAATGAAATTTTTAGCAAACATACACAAAGTACGTTTCAAACCATAACCGATCAAATTAGCAAGCGCTTTACCATTAGCATTCTAAGTATTGCACTTTTAGCAACACTGTTTTGGTTGTTTTACAACCCGTCTTTGGCGCTTAATGTGTTTACAGCAGTCCTTATCGTCGCTTGCCCCTGTGCCATTGCACTCGCAGCCCCGTTTACACTTGGCAATCTATTACGAATTTTTGGGACCCATAAATGCTACGTCAAAAATAGTGGCGTCATTGAGCAATTGGCTACGATAGATACTGTAGTGTTTGACAAAACAGGCACCCTCACCACCAGCTATAAAAACGTAATCACTTATGAGGGCGTTGAACTTACTGATGAAGAACAATCCTTATTGACCTCTACCTTACGCGCCTCAAACCATCCTTTGAGTCGCTCATTATATAATTTACTTCGAGAGCATAATATTTACACACTCGACGATTTTAAAGAAGAAGTTGGACAGGGACTCGTTGGCGTTTTAAATCGCAATTCAATCAAAGTTGGTTCGTATGCTTTTGTGGCGAGTCCACACGCCGATAGAGCTGAATTTGCCCAAAACAAAACCAGCGTTCACATTAGCACCAACGATTGTTATAAAGGCTGCTATATTTTTTATAACGAGTACCGAGAAGGGATGCAAAACGTATTTAAATCGCTCGAAAAAAACTGTAAACTCACCGTACTTTCTGGCGATAATGAAGGTGAAAAAAATCATTTAAAAGCCTTACTTCCCAAACACACCGATCTTGTTTTTAATCAAAAACCAATCGACAAGCTCAACTACATAAAAGCACTTCAAAAAAAAGGCAGGAAGGTACTAATGGTTGGAGATGGTTTGAATGATGCTGGGGCACTCGCTCAAAGCAACGTTGGTCTAGTCATTTCAGAAAATATCAATGTGTTTTCTCCAGCCTGTGATGGTATTTTAGACGCCTCTCGATTTAAAGATATCGCTACGTTTATGACGCTTTCACGAAAAGGAAAAAAGGGAATCAAATATGCCTTTATGATCTCATTGTGCTATAATTTAATCGGAATTGGATTTGCTGTTTCTGGACATCTAGCCCCTATAGTCGCAGCAATTTTGATGCCTTTAAGTTCTATCAGCATTGTCTTATTTACGACTGTTTACACTTATATCTTAGGAGAAAAATTGAACATAAATGAAAACCAATAACTATGAAATATGCATTTCAGAAAAGTAGTCTCGAAAAAAAAATCAAAGTTGACATAAGTCATCTATTTAAGAAATCCGCATTGGTAATTTTACAATATAAATTAAAACAGGTATGAGTATTATTTATATGCTACTTGCAATAAGTGTGATTATTGCACTCCTCTTTTTTGTTGCCTTTATTGTATCCGTAAAAAGAGGTCAGTATGATGATACTTATACGCCTTCGGTGCGAATGCTTTTTGAGGACGAACTCATCAAAAATAAAACACAAAGTGCCCACAAAAAAAATGAACAACCCTCAATCACAAAACAACCGACCTAACTATGGATTTACAGAAGTTTTATTACGACAATAAGATTGTACAAAAGTTTATCATCGCAACAATGATTTGGGGTATTGTTGGGATGAGTATCGGGCTTTTATTAGCCTTCATGTTTTTATTCCCCAATCTTACAGACGGAATTTCTTGGCTAAGTTTTGGGCGTTTACGCCCATTACATACCAATGCAGTGATTTTTGCATTTATAGGAAATGCGATTTTTGCAGGGGTCTATTATTCATCCCAACGTTTGCTCAAAGCTCGAATGTGGAAAAATTGGTTAAGTAATTTAAATTTTTGGGGGTGGCAAGCCATTATTGTGGGCGCTGCTATTACACTGCCGTTGGGCTATACAACTTCTAAAGAATATGCCGAATTAGAATGGCCATTCGATATTGCTATTGCATTAATCTGGGTCGCTTTTGGAGCTAATTTAATTGGAACAATTTTAAAAAGACGGCAACGGCATTTATATGTTGCCATCTGGTTTTATTTAGGAACCTTTGTGACGGTCGCCGTATTGCACATCGTCAACAGTATGGAGGTGCCAGTAAGTGCTTTAAAAAGTTATTCGATGTATGCCGGTGTTCAAGATGCTTTGGTACAATGGTGGTATGGTCATAATGCAGTCGCCTTCTTTTTAACCACGCCTTTTTTAGGGTTGATGTACTACTTTGTCCCTAAGGCAGCAAATAGGCCCGTGTATTCTTATAAACTATCAATTGTTCACTTCTGGTCCTTAATATTCATATATATATGGGCAGGACCACACCACCTCCTTTATTCTTCTTTGCCAGACTGGGCTCAAAACCTCGGCGTTGCATTTTCTATCATGCTTATTGCCCCGTCTTGGGGCGGGATGATTAATGGACTCCTAACCTTACGAGGCGTTTGGGACAAAGTCCGTACTGATCCTGTTTTAAAATTCATGGTCGTCGCCATTACAGGCTATGGAATGGCAACCTTTGAAGGCCCTATGCTCGCACTTAAAAACGTCAATGCGATTGCGCATTTTAGCGATTGGGTGATTGCACATGTTCATGTGGGTGCTTTGGCTTGGAATGGCTTCTTAACCTTTGGGATGGTGTATTGGATGGTTCCAAAATTATTCAAAACATCGCTGTGGTCCACTCGACTTGCAAACGCACATTTCTGGATAGGCACCTTAGGGATTATCATGTACGCGTTACCAATGTATGTCGCTGGATTTGTTCAAGCATCCATGTGGAAACAGTTTAATCCAGATGGCACCCTTACGTATGGGAATTTTTTAGAAACAGTCCATGAAATCATCCCAATGTACTGGATGCGCGCTATTGGAGGCTCAATGTTTATTCTTGGAGCGTTGGTAGGTGTTTATAATATTATAATGACTGCTCGAGCAGGCTCTAAAGTAACTGATGAGCTTGCGGAAGCAGCGCCACTTCAAAAAGTGACTAAAAAACGAACGTCAAAAGAAGCTTACCATACTTGGCTAGAAAGACGCCCTATAAAGCTTACTATTTTTGCAACCATTGCTATTTTAATTGGGGGCATTGTACAAATTATTCCCTCACTAATTGTCGATGATTATATTCCAGTCATTTCAAGTGTCAAACCGTATTCACCATTAGAATTAGAAGGAAGAGATCTTTATATTAGAGAGGGTTGTGTCGGCTGCCATTCACAAATGGTGCGTCCTTTTAGAAGTGAAGTGGAGCGCTATGGTGAATATGCCAAAGCAGGCGAATTTGTGTATGATCACCCCTTTCTTTGGGGGAGCAAACGCACAGGACCCGATCTTTTACGAATTGGCGGAAAATATAGTGATAACTGGCATTTGAATCATTTTTACGATCCGCAAACGACTTCTTCAGGCTCCATAATGCCTTCTTATAAATGGCTCATTAAAAACAAATTAGACAAAAGCTATACGAAAGCTAAAATGGAAGCGATGCGCTCACTAGGGGTTCCGTATTCAAAGGAAGAAATAGAAGCCGCTCAACAATGGATGCTCGAACAAGGCACCGAAATAGAGAAAAACTTATACAACGATCCTGATTTTGCAAAAACCTACGAAGCTGATAAAAAATATGCGCAACAAAATGATGAAGAATTCATTGAAATGCGGAACCGAGAAGTGGTGGCACTTATAGCGTATTTGCAACGTCTCGGAACAGATATAAGTGTAAAAACGACTACTGAATTAGAACTAAATAAATAAGGCATGTTAAAGTTTGTAAAAGGTACCCTAGAAAATATTGAAGGTGTAGGAATCTACCCTCTAATTTCGTTACTAATATTTTTCATCTTTTTTGTAGTACTTTTCTGGTGGGTCTGTACTGCAAAAACTGCTCACATTGAAGAAATTAGTAACATCCCTTTAAATGACAATACGATAACCCCAAATCAAACTAAATTATGAGAACTACTGCATCTTTTTTAAGAATGATAGCCGTTGCCTTTTTAGGATATTTATTTTTGAATTGGGTTGGGGCGACAGGCGAAAACTGGGCCTTTTCAGAGCAACCATGGCTGTGGACAATTTATGTATTCATCCTTTGTTTTCACATCGCTGGTGAAGTCTGTATCGCAACTCTTCAACGGATTCTTTACCAAACGTTATCCCCAGAAGCAAAAAAGAGATATGATGAAGAATCTGCTACCAATAAAGCAAACCGCTTTAAATGGATAAAAGAAAAATACACCGCCGCTCTAGGAAGTAAAGCGATTGAAGAAGAGCTTGAGATTATTTTAGATCATGACTATGACGGTATACGCGAATTAGATAACAAATTGCCACCTTGGTGGGTATATGGTTTTTATGGGACTATTTTATTTGCGATAGTGTATCTAGTGCGTTTTGAAGTTCTCAATGATTACAGTCAAGTTGAGGAGTATGAAATCGCCGTTGCAGAAGCCAACATTGAAATTGAAAAATGGAAGAAAACTGCCAAAAATCTGGTAGATGCCAATACAGTTTCATTACTGACTGAAGCAAGTGATTTAAAAGCAGGTCAAAAAATTTTTACATCAAAATGTATCGCCTGCCACAAAGCAGATGGTGGTGGTGGAATTGGCCCCAACCTGACCGATTCACACTGGATATTAGGAGGTGGTATCAAAAATGTATTTAACACCATTTCTGAGGGCGGTCGGAGTGGAAAAGGAATGATTTCATGGAAAAGTGAATTAAAACCTTTAGAAATTGCTCAAGTTTCAAGCTATGTCTTGCGTTTTCAAGGATCAACCCCTGCAGAGCCAAAAGATCCTGAAGGGGATGTGTGGGTAGACCCATAACCGCAAGAATAATTTTGATCAAAAATTTACGAGACGATTTTCGACCCTAATCCGTAAAATAGTGATAACTCATTAAAAAAAATTGATGCTAGTTTTAAACGAAATATCCGAATCACTCTCTAAAAGCAAAAAACCATTGATCAAGAAATTCTATGATAAGGAGGGTAAAAAATTACTTGTGATCGGGTTGCGGAGTGGTATTGAGTTACCGGAAAACCTTACGACTTCTAAAGCAAAAATAATGGTGATTCAAGGCGAGATCGATTTTAATACAGCGACTACTAGCTACCGCCTCGAACGATTCGATTCCTTTGACATCCCCCAAGATGTACAGCATTCGGTTGTTGGAGTTTTTGATGCCATCTTTCTCTTACTTTTAAGAAAACCTAAAAAAAACCCTTAATGGCAGCACAGGGACAAGAAAATTTTAGAGACAGCATTGGAACTCTTAACAACGAAGGAGATCGAGCATGGGTGTTTCCAAAAAAACCAGATGGAAAATGGTATGAATACCGCAAATATGTAAGTTACATTTTACTTGTTTTTTTATTCACGGCCCCTTTTATCAAAATAGGTGGGAATCAGTTCTTGATGTTTAATGTACTCGAGCGACGTTTTAATATTTTTGGAATTCCTTTTTGGCCACAAGACTTTCATTTATTTGTCATAATGATGATGATCGGAGTGGTATTTGTCATTGTCTTTACTGTGGCATTTGGACGCTTATTTTGTGGATGGATTTGTCCGCAAACTATTTTTATGGAAATGGTTTTTAGAAGGATTGAATACTGGATCGATGGCGATAGAGGGAAACAAATCCGCTTATCCAAAATGCCATGGAATGCTGAGAAAATAAAGAAAAGAGTTTTAAAATGGATCGTTTTCTTTATCATTTCATTTCTGATTGCGAATGTGTTTCTGGCCTACCTAATTGGGAGTGACCAACTGTTGGGATATATTTCTGATGGTCCTCAAAAACACAGAAGCACCCTGATATCCTTACTTATTTTTACAGGCGTATTTTACTTTATATTTGCTTGGTTTAGAGAACAAGTGTGCATCATTGTGTGTCCATATGGACGTTTGCAAGGCGCTTTACTAGACAACAAATCGATTGTGGTTGCCTATGACCATAAACGTGGTGAAAAAGAAGCGGGCCGTGCTAAATTTAAAAAAAATGAGCAGCGACCTACGACTGGCAAAGGCGATTGTATCGATTGTTTTGCTTGTGTTCATGTCTGTCCGACCGGAATTGACATTCGAAATGGCACACAGCTAGAGTGTATCAATTGCACTGCTTGTATCGATGCGTGCGACCACATGATGGAAGCCGTTGATTTACCCAAAGGACTCATTCGGTATGCAAGTGAAGACGCCATTGAAAAGAAGAAGAAATTCAGTTACACCCCACGTCTCAAAGGATATTCTATCCTATTGGGCATTGTAACCACTGTGTTAATTGGCATTCTATTTCTACGGAATGATATCGATGCTCGCTTGCTAAGATTACCTGGTCAATTGTATGAACACAAAGAAAATAACATCATTAGCAACGTGTATACCTATAAAATTTTCAATAAAACTATTGATGCTATTGATGGCATTCGATTTGAACTTTTATCACATAAAGGAACTATCAAAATGGTGTCTCATGAAGATTTTAAACTGGAGAAAGAAAGCTTAGCCGAAGGCACCTTATTCATTGAAATCAATGCGAGTGCTTTAACAGGCGATAAGGACCGATTAGAAATAGGCATCTATAGTGGCGATCGTCTTATAGAAACCATCACAACTGCCTTTTTAGGCCCAAGAAGTTATAAATAATTTGGTTGATTTTATACAATAAAAATTGAATATGAAAACTATGAAATGGAATTGGGGAACAGGAATTATATTTGCGATACTAAGTTTTATAAGCTTTATTCTCTATTTTGTTATTACAATGAGTACGGACAAAAAATACAGTCATGATCTGGTTACTGACGATTACTACGCCAAAGAGATGGTGTATCAAACCGAAATTGATGCTGAAACAAATACGCATAATCTAACAGAAAAAATAGACAGTAAAAAGGTTTCAAACGGCTGGCAAATTACATTTCCAAAAAAATTTGAGTCCACAAAAACCAAAGGTACTATCGCTCTGTACAGGCCTTCCAATCAACAGTTGGATTTTGAAATTCCTTTAGCTTTTGTTGGCTCTAAAATGCACATTCCACATAAAAGGTTTGTGAGGGGACGTTGGAACATCACCATTCAATGGACTTATGAAGGAAAATTATATCTGTATAAACAAAAAATAGTGTATTAATGCTGTGGTCTGCGCTCGTCCTTGGTTTATTAGGGAGTTTTCACTGCATAGGGATGTGCGGCCCTATTGCCTTTTTGTTACCCCTGGATCGAAAAAACCGTAGCAAACGAATCTTACAACTGCTAAGCTATCATGCTGGTCGATTATTCACTTACAGCCTTTTGGGATTTGTGTTTGGGCTCGTTGGAAAAAGCCTGAATTTATTTGGCGCACAACAATACTTATCCATTTTAATTGGAGTAAGCATGATCCTTTTGACGCTCCTCCCATCCAAAATATTGAATCGACATCATTTTTCAAGTCCGATCTATGCAATGGTTTCAAAAGTAAAAAACGCCATGGGTGTCCATCTGAAAAAAAAGAATTCAAGCCGCTTTTTTAGCTTAGGTTTCTTCAATGGCTTATTGCCCTGCGGATTGGTCTATATGGCAATTTTTGGAGCCATGGCTGGCGGAGGCGCTAGTTATGGCGCCTTGTACCTCGCTCTTTTTGGAATGGGTACAATTCCACTGATGACTGTTGCCATTTATCTTGGTAATTTTTTAAAAGGAAAAGCCAAGCAAAACATCGTGAGGGCAATCCCAATGTTTGTGGTCGTTATCGGATTATTATTCATCCTACGCGGGATGGGACTTGGCATTAAATACATCTCCCCTTCCGAAATGGTTTCTGAACCACAAATTGAATCAAGATATAACTGTCATTGATCCCTAATAAAATAATATACTTAAACTATTTATTTGAGCTCGCTTCTTAGATTTTGTTCCCAGGTCCAGGACGATTGAATCATGTCTTTTAAATTACGGCTTGCTTCCCATTTTAAAACATTTTTGGCCAAAGTTGTAGAGGCAAACATTTCTGGAACATCGCCAGGTCTTCGATCTGTGATTTCGTAATTTAATGGGCTTCCGCTTACCGCTTCAAAAGCTTTAATCATTTCTAATACCGAAAAACCATTTCCAGTACCTACATTAAAAATTTCTAATGGGGATGTGGTGCTTGTATCTAACAGTCGTTCAAGTGCTTTCAAGTGCGCTTCGGCCAAATCTACTACATGAATGTAGTCTCTAATGGGCGTTCCATCTTTGGTTGGGTAATCGTTTCCAAAGACCATCAATTTTTCTCTAATGCCCGCTGCGGTTTGTGTGATGTAAGGCATTAAATTATTAGGGATTCCACTCGGAAACTCCCCTATTTGTCCGGACGCATGCGCACCAATTGGATTGAAATAACGCAATGAAATGACGGATATTTCAGATTGAGAATTTGTAAAATCTTCTAAAATTTCTTCCGCAATTTTTTTGGTATTTCCATAAGGTGAAGAGGATCGCTGTGTAGGTGCATCTTCTGTAATTGGCATTTTGGAAGGATTTCCATAGACGGTTGCTGAGGAGGAAAATATAAGATGATTGATGCTGTGGTCTTGCTGGGCTTTCAACACATTTAACAATGAAAAAAGATTGTTTTGATAATACATCAATGGATTTTGAATCGATTCTGCCACCGCTTTATGAGCTGCAAAATGAATGACGGCCTTGGCATCTTTATGGGTCTTAAAAACGGCTTGAGTCGCTTCAAACGATTTCAAATCAACCTGTTCAAAATGGGGCCTTACGCCTGAAATACGCTCAATACGATCTAAAATTTGAGGACTTGAGTTTGAAAAATCATCAATGATCACGACTTCATAATTGTGGTGAATCAATGTGATTACTGTATGGGACCCAATATATCCACAACCGCCGGTAACAATAACTTTATCTTTCATATATTTATTAAAACTCAAAGATAGCTAACTCGTTTTATATTTTTAAGAAAAAATGTCGATTCGTGGGGATTTGGGAGCAATGAATGGTTTGTTTATCTCTTTTCTAATTTAATGAATTTGGACTAGGAACATGTTAGTCCGTTTTTCTTAAATTCTCCACGGTTTCCTTTAAAGATTTATTTTCAAGCTTTAATATTCTATTTTCTTCTATTTGCTCATAAAGCAAATCCTTGACATCTTTTCCATACCTTAATTTCGGTTCATTTAATGCACTCGGGTCCGATAAAAGCATTTCTCCTATATCGTGCAGCAACCATGTGACGTTTAAATCTTGATAATTATCTAGAATAATAGCTAATTTATCTGCTCCAAATGACTTTCCTGAGTCTAAAAACCCATTAGAAAATTTACAGTTTCTGTAAAAAACTGATGTCTTAATTCCTTTTAAGTTCAAGTATTTTAATATTTTTTCCTTGTGTGTCATTAAATAATTAGATAATTATTTTTATATATTAGATATTTATATTATATTTATAACAGTAATGCGCTAGTAAAGTAAAAGAAAAAAGCGAAATAAAAAAATAGAAGGTTTCAATGATTAATAAAACGGCTAAAGAATCCATAAAGAGTATTATCGGGCATCGATATGCATACATCATTCAAAAGGAATTAAATGATAGTAACGAATACAACAAAGATGGCGAGTCTTACTCAACAGGGCATATCACCAATGTAATGAACGGTGAAAAACATGATATCATTGAAGCGGCTATTTATAGGGTCGTCGAAAATCGTTTGGAAATCCAACGAAAAAGAGACAATTTGCTAAACAATAAATCTGCTAACGGAGCTGCAAATCTGTAATTTTAAGCATTCAAAAAATATTAAGTCGATGGTCAACACTCACAAAATTACAAATTTAAGTCTTCACTCACAACTCAATGGATTTACACTAATTAATAGAAGTATTGAGTTTGTTGAAATTTGTAAACAAAAGCGATACCTATCTAATGTTGACTTAAATGACTTGATTGTTCTATTTCAAAACCTCCAAAAACAAAACACATGAAGATAATTGCTTGTATTATATTACTTACAGGATACGGATTTTTAACTAGATTTTGTTATAAAGATAAAAAATATGTAGCGTCAGTTTTATGGGCTTTAATATTTATTATTATAGTGTATTTAATGATCGATATATACATCGATGCGTACTAAAAATCATCGATTTCGTAAAAACGAAGCTAACACATATTCCCCAACCTAAACTTAAAAATTAATAAGGAACAGAGGCGAATTAAAGTTGTTTTGGAATCTGAAACGAGCCTACTTTCGGTAGGCAAGATTACCTATGGTGCTCTTTTGAGCTCCGTAGCCTAAATAGAACCTCAAGAACCATTGCTTTTTAGTTTTGTTTTTGTAAGAAACTCAAATAAATTTGAGTTTTTGATAGAAAAAATAAACCCGCAACGTAGATTACTGGTTTGACTTTACATCCCATTGAGCTGTCTTCGAAACAAACCCTCGATTTTTTAAACAACTTTTTTGAAACTTCTTAGAAAAAATCAAACCCAAAGTTGCGTTAGATTTTTTAAGCGCCTTACGGCGCTGATTGAAAAAGACGGGGCTGCACAAGGCAGCCCCTTTAAGAGTCAAGCGTCAAGAAAAATTAATCCCTAACAAAACGCACTGAAAAGCCGATTTGCTTGTAATTGGAGCTACTGCTTAGGGTACTGACGTTGAAGAGCAGGTAGCGGTACCATGCGTCATTTGTATTGATCTCAGTGGAACTTCAAAAGAAGGCACTGTAACCCTCATTGTTGAACGAACCATTGAAGCTACGGAAACCCTCAGGGAAGCCGTTAAAGCCGCTGCTGTTGTTAGAGCTTTGGTTATTGCCTGGAGCTCCTATGTTTGTTGCACTGTTCCACCCCGATGTGGATGCCATAGCTTTAGCTATTTTGTTTCCTGTGGTAGTACCGTCGTAATTATAGTCGTTAGCTATGAGGTGTTCTTCAAGCGTTGTCCACTCAGCATCTGATGGTACGTGCCAACCCTCTGGTGCAAATTCTTTTCTAAGCGATGGGTCTGACGATGAATCAGCATCGTGAATGCCCATCACTGCATACCAGTTATAAAGCTTTCCTTTTGTTTCGTCATTCTCATAATAACACCAAGCGCCTGTGGTGAGGGCTGCCCAATCATCTGCTTCCGTGATTTGTGGAATCTCTGTACCGTCTCTATAAGTTTCCATCTCAGCGTTTTCTAAAGTCCATACTTGGTTGCCGTAAGCTAGGCTGTTGTACGTATTACCGTCAACGTCTGTTATTGAGCCTATCTGTGCGTTATCTAATTGGTCTTGAAG